>DASQOL010000207.1:0-40532 GCA_035644475.1 Gammaproteobacteria bacterium | reverse complement strand
CGACGTCGCTCTACCTCGAGCCCGACGGCGACACCTCGCGCTACACGCTGAATCTCTCGATCGACGACGCCTCGATCTCGAAGCTGCCCGAGAAACACGGAGCCACGCGCAGCGACCCGTCCGCGGGTGGGAAGGAGTATTCCGGCGGCCGATCGTTCGGCGACGAGCTTGCCGATGCGTTCTGGCAGGGGCTGAAGCAGGCGGTGGTGGACGCGGCGCAGCGCGCGTCCGACGAACGGCGCGCGTCCGCGCCCGACCCCGGCACGCTCGTCTCCCAGGAATCGCCGCCCGATTCGCCCGCGCCGCCGCCGGGTCCACCGCCGGGGGCGATCATCGTTCCTCCCGGCACGCTGCCCGCAGCGGAGGAGCCGGAGCTCGAGCCGCCGCAGATCTTCGGGCCGGGCACGCTGACGGCGACGTTGGTGGGCCAGGCCGCGGTGCGCCGCGTCGGCGGCCGCGGTCGCTGGTTCGGCGCGGACGGCAAGCCGATCGACAACCACTTCTACCTCGACGGCAAAATCACTAGCGAGTTCTTCGACGCACCGACGCAGCATCCGCCGGCCGACGAGCTCGCGGCGGTCACGGCCAAGCTCGCTGCGGCGATCGCGAGCTTCCCGGCGAACAAGGGCGGGGAGGTCACGAGCGAGGGACGGGTCTACTACGGCTTCGAAGCCGGCGCCGCCGGCGTTCGGCACTACACCGCGGACCTCGTGATGCTGGACGTCGAGTACGTGTCGAACGTCGAGGGTACCGAGGGCTACACGGGTCTCGTGATCACCTGTCGCACCTTCGATCCGTGCGCGATCGGCTGGAGCGAGGACGCGGAGGGCCACGCCTCGGACGTCACGACCACGGGCGCCTTCCGGATCTACGTCGCGACGGAGCAAGATCGCGACGCGCTGCGCGGCGCGCTCGCGGAGCTCAAGCGGCTCTATCCCGCCGAGCCCAAGGTCACCGCGAACTGACGTTTGTGACTGTCGTGCGCGGGGCCGGGCGCCGTGCGGGGGCGCGCCGCCTGTAAGAATACTTGAGCCGCGCAGCCCCGGATTCCCGGTATCCTTGGCGCCTGGCTGAGCTAGTACCGTTGCCGAACCGGAGACCATGGTGATGCCGCGAGACGTGCGAGCGTTTTGTAAAATCGTGCCTGCAGCCGCCGCGCTCTTGGCCTGTGGCGCCCTTGCCGCGGCCGAGCCCGAGCACCCGGACTTCACGGGACTCTGGAAGGCCTACACCGGCGCGCCGGGCCAGCGAGCGTCCGGATTCGGCGGCGCGCGGGCCGATCTGCCGCTCACCGATGCGGGCAAGCAGCGCATCGCCGACTACAACAAGCTGCTCGGGCCGGAGCGGGCGAACCCCGCCGCCTACTGCGTCGACTACGGCCTGCCGACGATGATGGAGATGCCGGGC
Source organism: Gammaproteobacteria bacterium (assembly GCA_035644475.1). Classification (GTDB taxonomy): domain Bacteria; phylum Pseudomonadota; class Gammaproteobacteria; order Steroidobacterales; family Rariloculaceae; genus FEN-1219. Next base: position 39,125 of record DASQOL010000207.1, on the reverse strand, counting down.
GGCTATCCCCTCGAGTTCATCCAGAAGGGCAATCAGCTCACGATCATCTACGAGGTCGAGAACGAGACGCGCCGGATCTACATCGGCGCGCGGCAGCTGCCGGTCGAGCAGCGGATTCCGAACCGCGGCGGCTACTCCCAGGGCCACTGGGAGGGCGACGTGCTCGTGGTCAAGACCACGGACCTCCTCGACGCCCAGGATCAGGGCGGTCACCCGTACAGCGACCAGGCCACGATCGAAGAGCGCTTCTCGCTCGGCAAGGACGACGGCGGCAAGCAGGTGATCAGCTACGAAGCGGCGATCTCGGATCCCGTCTATTACACGGCGCCGGTCAAAGTTTCGCGGAAGTACGAGCCGCTCGGCCCGGACGGCTTCATCCTGCCGTACCGCTGTCCCGACGACTTCTGGTACGAGTTGCTCGACCTGCGCCGGAAGCAGGTGAAAGAAGGCAAGCCCGCCAACGCGCGTATGAGCGAAGTCTATAAGGCGCGCGAGGCGAAGGAATAAACTCGGCTGCACGGGAACGTGCGCTCTAGACCCACTAGGAGACTTTCGATGTCGGTACTCAGCAGAAAATTGGTCGTTGCGGCCGCCGCTCCGGCGCTGCTGCTCTTCGGGACGCTCGCCGCGGCTCACCATTCGGCGGCGCAGTTCGATTTCAGCCAACGCGTCACGGTGGAAGGCGTGGTCGAGAAATTCAACGTCACGAACCCGCACGCCGCGGCGATCGTCCAGGTCACGGACGCGAAGGGCACGCGCGATTGGGAATTCGAGGGGCATAGCGCGAGCCATTTCTACCGTGCGGGCTACACGCGCGACATGGTCCACGTCGGCGACAAGATCGCTGTCTTGATCGCGCCGCGGCACGACGGCGGCGACGGCGGCTTCATTCAGGCGTTCACGGTGAACGGCAAGACGGTCGGCTTCGGCGGACTGTCGCCCGAGTCGGGCAAGCCGCTCGCCGAAGCCCAAGGGGGCGGCGCGGTTACGCAGGCGAAATAGCACAGGGTCTGACCCCGCAGGGGTCTGACCCTAATTTCTTAGGGCGTGCGCGCGCGTTCGTTCAGCTCGGCTCGTCCGGCAGCGTACCGCCGTGAGCGATCAGTATCTCGGCGAGATCGTTCTGGCCGTGGTCCAGCACGAACGGCAACGTGTCGTCCTTTGGCTTCAGGCCCGCTCCGAGCAGCAATTCGACGGCGCCCGGGTAGTCTCCCCCCGGGGCGCGATGGTGCACCGCGCAGTAGAGCGCCGTGCCTAGGGCATCGCCGCCAAGCTTGTGGGCGGAGTTGACGTCGGCACCGCGCTCGACGAACAACCGAAGCATCGCAACGTCGCCGTTCATCGCCGCGTAAACGAACCCCGAGCAGATCATGTCGTCGGCCTTCGCCTCGATGTCGAAGCCGACGTCGAGCATGATCTCGACGGCCTCACGCTTGCCCGCGCGCGCGAACGTCGAAACGAACGCGTGATCGTTCGCAGTCAGCGACGCAACCAAGCCAGGGTGGGTGCTCACGACGCGCGCCGCCGCCGCGCGGTCGGCGCGCGCGCACGCGCCGATCAGCAGATCGCGCGGCTCGCGGTTGTCGGGCGCGCCCGCGGCGAGCAACAGCTCGATCGCCGCGTCGTAGCCCGAGCGTTCCGCGATTTGGATCGGCGTAAGGCCTGCGACGCGCTTACGCAGCCAGTCTTCTTTGCAAACCTCGTTCACGTCGGCGCCGAATTCGACGAGCGTGCGCAGGCAGTCGACGCTGCGCTCCCGGAACAACGCCGCGCAGAGGTGATTCGGGTTCGTGCCGTGCTCGAGGTAGAGACGTAGGCCGGCGGCGTTGTCCTGGTCGATCATGCGGGCGATGCAGTATTCGCGATCGGCGTCGTCGGGACGATGCTCGAGCAGCAGCTCCAGGCAGCGCAGGTCGTGGAGCTCGCTCGCGTGATAAAGCGACTCGCCGTCGCTCGCCCGCGCGCCGTGGTCGAGAAGCAGCTCGCAGAGCTCCGGGTTGCCCGGCCACCGAACCGTGCCGTAGAGCGCCGACTTCACGTGGCCGTGCTCGTCCTTCGCCGTCGCGGCGTTCGCGTCGGCGCCATGCTCGAGCAAGAGACGCGCAGCCGCGAGCTGCCGGGCGCGCAAGCCCGGCGCCCACTTGCCGAACTGCGAGTGGCAGAGGTAGACGAGCGGAGCACAGTGGCCCGGTCCACCGGCGGCGTGCACGACCGCCGGGGATGCTGCCACGAGCTTGGCCAGCGCGTCGACGTCGGCGAAGGCCGCGGCGACATACGCGTCGTTCGTGTCGAGCTCCGCGCGCCGCTCGTAGACGGCCGCGAGCGCGAAGTCGTTCGACTCGAGCGTGAGCGCGAGCAACGCGTCGCGCAGCTGCGCCCCGTCGAGCTGCCGCGCTTCGACGAACGCCTTGAGCCGCGCCCACGACGCGAAGCCGTGCGACCGGGCGATCACGAACTGCGCGTACGCGAGCTTGAGCCGCTCGTCGCTCGCGTGCTGCGCCAAGTGCTGCGTTACGAGCTCGCGCGCGCCGCTGACGCCGGCGTCGAACGCGTCCTTGAGCTCCTTGGCGTTGCGCTTGAGGCGGGAGAGGTCCGCGCGGCGCGGATCGATAGGCGAAAAATGCTTCGAGAATTCCATGAAACGACCCTCCGGTAGTGGCTCCCGACGCCCGCACGTTGGGAAGGAAGATCGTTACGAGAACGATGTCTTGGCTGCTTGTCGGTTGGAGCTGAGCTCCTTTCCGCGGGCCGGAGGCACGCCGGGTGCCGGCCCGAAATATACGCACGCCTCCCGACGTTCGCAAACGCAGGGCTTTCGCCGGCGACCCGCGCGATGCCTCCCTTCCTTTCTTGCTCCACCGACATAGGGTGTCGGCCGCGATTTACGTCCCATGGAGAAATGCCCATCGCGCGCGTCGCCGCCTTCCGAGGGCGGGCGCGGCGCTACCGGGCGGTTCCCGAAAGAGGAGTCATCCATGTCGGTACGTATATCGGTCAAGACGGTGGTCGTGCTCGCGGGTGCGTTCTGCGCGCTGCAAGCTCAGGCGCAGTTCCAGCTGCAAGAAGCCTCGATCGACAGCATTCACAAGGCGATCCAGAGCGGCGCGACCACCTGCAAGCAGGTGATCGAGGGCTACGTCGCGCGAGCCCGGGCCTACGACGGCATCTGCGCGCTGCCGGTCACGGCCGACGGCGCCAAGATCGCGAAGGTGCCGGGCGCGGTCCGCGCCGGCGCGGCCATCAAATTCCCGACCGAGTCCGTGGCGCTCAGCAAGATCGTGCCGGAGTTCGCCAAGTACCAAGGCGATCCGCCCGACTACGGCCGCATGGAGCCGACCGTGTCGGATCCGTCCGTCTATCAGCAATACGGCATGGTCGCCGGCATCCCGAACGCCGGCCAGGTGAACGCGCTCGAGATGCTCAACATTCGCGGCGAGCGTTCGGTGACCTGCAAGGGCAAGTTCGACGCGCCGCCCGGCACTCCGCTGCCGGCGGGCGCTCCCGCGGCCTGCGAGGAGTTCCGCAAGCAGCCCGACGCGCTCGAGACCGCCGCGGCGTTCGATGCGAAGTACGGCCGCAATCCCGATCTCAAGGCGATGCCGATGTACTGCGTGGCGATGGCCAACAAGGGCATCTACGACGCCAAGGACATCCGCACCACGGGCGGCGCCGACGTCAACTACGCCATGGACGTGCCGCCGAAGGACTCCACGCTCGTGGCCCGGCTCCGCACGGCGGGCGCGATCATCTACGCGCAGGCGCACGAGTCCGAGTACAACGCCGGCAGCGGCGACCCGAAGGGCGACGCCAAGGTCGAGAGGCCTTACATCGGCCAGGGCGGCTCGCGTGACTCGTGGGGCGGCATGACCTGCAACCCCTACGACACCGAGCGCGTCACGAGCGGCTCGAGCGGCGGCTCGGGCGTCGCCGTGGCCACGAACCTCACGGTGTGCTCGATCTGTGAGACCACCGGCGGCTCGTGCCGCGGCCCGGCGAACTACCAGGGCGTGGCGTTGGTCGTGCCGACCAAGGGCATGATCTCGTTCGCCGGCGCGTTCGGCGCCAATCCCTACCAGGATCGTCCCGGCATCATGTGCCGCACGGTGAAGGACGCCGCGGTGGTGCTCGACGCGTTCCGCGACAAGGCTACCGGCAGCTACTTCGACTCACGCGATCCCTACACGGCGCTGCCACGCGTGGTCGCGTCGAAGACGCCGTACGTGGACGCGCTCGCCACGGCAGCGAGCGGCAAGCCGCTCGCCGGCGTGCGCATCGGCGTGATCCGTGCGCTGTTCCTGAAGAAGACGCCCGGCGCCGCCGCGGTGAGCGACGGCATCAACAAGGAGCTCGAGGTGCTCAAGTCGCTCGGCGCGGAGCTCGTCGAGGACGTGGACCCGGGCTATCCGGACGACCCGTCGATGGCCAACATGACGTTCGGCTTCAACGACGCGTTTGCCGAGGTGCTGCCGTTCCAGATGCCCGAGATCTTCTCGTGGAAGCGTGACGGCAAGCCGGCGTTCACCGCGCCGGGCTGGGACGTGACGAGCCGCAAGTACTTGGTCGCGCTGTCGGCGCACCAGGCGCCGTTACCGGTCGAGATGAACTTCAACACCGTCGTCGCCAACGCACCCAGCGGTGCGGACGAAGTCAGCGGCTACACGTTCGCCTTCCAGCTCGGCCAGTACCTTGCGCTGCGCGGCGACAGCCGCGTGTTCGACTGGACGACGCTCAACGCCAACGCCAAGTACTTCAACGACACGCGCCGCGTGGCCATGAAGAACTGGGAGAACAAGGAGATGGACATCCGCACCGACGCCGTCACCTACACGATCAAGCGCCGCGACACGCTGCGCATGGCGATGACGAAGGTGCTCGTGCAGAACAAGCTCGATATGTTCGTCAACGCGGTGAATCTCACGCTGCAGGGCAAGATCGGCGGCGCGAACCTGGGACGCGGCGGCGCCGGCGGGGGCGGGGGCGCGGACCGCGGCCCTGCTTTGGGCTACGGCGCGATGCTCGGCATCCCCGAGGTGTTCGTGCCGGCGGGCTTCGCCACCAGCATCTACGACGCGGAGTTCAAGCTCGCCGAGGACGGCAAGAGCTACGGGGGCGAGGAGAGCAAGACGCCCACCAAGCTCGGCGGCATCGGCCTGCCGTACAACATGGGCTTCTGGGCCGAGCCGGGCCAGGAGGCGAACCTCATCAAGGTGGCATCGGCGTACGAGGCCGCGACGCATCACCGCGCGCCGCCGCCCGCGTTCCCACCGGTGAAGGGCGAGCCCGTGGCGCGTCAGCTCACGAGCACCGCCAACACGCCCTGATTCGAAGCGGATCGCACGCAGAGGCCCCCGGCGACGGGGGCTTCTGTCTTTCACCGGGGTCTCGCTCAGTCTCGCTTGCAGTCGTAGCGGCCGATCGCGTCGCCGTATGCGTCCCACGTGATATCGAGTTTGGCCGGCGCCGTGAACGTAGTGGGGTCGTCGACGGTCATCGCGAAGTCGAGTCGCGTTTGGTCGCTGCTCAACGTGTAGCGCTCCTCGATCCGGACGTTCGCGCTGATCGGCGTGCCGGACGTATCGAAGTACGGCCAATTCACAAGAGTGGTTTTCACCACGAGCGCGCCGTCTTGCCATTCGCCGACCGAGTAGCCGAGCTTCGAGGGCGGCTCGCCGGCGGGCGGCGCCTTGCGGTCCATGTGGATCGTTCGCTCCGTATCGTAGAGCTCGGTGCGGAGCACGATCTCGTTGCCGCGATCGACGAGCTCGAATGGGAACAGCGCGATCATGATCCGCGGCATGCCTTCGGGCTCGCAGCGAGCGGCCGCCGCGAGCAGGTCGTACGACTTGCGGGCGGCCACGGCCGCTTCGGTGTAGCGGACGCCGGCCATGCCGCGGGCGATCGACGCGTTGTCCGGCCGCCAGACCCTGAAGATCCCGCGATTCTCGGCGGCGGCTTCGACGAGCCGCGGCGCCGCCTTGATCATCTTGTCGGCGCTCACGAAGTGCGGGGGCGACTCCGGCCAGAGCGGCGCTTCGCGGCCGTCGGGCAGCAGCATGTTCGTGACGAGCAGCGCGGCCGCGTTGTGCGACGAGGTGCGGCCGAACACCTTCACGTCGTCGCCGACGTGGAACAGATCGCGCGTTACGCCGTCTTTCTCGCGCAGGAAGATCGAGCTGCTCTCGAGCTTCCAGCTCTTGCCCGCGGTGTCGCGGAAGCCGAACTGGATGTGCGGGTTCTGCCAGTCGATCTTCGTGATCTCGCCGGCGAGCTCGATTTTGTCGGTGGAGTAGAACGCGACCGAGTGGTGCGCCGGAGAGAGCAGCGGCAGGAGCAGCGCGCAAACGCCGGCGAGCACAACCGCGAAGGAGCGAACCATGGCGAGCTCCCGGCGCCGCGAGAGCGGCGCTCGAACGCTCGGCGGCCGCGACGGCCGCGGAGCTTGCGAAGACGACTACGAGGCGAAGATCTCCTCGTCCGTCGGCACCCTCTTCCCGGTGATGACCTTGCCGATGCGCGACACGTTCATCAGGTGCTTGTAGTCCAAGTTCTCGGAGATCGAGTTGCCGCCCCACGAGCCGCAGCCGAGCGTGGTGGTCGGCGCGAAGCCGTTGGTGAGCGAGCCGCCCGCGGTGAGCGAGCTGGCTTGGTTCACGACGAGCCGGCTGATCGGCAGCTCGACGCCCGCGTCGCGGATGTGCTGCTCGTCGTTGCTGTGCAGCGCGGCCGAGTGGCCGGCGCCTTCGACGAGCAGGTTGGCCTTGGCCTTGCCGACGGCTTCCGCGAAGGTCTTGTACGGCAGGATCGCGACCACGGGGCAGAGTTTTTCCTTCGCGAGGATGTCGGCCGTGCCGGCGCCCTTCGCGGGCAGCAGGATGATCCGCGCGCTCGCCGGCACGTCGATGCCGGCCATCGCGCCGATTTCGCGCGCGGTGCGGCCGACCACGTCCTTGTTGATGTGGCCGTCGATGAACACGATCTCCCGGAGCTTCTGGATTTGCTTCTCGTCCTTGGTGAACCAGACCTTGCCGGTGTCGACGAATTGCTTGACCGTGGCGTCGTAGCTTTCTTCCGGCGTGAGCACGAACTGCTCGTGCGAGCAGATGATGCCGTTGTCGAACGCGGCGCCGGTCACGATCTTGCCGACCGCGTCCTTCAAATCCACGCCGCGGTCGATGATCACGGGCACGTTGCCGGCGCCGACGCCGTACGACGGCTTGCCCGACGAGTACGCGGACTTCACCATCGCACCGCCGCCGGTGGCGACGACCACGTCCACGGACTTCATGAGCTCTTGGGTCTTCTCGACGGAGCCCTTCTTGATCGTCTGCACGAGGTTGTCGGGCCCGCCGTGCTTCTTCACGATCTTCATGAACTCGTTCGTCAGGTGCTCGGTGCACTTCTGCGCCTTAGGATGCGGCGCGAAGATCACGGCGTTGCCGGTCTTGAGTGCGAACATGCCGTTGCACATCGGCGTCGCGATCGGGTTGGTCACCGGGCACACGGCCCCGACCACGCCCATCGGCTTGGCCACGAACACGAGGTTGTTCTCGGCGTCCTCGCCGATGATGCCGCGCGACTTCTTGCCCTTTAAGTTGTTCCAGATGACGCGGGCCTTGCCCTTCTTCTTGAGGACCTTGTCCTCGTAATTGCCGATGCCCGTCTCGTCGACGGCCATGCGCGCGAGCGTCTCGGCGTTGTCGTAGACGTACTTGGCCATGTCGCGGACGATCGCGTCGACTTGCTCCTGCGAGAAACCTTCGTAAATCGCCTGGGCGGCGCGGGCTTTGGCCATCAGCTCTTTGACTTCATTGTCGACGGAGGGGACGGCGGCGCGTTGCGGTGTGCTCATGGTGACTGTCCTGTCTCGAATGCGCCTAACCTGGCGTTGGGCCAACCATTATCCAAGGTCGCCGCCGGTCCCGGCAAGGAATCGGGCTTAAGTTACTTCGGGCCAGAAAATGGGGACATGTTACTTTTTCGGGCCGGACCCGCTGGGAGCCCACCGGGGTCTGCCGAAAAAGTAACATGTCCCTATTTTCTTGCGGGGGACGAGACGTGCAAAGCGGGTATTGGCAGGATCTGGCGACCACGGACTTCGGGCGCGTCGACCCCGAGCAGACCGTGGCGCTGTTGCCGGTCGCGGCCGTGGAGCAGCACGGCCCGCACCTGCCGCTCTCCACCGATGCGGTCATCAACGAAGGCATCGTGCGGGCGGCGCTCGCGCGGCTGCCGCCGCGCTCGGCGGTGCTGGTGCTACCCGCGCTCACCGTGGGCGCGAGCGCCGAGCACCGGAGCTTCGCCGGCACGCTGAGCGTCGCCGGCGAGACGCTGGCGGACGCCTGGTGCGACGTCGGCGCCGGCGTTGCGCGCGCGGGGGTGCGCAAGCTCGTGATCTTCAACACGCACGGCGGCCAGAAGGCGCTCGTGGACCTGGTCGCGCTGCGCCTGCGCGCCGACCACGGCATGCTGGTTGCACGCGCCAGCTACTTCGCGTTCGGCTCGCCGCCGGGGCTGTTCGACGCGCGCGAAGCGGTGCACGACATCCACGGGGGCGAGATCGAGACGTCGCTGATGCTGCACCTGCGGCCCGACCTCGTGCGCCAGACCGAGCTCCAAGACTTCAAAGGCCTGCCGCACGAGCTCGCCGCCCGCAACACGCTGCTCGGCGCGGAGAAGCCGGTGGGCATCGGCTGGTTGAGCGAGGACCTGCACCCGGCGGGCGCCTGCGGCAACGCGGCCCGCGCCGACGCGAAGCGGGGCGCGGAGCACCTGAGCTGGCTCGCCGACCGGCTGGTCACGCTGCTCGGCGAGGTTGCCGCCACGCGGCTCGCGATTCTGCGCACCTGATCTCGCGGCGGCGGCTAAGTCCGCCGCATCCGTTCCTGAAAAGACGGCATCTCTGATAGTCAGTCGGGCGTTGTGCGCGGCGTTGACGGCTCGCGTTTTCGAGCCTGGGAGATCGGTGATGGAAGTAGCGGCATTTTGGGTCGCGGCGGCGGCAGTGATCATCATGATCGGCTGGTTCAAGTCGAAGCGCGACGCGGAAAAACACCAGACGTTTCGGACGATCGTCGAGAAAACTGGCGCGGTCGACGAGGCGCAGCTCAAGATGCTGCTCGATCCGCCGAACGCATTGCAGCGTTCGATGTATCTGCACGAGCGGGCGCGCGGCGGCGGATATCGGACGTTGCGTGTGTTCGGCACGATCGTAATGTTCGCCGCCGGAGGGATCATGCTCTTCTCGGGCGTATTGCTCGGCATGCTCTTTCCCGATACCGGTCCCGGAACCGATCCGGCCGCGCGAATCGCCCCTGCGATTGGGATGGCCCTGTCCGGCCTCGTGTTTCTATTGGGCGCGGGCCTGTTCTTTTCGTCGCGGTTCGTGGAGAAGCCGCAGGCGGAAAGCGACCCGCGCATCGGATCCGAGAGAGGGTGAGCCGCCTATCGGCCGCGGAGCTTCGCGACGCGGCCGAGCCGTTGGTGATCGCGCTCGCGTGCGCGGGCGACTCGCCGGCGTTCACGGAGCTCGTGAAGCGCCGGCACCAGCGCGTGCGCAAGTTCATGTATCACCTGTGCCGCGAGCCGACGCTGGGCGACGACCTCGCGCAGCAGGTGTTTCTCACGGCGTGGCGGTCGCTCAAGCAGCTGCGGACCGCCGCGGCCTTCGACGGCTGGCTCAAGCGCATCATGGTCACGACCTGGCTCGAGGAGCTCAGGCGGCGCAAGATCGCGTACGTCGAGGAGCTCGCGCCGGACAACGACCCGCGCGCGCATTTCGACGCCGCCGCGGAGAGTATCGACCTCGATGCGGCGCTCGGGACGCTGCCGCCGCAAGTTCGTCTCTGCGTCGTGCTCGCGCACAACGAGGGGATGTCGCATACGGAGATCGCGGCGCTGACCAAGCTGCCGCTCGGCACGGTGAAGTCGCACGTCACGCGCGGGTCGGCGCGGCTGCGGCAAGTGCTCGCGGCGTACGCCGGAGCGTGAGGGAACGACGATGGATTCGAACGACGACTGCGATCGGGACTTGCGCGACCTGTTCGACGGCGAGCACCGGCAGCTTCCGCCCGAGCCGTTCCTGAAGGCGACCGGCGCCCGCGTCGCGAAGGCGCGGGCTCGCGCGACGCTCGTGAGGCGCGCGTGGCAGGCGGCCGCGCTCGCCGCGGTGGCCGTCGGCTCGCCATGGTTGATCTCGGGCTCGGTGCAGTTGTCGGCGCGGCTCGGTACGTTGTTTGCCTTGGCAACAGAGTGGTTGTCCACGCGGACGGGCACCGGCGCTGCCGTGATCTGCTTGCTCGTGCTGCTCGTCTGGCGCCGGCGCTCCATCCTCTAGAGACGACGGGCCGGCCGCACGGTTGCGCGCTGCGAACCGATTTGGTTACGCTCGTTGCGTGATGGCTTCCCGCAAGGCGCATCGCTTCCTGCTCGTGCCGCTGCTGGCGGGCGCGCTCGCGGCGTGCGGGGACGGATCCCCGAGCGCCGGGCGGCCGGAGGCGAGCGCGCCGGCGAGCGCAGCGCCGGAAGTCGAGAGCGCGCGGCTCAACGAGTGGCTCGACGCGCGGTTCGAGGAGCAGCTCGACTTCAGCCCGCTACGCAAGACCGGGCTCGGCCGCAAGGACGACTACGACAAGATCGACGACGTGTCGGAAGCCGCGGAGGACACGCAGCTCGCGTGGCTTCGCGCGACGGTCGAGGAGCTGCGCCGCACGTTCGACTACGAGCGGCTGACTCCGGAAGCGAAAACTTCATACGACCTTTGGGTGTTCGAGCTCGCGCTCGCCGAGAGGGCCCAGCCGTTTCGCCGGCGCTTCTACACCTTTCATCAAATGGGCGGCCCGCATACGGACCTGCCGCAGGCGTTGATCACCCAGCACCGCGTCGACGACGCCTCGGACATGAGAGCCTACGTTGCGCGAATCGGCGGAGTCGCGCGCGCGATCGACCAGTCCGTCGAGCGCGCGAAGCTCGCCGCCGCCGAGGGCGTGCACGCGCCGCGGTTCGCGTATGCGTCGGTCCGGCAGCAAGCCACGGCGCTCGTCACCGGCGCACCGTTCGCGGGCACCGGCGACGCGCCGCTTTGGGCCGACGCGAAGGCGAAGATCGACGCGCTCGCCGCCGCCGGCAAGATCGACGCGGCGACGGCCGAGGAGTTGCGAACGGCCGCGCGCGCGGCGCTCGTCGACCGCTTCAAGCCCGCGTACGACGCGTTGATCGCGTGGGTCGATTCGGACGTCGAGAGCTCCGACGAGATCGCGACCGGCGTCTGGAAGCTGCCTGACGGCCCCGCGTTCTACGAAGAGCGGCTGTCGGCGGAAACGACCACCGACATGACCGCCGAGCAGATCCACGCGCTCGGTCTCCGCGAGGTCGAGCGGATCAAGGGTGAGATGGACGCGATCCGCCGGCAAGTCGGCTTCGACGGCACGCTGAGCCAGTTCTTCGAGTACGTGCGCAGCGATCCGCGGTTTCATTTCCCGAACACCGACGAAGGCCGCGAGGCGTATCTCGCGGAAGCGCGCACCGACATCGCGGCCGTCAAGCAGCGGCTGCCGGAGTTCTTCGGCCTGCTGCCGAAGGCCGACCTCGTGGTGAAGCGCGTAGAGGCGTTCCGTGAGATCCCCGGCGCGCCGCAGCACTACCAGGAGGGCACGCCCGACGGCTCGCGGCCGGGCACGTACTACGTTCACCTCATCGACATGAGCTCGATGCCTAAGCCTGAGCTCGAGACCGTGGCCTACCATGAGGGCATCCCCGGCCACCACCTGCAGATCGCGATCGCGCAGGAGCTGACCGGGCTGCCGAAGTTCCGCACGCAGATCTTCTTCAATGCGTACACGGAAGGCTGGGGTCTCTATGCCGAAGCGCTCGGCAAGGAGATGGGCGGGTTCAAGGATCCGTACTCGGACTTCGGCAGACTCGGCGGGGAGCTCTGGCGCGCGATCCGGCTCGTCGTCGACACGGGACTGCATGCGAAGGGCTGGACGGAGGCGCAGGCCGTGGACTACTTCAGGCAGAACTCGCCGATCGTCGACGGCCAGATCCGCGCGGAGGTGCGCCGCTACATCGTGGCGCCGGGCCAGGCAACCGGTTACAAGATCGGCATGCTGAAGATCCTGGAGCTGCGCTCGCGCGCGCGGGCCGCGCTCGGCGACCGCTTCGACATCCGCCGCTTTCACGACGTCGTGCTCGGCGGCGGCGCGCTGCCGCTGTCGATTCTCGAGCGGCGCGTCGACGACTGGATCGCCGCGGAAAAATAGGGACATGTTCGATTTTTTTCGCCGGCTTTGTCACCGGGAAAAGTAGGGACAGGTTACTTTTCTGCCAGACACCAGGGGTGTCTGGCACCGGTGGCTTTAGTGCGCGACGCGCCGTACCTCGTCGAGGAAGTTCACGAGCACGGTGGCGCGGTCGCCGGCCGGCGCGGCGTCCTCGCCGTAGGGCAGTAGCGCGACCACGCTGCGGCCGTCCGGCGCGAGGTCGAACGCGGGCAGCACGATCGAGTCGGCGAGCTGCACGTTGGACCACGCGCGCGGCGCCTCGGCGACGAGCGACCCGTGCTCGACGCGGTAGCTCGCGACCATGAGCCGGTGATCGATCGTCTCGTACAGGATCTCGGGCGCCGTCTTCGACCATGCGGGTACGCGGCCGCCACGGCTCGAGATGCGTACTTGGGTGCCGTCGTCGGGGAAGGCGCGCACGTAGACCTCCCAGGAGCCGGACTCGTTCGAGCCGTACGCGAGCCAATGCCCGTCAGGCGAGAACGTCGGATAGAGCTCGTAGGCGGGCGTTCGCCGAAAGAGCTCCGGATCGCCGCCCCGCGCGATGCCGTCGTCGGTGCGGATCGGCACGGTCCAGAGATCAGCAGCGGTCACGTCGTTTAACGCGTAGTACGCGAGGCGGCTGCCGTCCGGCGTCACCGACCACGGGATCAGACGTCCCGTGCCCTCGACGAGACGCACGGGCTCGGCGGCGCCGTCGGCCCGCAGCGCGAACAATCCGGACGGCGTGTTCTCGTAGAGCAGGTAGCGCTGGTCGGCCGTCCACACCGGCGTCGCGCCGTCGACGAGCCTCGCTTTCGTGCCGGTGGCGAGATCGTGCACCCAAATGCCGAACTCGCCGCCCTCGAGCACGCCGATCGCGAGCTTGCGGCCGTCGGGCGAAAGGCGCGGCCATTGATAGTGCGCGGGCTCGGCGATCACAGCGCTCGAATGGCCGGCGGCGTCGAGGCGAGCGACGGTCATTTTTCCGCCGCCGCCTCCACGTTGATACGCGGCGACGCCGTTGGCTGCAGCCGTGAACTGCGCGAAGCCGAATGTCGGCGAGTAGGCGACGCCCGCGAGCACCGGTGCCGCAGTGCCGCGCGTCTCGAGCTTTACCGGATCGAACGGCACGGCGAACAAGGTGCCGCCGTCCACGTACACCAGGTGACCGCTCGCGACGTACCTCCCGTACATCCCGCTCGGGATCAGCGTCTTGCGCTTGCCGTCGGCGAGAGCTACGGCCTCGACGCTCGCATGCAGCCCGCGCATCGCAGTGAACAGCACGCTGTTTCCGCCGGGCAGCACCTGCGGCCAGCGCGGCGAGACGCCCTCCGCCGCGGTGTCGAGCGCGCGCTCGGGGACGCCGCCGTCCTCCGGCACGCGCCACAGGACCGATTCCGATGTGAGCTTCGCGATGATCTCGCCGCGCTCGCTCCAGCTCGCGCCGAGCGGGTCGCTCGCGTCGACGAGCGTGATCGGCGAGCCGCCGCCCGCGACGAGCGTCTTCTTCAGCTTGCCGCCGGCGCCGAATCCGACCCATCGCCCGTCCGGCGAGAAGAACGGCGCCCGCGCGTCGACGGTGCCCGGCAGCTCGCGGGCCACGAGCTCGTCGAGGCGGCGCGCGAACAGATGGGTACTGCCGTCCTCCAGCAGCGCGAGAAACACGAGCGTGCTGCCGTCGGGCGACAACGCAAGGTTGCCGCCGACCTCGGTGCTCAAGCGCGCGCCGGATCCCAAGTCGACGTCGAGCTTGAGCAGCGCGCGCGGCGCCTCGGGCGGCGAGCGGAGCCAAAGACTCCCGACTGCGACCGCGATCGCGGCACCCACGGCGGCTGCGGTGCCGAGCCATGCGAAGCGGGCTGCGCGCGGCGGCTTGCGTCCGGCGTCGGCGTCCGCCGCCGGCCGGCTCCCGAACACCGGTACATAGCTCCCTTTCGGCAGCGCGATGACTACGGGGTTCGCCTTGCCATCGGTCGCGTAGTAGAGCTCGAGCTTGCTGCGCAGGCGCGAGGCCTCGACGCGCGCGATCGGGTCGCTGCGCGGGTCGAAGTCGGCGCCACGGCCGAATGCGTCGACGCCAAGCGTGTACTCCTTGAGGTAGTGTGCGCGGCCCGCGAGGGTCTGCTCGACGAGATAGGTCAGCAGCTTTTCCGACCGGCTCGCGCGTGCGAACGCGCCGCTCGCGAGCACCCTCGCGAGTTGCTCGCGTACCGCGGCCTCGGCTACCGGGGGCGTCGTCATCGACGTTGCGCTGTTGTTGCTGTTGTCCCGAACGTGGCGTAACCCATTGATGCGTTTGCGTACGTACGCAGGCGCACGCGGTATCGTACTTCCGCGGCGCGCGCGGCTGCCAGCAAGATCGCGCACCACTCGGCAAAGGACACTTCGATCATGCGTAAAGCGGCGTTCCCTCTCATGGCGATCCTCGCGGCGGCGCTCGCCGTCGGCGCGCAAGCGCACGCCGAAACCCTCGCGATCAAGAACGTAACCGTGATCGACGGTCGCACCGACACGGGCAGACCAGGGATGACCGTCGTCGTCGACGGCGAGCGCATTGCGGCCGTCGGCCCGAGCGCCGACGTGAAGGTACCGGCGGGCGCGACGATCGTCGACGGCGCGGGGAAGTATCTGCTGCCGGGGCTCGCCGACATGCACAACCACGTCGCGCCGCCGACGCTCGCCACGCCGGAGCAGAATCTCGAGGCGCTGCGGCATTTGCTCACCTGGGGGATCACGACGGTGTTCTCGCCGGGCATCGACCTCCCGTCGTTCCATGCGATGAAGCGCGCCTCCGCCGAGACGCCGTCGCGCTATCCGCGCTACTTCGCAGCCGGCCTCGTGATCGTCGTCGGCGACAGCTATCCGCTGCCCGGCGCATTCCGCACCGTGGCCACGGTCGACGCGGCACGCGCGGCCGTGCGCGACATGCGCGCCGAAGGCGTCGACATGATCAAGTTCCTGCTGCAGCCGCCGGCCCTCGTCCCGATCCGGCCCGAGATCAACGAGGCGATCGTGGCCGAGGCGCACGCGCTCGGGTTGAAGGCCGTGGCGCACGCGATCGAGCTGGAGACGGCTCGGGCGGTGCTGCGCGCGGGTGCGGATGGCGTCGTGCACGGCATCATCGACGCGCGCTACGACCGTGAGGTCCTCGAGCTTCTGAAGCGCAACGGGGCGTTCTACGAGGCGACGGCGGTCGGGGCCGAGCCGTACACGACGCTCGACGCCGACGCTTGGCGCAGGCGGTTGCACGCATTCGACGACATGCACAAGGTCCCCGCACGAACCTACGCTCTGCTCGATACGCCGGAGATGCAGGCGGTCCTCGCGCAGGTGCGACAGCAGCTCAAGGCCACCGGTTGGGCGAAGCGCGACTTCGACGAGTACACCACGGCGAATCTCAGTGCAGTGCACGACGCCGGCGTGCCGATCGTGATCGGCACCGACAGCCCGGTGCCCGGAGTTCTGCCGGGCGTCACCACGCTGCTCGAGATGCAGATTACGGTCGCGCAGGGGCTCTCGCCGATCGACACGATCCGCGCCGCCACGATCAACGCGCAGCGCGTGCTCGGCCGGGACGCGCGCAGTGGCACCATCGAGGTCGGCAAGGACGCTGACTTGATATTGCTGTACGCCGACCCGCTCGCCGACATAGCGAACCTCCGCCGCCTGAAGGCCGTGATCCAGGCGGGCGTCTACATGGACGCGGCCGCGGCGCAGTAACCGCGTACTTGTCGCGCGGCCGCGGTAACTGGGCGCCTCGTCGAACGATGCTTGACTAAGCGTAAGCGATTGCTTACCGTAAGGCATGGCTTACGAACAGGCATTGACCGCGCTCGCCGACCCCACGCGCCGCGCCGTGTTCGAGCGCCTCCGAGCCGGGCCTGTCTCCGTGACCGACATCGCCGCCGAGCTGCCCGTGAGCCGGCCCGCCGTGTCGCAGCACTTGAAGGTGCTGAAGGACGCCGGGCTCGTGCGCGACGAGGCCGACGGCACACGTCGGCTCTACGAGGTCGACCCGCGCGGCATCGAGGAGCTGCGCGACTGGCTCGAGTCGTTCTGGGACGACGCGCTCGAGGCGTTCAAGGCCGAAGTCGAACGCACCGTCAGAGCAAAACGCAGGAAGAAACGATGACCGCCGTCGAGATCGAACCTGTCCGCAAGTCGATCCGCGTGCGCGCGCCGCTCGCGCTTAGCTTCGATGTGTTCACCAACGGCCTCGCCCGGTGGTGGCCGCCCGATCACGGCATCGCAAAGAAGCCCGTGGATAAGATGGTGCTCGAAACGCGCCTCGGCGGCCGTTGGATCGAGATCTCGCAGGACGGCACGCGCACGCCCGTCGCAACGATCACGCGGTGGGAGCCGCCCAATCGCTTCACGATGATCTGGCAGGTGAGCGCGCAGTGGCTGCCCGACGAGGCGATGCGCTCCGAGGTCGACATCCGCTTCACGGCCGACGGCCCCGACACCACGGTCGTCGAGCTCTTGCACCACAATTTCGAGACGATGGGCCCGGAGGCTGGCACGAAGATGCGCGACGCCGTCGGCCGCGGCTGGCCCGGCCTCATGGAACGCTTCGCCCGCGAAGCCGAACGCAAGCCCGACTAAAGGAGAACGCCAATGTCCGACTTCATCGTCCACACCGTCCCCGGCAGCCCGTTCGGCCGCTCCGTGCTGGCTACGCTCGAGGAGAAGGGCGCGCGCTATCGTGTCGCTCCGGTGGCGCCCGGCGCCATGAAAGCGGAGCCGCACGTAGCGCGCCACGCGTTCGGCCGCGTGCCGGTGCTCGAGCACGGCGGGTTTGTGCTCTACGAGACGCAGGCCATCGTGCGCTATCTCGATCGCGTGCTGCCCAAACCCGCGCTGACGCCCTCGGACGCGAAGGCCGCCGGCAGCATGGACCAGGTGATGAACGTGAACGACTGGTACCTGTTCCAGGGCGTGAACAGCGTGATCTCGTTTCAGCGGATCGTGCTGCCGCGCCTGCTCGGCGGCGTCACCGACGAGGCGGCGATCGCGGCGGCAATGCCGAAGGCGCACCAGGTATTCAACGAGCTCTCGCGGCTGCTTGGGTCTAGGACCTACTTCGCGGGCGACACGTTCTCGCTCGCGGACATCATGATCGGCGCGCAGCTCGACATGTTCCCGCAGCTGCCGGAATGGGCGCCGCTCACGGCGGCGAATGCGAATCTCGTCACGTGGCAGCGGCGCGTGACCGCTCGCCCGAGCTTCACTGCGACGACTTGGGAGCGTGTGGCCGCCATGGCGCAAGCGGCCTGACGCGGCCGTTCGCAGCAAAGCACGCTGCCGTCTCGCGCGGAGGGCTTAAGAGTCGCCCGCGAGCGAGCGGCCCCACTCTTCGGCCAGGTGGCCCGCGCGCTCCGTCTTGGCGCGCAGGTAACGCTCGTTGTGCGTGTTGCTGTTGGTGACGAGCGGTAAGCGGCCCGCGACCTCGATGCCGTGGTCGCGCAGCGAGCTGATCTTCTGCGGATTGTTGGTCAGTAACTTGATCCGCGTGATGCCGAGCTCGTGCAGCAGCGCCGCGGCCACGTCGTAGGTGCGCTCGTCGGCGAGGAAGCCCAAGTGGCGGTCCGCGTCGACGGTGTCGAGCCCTTCGTCCTGCAGCACGTAGGCGCGCAGCTTGTTCGGCAAGCCGATGCCGCGGCCTTCCTGATCGAGATAGAGAAGCACGCCGCCGCCGAGCTTCGCGATGCGCGCGACAGCGGTGCGGAGCTGCTCGCCGCAGTCGCAACGCAGGCTCGCGAGCAGGTCGCCGGTGAGACACGCGGAGTGCAGCCGCACGGGCACGGCGTTTTTCGCGTCCGGCTTGCCGATCAGCACGGCCACGTGCTCGGCGAGGCTGTGCTCGTCGCGGAACAGCGCGATCTCGCAATCGACCGCGTCGGCGAGTGGCACGCGCGCGCGGCTCACGAGCTGCAGGCTGTGGTGGCCGACGCGTTCGTGGTGCTCCACGTCGCGCGTGTCGATCGCGATCAAGTCGGTGCCGGGCGCGTCCGCCGTCTCGAAGCCGACGAGCGCCGGCACGAGCCTGCCGGCTTTCGCGAGCTGAAAACCTGCGGTCGCGAGCGGGACGCAGTCGGGTGCCCCGTCGACGTCGAACAGGCTGTGATCGATCGGCAGCGAATCGCCCACGCCCGCGGCCGAGCGCAGCTGCTCGAGGCCGACGCCCGCGCGGAACGTGATCGCCACCGGACCGCCGAGCTGGTGCGACAGGCCGGCCGCATGCGCGCGCTCCGCGGTCACGAGCAGCACGGCGCGGCCCGCGCCGGCGGCCACGAGTCGTGTGAATAACGCAGCCTGGATGGCCTCGACGGCCGCAACGATCATTCCGCGCGACCCGTCCGTGACCTGTACCGCCCGCCCGCGGCGCAGCTCGCCGACTGCCCGGTCGAACGTGAGCGCGGCCGGGTCGCCGTTGATTTTTTCGTGTTGTTTCGCGGCCATTGGGCTGGGTAGCGTTCGTTTCACCAATGTTAGGATACCAGTTAAGGCGATCGTTCCGAGCAAGAGCGTTTCCGTTGATGCCGTTCCCGCACTCCTCCAAGGCCGCGACGGGCGACGCGCAGGCCCCCCAACGCCTCGTCTGGAGGGTGCTGCGGGCTGCGGCGGCATGGTCTAGAGACGGATCGGCGGCAAGAGGTTCCCGCGCGTTCGGCGTCGACTCGGCGGGCGGCCTGGTGCCTCTCGGGCGCGACGTTGACCGGCCGTGGCTCCTATGGCACCCGGGCTCGGGCTGGGCGGCCGGCGCCGGTGCGCCGCAAGACGCCCTCGCGCTCCTTGATTTGTATCTGCCGCTCTGCGGCGCGGCCGCCGACCGGCCGTTGACGATTGCGCATCTGGGCCAGAGCCTCGACGGCTGCATCGCGACCGGCAGCGGCGACTCGTATTACGTCACGGGGCCCGACAACGTGGCGCACCTGCACCGGCTGCGCGCGCTCAGCGACGCCGTGGTCGTCGGCGCCGGCACCGTCGAGCGCGACGATCCGCGCCTCACCGTGCGGCACGTCGAGGGCGCGAATCCGGTGCGCGTGATTCTCGACCCGCGCCGGCGGCTCGGCGCCGAGCAGCGCGTGTTCGCGTCGGGCGACGCGCCCACGCTCCTCGTCTGCGCGGCGGAGCATGTGCGAGCGGGCGGAGCGCGGCACGGGGTCGCGGAGGTAGTCGGCGTGCCTACCGAGGGCGGCCGTTTGCGGCTCGACGCGCTGCTCGAGCGCTTGCACGCGCGCGGGCTCAACGCGGTGTTCGTCGAGGGCGGCGGGGCGACCGTGTCGCGCTTTCTCGAAGCCGGGCTTCTGGACCGCCTGCACATCGCGATCGCGCCGCTCGTCACCGGCAGCGGGCGCCCCGGCCTGTCGCTACCCGCGCGCGACAAGATCGCCGACTGCTTGCGGCCGCGCCATCGCGTGTTCGCGATGGGCGGCGACGTGCTGTTCGACTGCGACCTGCGCTCGCCGCCTGCGGGCGACACCCGGGCGACCGGCGAGGTCGCGCGCGTGCTCTAGGGACGGGTTACTTTTCCACGCTGCGCGATAGACCTTCGATGCGCCCTACGGAAAAGTAACCTGTCCCTGACGGTGCCGCTTCGCCCACGACGCGCTACGGTCTTCCCGCGACGTCCGCGTGGCCCACCACGATCCGCGACCGGCCGAGCGCGACGTGCTCGAGCCGGCGCCGGTGCCAGTCGAGGAGCACGATTGCGCGGTGCGGCGCGATCTCGAGCGCCGCGTGGAGCCAGCCGTCGACGAGCGCCCGCTGGAGATCCGCGTCGCGCGGCTCGAGCCGCCAGTCGCTTGCGCGCGTCTCCACCCGGTAGTCGAAGTGCGCGAAGGCCTGCTCGACGGCGCTCGCGGCGTTGGGCCCCAGCGCCGGGCCGAATCCCTTGTCCCCACGCTGATGGCGGTTGAACAGCTCCAGCACCTCGGCGTCCTCCGGCTCCGCGGGCTCGCAGGTCGTGCGGCCGTCGTAGATCAGCGCGAACAGCACCGGGGCGCCTGCCGACACACAGCGCCGTGCGAGCGCGTCGAGCCACGACTGCGACACGAGGTCGAGCAGCGCCGACGACGTCACGAGCGCGCCGCGCGGCAGCTCGACGGCCGAGAGGTTGCTCACGAGATCGAGCCGCACGCACGCCACGCGGCAGTCGAATTCGTCGTCGCGGACGCGCAGCCGGGGGCCTGCCGACGACACGGCCGCGCCGCGTGCGGCCGCCCAAGCGCTAATCGCGGTTTGTGCCGCGGTGAGCAACGTCGCGTCGTCGTCGACGAGCGTCCAGTGCTGCGAGCCGCGCAGGAGCGGCGCGGTGTAGCGCAGGTTCGAGCCCGCGCCCGCGCCCAAGTCGATGATTCGGAGATCGGACGATCCCGGCGCCGCGAACCCGGCAACGAGCGCGGCGTCGCGCGCGGCCGCGTCGGCCGGCTCGCGCAGCCGCAACCAGTCGGCGGAGAAGCCGGTCACGCCGCCCGCGTCCCGACGCCGTCGAGCGCCGCGGCGAACTTCTTCGCCGCGCCTTGCCATGTGGGCATCGACGCGGCGGCGGCCCGTGCCCGCGCCGTGAGCGCCGCGAGCTCCGCGGGCTCGTCGAGCAAGCGGGCGAGCGCCTTCGCGAGCGCACGGCTGTCGCCCGGCGGCACGAGCACGCCCGCGGCCGCCGGCACGGTCTCCGGGATCGCGCCGGCGCGCGTGCTCACGACGGGCACGCCGCGCGCGATCGCTTCCGCGAGCGCCATGCCGAAGCCCTCGAGGTACGACGCCAGCACGAACAGATCCGCGCGCGCGTAGTAGCGCTCGAGCGTCTCGTGGTCGAGGTCGCCGAGCAGGCTGATGCGCTTTCCGAGGCTCAGCCGGTCGATCTGGTGCTCGAGCGCAGCGGTCGTCGCGGCGTCGCGCGTCGTGCTGCCGGCGCACGCGAGGTGCCAGCGCCGGTCGCGCAACTCCCCGAGCGCCTCGAACAGTACGGCGTGACCCTTGCGCTGCGTCAGCGTGGCGACGCACAGCATGCTCACCTCGCTCTCGCGCGGCGCGCGACCGGTGCTTGGCACCCGTGGTGCCGGGCTCCGCGACGCCGCCTCGGTCCCGCGCGACGCGGCAGGGCGGCGGCGGTCGACGCCGGGCTCGACCACACGCAGCCGTTCCGGCGTGACGCCGTACGAGCCGAGCGTACGCGCCGTCCAGTGGCTCGTGACGATCACGCGCTCGACCTGCGCAAGCGCGCTGCGCTCCGCCGTCTCGAGCAGCCGCGCCGTCGCGGCGTCGATCCCGGTCTCGAGCGCGAGCGGATGGTGGATCAGCGCGACGAGACGGAGCCGCCGCGCTTCGCTCTCGAGCACGCGGTCGAGCCCCGCGAGCGCGAGGCCGTCGATGAGCACCGTGCGGCCGTCGGGGATCGCGGCGAATCGCGCGCGTGCCGCCCGCAGCGCACGCGGTGTCGGCCGCGGGAAGCTGCCGTCGAGCGAGTGCACCGCGGTGCGCCAACCGAGCTCGGCGAGGCCCGCGAGGATCTGGCGGTCGTAGATGTAGCCGCCGGTCGGCGTGCTCGGGTCTCCCGGCACGACGAGATCGACGGCCATGGATGGCCGTCGTGCCGCGCGCGCAGGAGCAGTCTTGCGGCCGACGGCCATGGATCGTGCGAGTGCCGCAGACGCAGGAGCAGTCTTGCGGCGGACGGCCGCGGCGGCCTCGGGCGCACGGGCCGCGCGCTTCTTCGGTCTATTTGCGGAGCGCGGCTTCGTAGGACGCCGACGCGATGTGCGATTCATTCAACGTCACTTTCATCGATACCAGCCCGCTGGCGTTCGGCCCGAGCGAGCCCGCCTCGATCTCCTGTGCGAGCCGGTCGAAGATCACGTACGCGAGGAATTCGGTGGTCGTGTTCTTGCCGGTGAAGCTCGGCTCCTCGTCGAGGTTGCGGTAGTTGAGCTCCGAGAGCACCACATGCAGGATCTGGCTCGCGCGGCCGATGTCGACCACGACGCCGTCCTCGTCGAGCTCGCGGCGCCGGAAGTCGACGTCGACGACGTACGTCGCCCCGTGCAGGTTCTGAGCGGGACCGAAGGCCTCCCCCCGGAAGCTGTGCGCGACCATGAAGTGTCCCCGAACTCGTACGTTGAACATCCGCTGTTCCCTCCCCCTCGTCAGGGATACCTGATCCGATGACACAGAGTGTACCCGGGGGACGTTGCCAGGCGTGCGAGCAATTCGGGCAGCTCTTCGAAGCGGCTCTCGCCGCTGATCAGCGCATCGAGCCGCTCGTCGGCGAGCAAGCGCAGCACGAGCTCCATGCGGCGCCGCGTGCTCCAGCGCGACCTCTGCGCCGGCGCGATCGCGCCGACTTGCGAGGACTTGAGCGTCAAGCGCCGGCTGTGGAACGCTTCGCCGAGCGCGACCTCGGCGCGGCGCGTGCCGTACCAACTGAGCTCTAGCACGGTGGCCTCGAACGCCGCGAGCTCGAGCGCGGTGGCGAGGCCGGCGGGCGCGCCGCTCGCGTGCACGACCAGGTCCGCGTCGCGCGTCGCGGCCGCCGGCGTCTTGAACGCGACGCCGAGACGTTGCGCCGCCGCGGCCTTGCGCGCGTCGACGTCGACGAGCTCGACGTCGCAGCCGCCGCGGGCGGCGAGCCACGCGACGAGGCAGCCGACGGTGCCCGCGCCGACGATCGCGACGCGGTCGCCGAGCCGAGGCGCCGCGTCCCAGATGCCGTTGACCGCCGTCTCGAGGTTCGCGGCGAGCACCGCGCGTGCGGGCGGCACGCCGTCCGGCAGCGCGTGCACGGCCGCGGCGGGCACGACGTAGCGCGTCTGGTGCGGATAGAGGCAAAACACCGTGCGGCCGCGCAGCGCGGCGGGACCCTCGTCCACGATGCCGACGCTGCTGTAGCCGTACTTCACGGGCGCCGGAAAGTCGCCGGCCTGGAACGGCGCGCGCATCCGCTCACGTTCCTTTTCCGGCACGGCTCCCGCGAACACGAGCGCTTCGGTGCCGCGGCTGACGCCGCTGAAGAGCGTGCGCACCACGACCTCGTCCGCGCTCGGCGCGGGCACGCGCTCGGCGCGAATCTCGCCGCGGCCGGGCTCAACGATCCAGAACGCGGCGTCGGGGGCGGTCACTGCGGCTCGAACGGCTACGCGGATTCATGCGGCGGGGCGGGGCGAATCATAGGCCTGCCGCATACTTGCAACACACCCGTAAACATGCAAGCGTCTCGCGCCATGCCGAGCAGTGCCCTTCCCGCGTCCCGCCCGGATCCGTTGCAGCGCCAGCGGGTCGTGACGAGTGCGGTGGCCGTAGCCGCCGTCGCCGGCGCGACCTTCGCCGTGGCCGTGTCGATCGACGCGCTGGTCGCGACCGACGCCGGATTCGTGCGGCGCGCGCTCGCGCTCCTCTGCGTCGGCGGCGCCGTCGTGCTTGCGCTCGCGGCGCGTCACCTGGACGCGCCGTCGTTCGGGGCGGCGAATGTCGTCACGCTCGCGCGCGGCGCGCTCACGCTGTTGCTCGTCGCCGTGCTCACGGCCCCCGCAACCGCCAAGGCCGTTCCGGCGGCGGCCGCCGGTTGGCTGCTCGTCGCGCTCGCGTTGCCCGCGGTGATCCTCGATGGTTTCGACGGCCGGCTCGCGCGCGCGCGCGGCGAAGCGAGCGCGTTCGGCGCGCGCTTCGACATGGAGACCGACGCACTCCTCATCCTCGTGCTCGCCGCCCTCGCGTGGCAGTACGGCAAGGCGGGTGCGTGGATCCTGCTCGCCGGCCTCGCGCGCTATCTGTTCGTGGCGGCGAGCTACGTGTCGCCGTGGCTCTCCCGCGCGCTGCCGCCGAGCCGGCGGCGCCAGACCGTGTGCATCGTGCAGATCGGTACGCTGATCGCGTGCGTCTCGCCGGTGGTTCCGCGACCCGCGAGCGACGGCGTCGCGCTCGTCGGGCTCGCGCTGCTCGTGTGGTCGTTCACGCTCGACGTCGCGTGGCTGGCGCGCCAGCCGCGCGCCTGAGATGCCTATGACGACGCCTCTGAAACAAGAACGGCGCGCGCGAGCGAGCCTCGGCGAATGGCTGCTGCTCGGGCTCGCGCTGTTCGTGCTCAACGCCGCGGTGACCTTCCACAATCATTGGCCCACGCCGTGGATCGAAGTGCGCCACGACTTGTCGATCGAGCTCGCCGTGTTGGTCGGGGCGCTCGTCGCCTACACCGCGTTCGTGCGGCCGGCGCGGCGCTGGGTGCTCGTTGCGCTCGCGGCGCTGTTCGTCGCGCTGACGCTCGGACGCTATGCGGCGGTGACGGCGCCGGCGCTCTACGGCCGCCCCGTCAACCTCTATTGGGACGCGGAGCACCTGCCGAAGATCGCGGCGATGCTGGCCGTGGTGGCGCCGGTGTGGCTGGTGGCGGCGTTCGTCGCGGCCGCTGTCGCGCTGCTCGCGCTGCTCGCCGCCGCGTTCCATTGGTCGCTGACGCGCGTCGCGCGAGCGCTCGAGGTCGCGCCGATGCGCCGTGCGCTCGGCGCGCTCGCGGTGGCGCTCGTCGCGGTGTACGGCGTCGGCCGCGCGCTCGACCTGCGCGTTTGGCGCACGTTCACGGTGCCGGTCACGAGCGTCTATTTGGAGCAAGTGCGGTTCCTCTACGAGGCCTATTCTGCCGACGCGAAGCACGAGCTGCCGGTGGCGCCGCTCGAGCCGTCGGACCTGGGAGGTGTCGCGGGCGCCGATGTGTTGCTGATGTTCCTCGAGTCGTACGGCGCGACGTCCTACGAGCGGCCCGAGATCGCCGCCGTGGTGGCGCCGCAGCGCGCCGCGCTCGTGGCCGCGGCGACGGCGACGGGCCGGCGTGTGGTCTCCGCGTTCGTTACGTCGCCGACGTTCGGCGGTGGCTCGTGGCTCGCGCACTCGTCGCTGATGAGCGAGGCCGAGGTCGATGACGCCGGCAAGTACGATCTGCTGCTCACGCAGAAGCGCGACACGCTGCCGTCGTTGTTCGCCGCCGCCGGCTGGCGCTCGGTCGCGTGGATGCCGGGAATGCGCAACCCGTGGCCGGAAGGGTCGTATTACGGGTTCGCCGCGCTCTACGGCGAGAAGGACATCGACTATCGCGGCCCCGAGTTCGGCTGGTGGCGCATTCCCGACCAATTCGCGCTCGCGAAGCTCGACGCCCAGGAATTCGCCGGCAAGAATCGCGCGCCGCGCTTCGTGTTCTTCCCCACGATCAACACGCACGTGCCGTTTCGGCCCACGCCGCCGTATCAAGGCGATTGGCGCCGGCTGCTCGGCGACGCTCCCTTCGACGCCGCGGCTACCCGAACGAGCCTCGGGCAGTCGCCCGATTGGACGAATCTCGCGCCCGCGTACGCGGAGACCCTCGCCTACACGTTCGAGTATCTCGCGGGCTATCTGCGCGAACGGCCCGACGCGGACGTCGTGCTCGTGCTCATCGGCGATCACCAGCCCGCCGCGAGCGTGACCGGCGTCGGCGCGCGTTGGGACGTGCCAGTGCACGTCGTCACGAGCCGGCAGCACATCGCCGATGCGCTCGTCGCCGATGGTTTCGTCGACGGTGTCGGGCTCGAGGCCACGGCGCCGGCGATCGCCGACATGCCGGGATTTACAGCGCGGTTGCTGCGCGCGTTCAACTCGAGCTCCCCAGTGCTGCCCTACGGCAAGGGTCGCGACAGCGCGCGCTGAGCGGGACTAGGCGTTGGCGGCGCGCAGCACCGCGTAGACGTCGCCCGACGGCGCGTCCGGCGGCAACGACGCCAACATCGCGCGCAGCGCGTCGCCGTCGAGCCACTCGCGCGCGGCGAGCTCGTGACTCTCGCCTCGCGACCAGTTGAATCGATATCGCCCGAGTGCCTCGAGCCGGTCGACGCACTCGAGCGCGACCTTCGGCGCCGCAGGCGAGTGTTCGAACGAGAGCGTCGGCAGCGCCGTCGCGAGGCCCGCGAGCACCTCCGCCTCGTAGCCTTCGACGTCGATCTTCACGAACCGCGGAACGCCGTAGCGCTCGATCAGCATGTCGAGCGTGAGCAGCGCGACGCTCGGGCCCGGCGCCCAGCGCACGCCGGCGAAGCTCGGCACCGCTCGCACGCTCGCCGCCCAATCGCTCGATAGCGTGCTCACGGTGGGCGTGAGCTCGCTCACGAGCAGAGTGGCGCTGCCGGAGTTGCGGCCGAGCGCCGCCGTCACGAGCTCCACGCCGCTGTCGCGGCCGTAGAGGAGACGCAAGAGGCGCGCGAAGTCGGGCTGCGGCTCAACGGCGACGACGCGCGCGCCGAGCTGGCGCCAACAGCGCACGCGGTTGCCGGCGTGCGCTCCGACGTCGAAGCACAGCGACCCCGGCGTCACGAACTGCGAATAGAACCGGCGCAGACGCCGCGCCCGCAGCGGAATGCCGTAGTACATCGCGATCGAGCGCGCGATGCCGAACGCTCTGCGGATCCGGCTCATGCGGTGCGGATTCTACGTCTACGGTCCGCGAACTGTGAGCCAGGTCCGCTTTGATGGGTGACTGGACACTAATGTATCCCGGAAACGCGTCGATCTTATGACAGATATTGCACCTAGCGGCTCCGTGCCGCCGGTCCGCGTCGGGGCGCGACCGAACAGATCCGTGTAGTTGGGGGCTAGAGAGAAGGATGGGGCAAGAAGCGGAAGAGCTGCCGGGTTACCAACGCGGCGAGCCGATTCATGACAGCAGCGCGTCCGTGGTGTACCGCGCGCGGCGCGCCGCAGACGGCGCGTGCGTGGTCGTCAAACGCTCGCGCGGCAACGCGGTCACCGCGCGGCAGTTCACGCGCTACCGCAACGAGTTCGAGCTGCTCGGCTCGATCGACTGCGAGGGCGTGGTCAAGGTCCACGATCTCGTACGTCACGAGGGTCACATCGCGTTGATCCTCGAAGACCTGCCGGGCACCTCCCTGCGCCGCTGGATCCAATCGCAGATCGGCGCGACGCTCGAGGATCGGCTGCGCATCGCGGTGCGGCTCGCGTCGATCGTCGCCGACGTGCACGCGGCCAACATCATTCACAAGGACATCAGCAGCCACAACTTCATCTACGACCCGGAGTCCAAGCGCTGCAAGCTCATCGACTTCGGCATCGCGACGCGGCTGCGCTCCGAAGACAAGAAGTTCACGGCGCCGGCGGCGCTCGAAGGCACGTTGGCCTACATCGCGCCCGAACAAACCGGCCGCATGAATCGCAGCCTCGACTATCGCGCGGACCTGTACTCCCTCGGCGTGACTCTCTACGAGATGTTCACGGGAGTGCTGCCGCACGAAAGCTCCGATCCGCTCGAGATGGTGCACTTCCACATCGCCGGCAAGCCGGTGCCGCCGGCCGAACGCGCGGCGGTGCCCGAGCCCGTGTCGAGCATCGTGATGAAGCTTTTGCAGAAGGAGCCCGAGAACCGCTATCAGAGCGCGACGGGTCTCGCCGCGGATCTGCAGCGCTGTCTCGACTCGATCTCCGCCGGCAGCGCGCTCGAGCCGTTCGAGCTCGGCGCGCAAGACGCCGTGGACCGTTTCGAGCCGCCGAAGCGGCTCTATGGCCGCTCGGCCGAGACGCAAGTGCTCATGCAGAGCTTCGAGCGCGTCGCGCGGGGCGGCGTCGAAGCGGTGATGGTGTCGGGCGCGGCGGGCATCGGCAAGACCTCGCTGGTGCAGGAGATCTACCAATCGATCACGCGCCGCCGCGGTTACTTCGTTGCCGGCAAGTTCGATCAGTTGCAGCAGAACGTACCGTTCAGCGCGCTCGTAACCGCGCTCCAAGACCTCGTTCAGCAGCTGCTCACGGAGAGTGAGGAGGCGATCGCGCGCTGGCGCGACGAGATCCTGCGCGCCGTGCAGCCGAACGGCCAGCTCATCGTCGACGTGGTGCCGGCGCTCGAGCTCATCATCGGGCCGCAGCCGCGCGTACCGGAGCTCGAGGCGTTCGAGGCGCAGAACCGTTTCAACCTCGTGTTCCAGAACTTCGTGCAGGTGTTCTGCAAGCGCGCGCACCCGCTCGTGCTGTTCTTGGACGACATGCAGTGGGCCGACGGCGCGAGCCTGAATCTCCTGACGTTGATCGTGTCGGCGCGCGCCACCGAGTCGCTGCTGCTGGTCACGACCTACCGCGACAACGAGGTGACACCTCAGCATCCGTTGATGCTCGCGGCGAAAGAGCAGGCGAAGCAGGGCGTGCAGATCCACTCGATCTCGTTGCGCGCGCTCGGCAGCCCCGAGGTCGCCGAGTTCGTGGCCGACGCGCTGCGCCAAGACATCGCGACGGCGTCGCCGCTCGCGGAGATCATCCTCGAGAAGACCGCCGGCAACCCCTTCTTCATGCGTCAGTTCCTCGAGGCTCTGCACGACTCGAAGCTGATCTACTTCGATCCCAAGGAGGGCGCGTTTCGCTACGACGCGGCCGCCGTGCGGGCGGCGTCGATCACCGAGAACGTCGCGGAGTTTCTCGCGGCCAAGCTCGAGAAGCTGCCGCGCGCCACGCGCGAGGTGTTGCGCGTCGCGGCCGCGATCGGCAACCGCTTCGAGCTCAGGGTGCTCGCGGGCGTGGACCGGCACGCCGCGGGCGAGACGGCGGAGCAGCTGCAGCCCGCGATCGAGGGCGGCCTCATCGTGCCGCTGTCGGGCCTCGAGAGCTTGGACCCCGAGGCGCTCGAGGCGCCGCTCGTCTACGGCCGCTTCGCGTTCTTGCACGACCGCGTGCAGCAGGCCGCCTACGCCACTTTGTCCGAGGCCGACAAGCCCGCGCTGCATTTGGGGATCGGCCGCGTGCTGCTGGCGGGCGCTAGTGCCAGCCAGGTCGAGAGCCGCCTGTTCGACATCGTCAATCACTTGAACCACGGCGTCGCCCTGATCGTCGACCGCGGCGAGCGGCTGCGGCTCGCCGAGCTCAACGTGCGCGCGGGCATGAAAGCTCGCGACGCCACGGCCTACGAGCTCGCGGTGCGCTGCTTCCGCTACGCGGTGGACCTGCTCGGCGACCAGGCATGGGCCGACCGCTACGAGCTCGTCGCCGACGTGCATCAACGACTGGCGGAGAGCTTGGGTCTAGTAGCCGACTACAACGGCGCGTTCACCGTGCTCGACGCGGCGCTGGCGCGCGCGACGTCGATGATCGACAAGGCCAAGCTCTACACGATCAAGACGAGCGTGCTCCTGATCATGGGCCGGATCCCGGCCGCGCTCGCGTGTGGCCGCGACGCGGCGCGCATGTTCTCCGTGGACCTGCCCGAGGAGAAGGAGCAGGTTCGCGCGCTCCTGCAGCGCGAGATCCAGACGATCCTCGAACGCACCGCGGAGATCGGCATCGAGAACCTGCTCGACCTGCCGGTGATGTCGGACCCCGCGAACGTCGCGCTGCTCGGGCTGCTCATGCACTGCCTGCCCGCGGCGTATCAATACGACCAGGACTCGTACGCGCTCCTGACCTGCACGATGGTGCGGGTGTCGCTCGATCACGGCAATTCACCCCTGTCCGCGCGCGCCTACGGGTCGTTCGCGGCGCTGGTCGTTAGCGCGCTGCGGCGCTACGAGGAGGGGTACCGGTTCGCGAAGCTCGGCGTGGACCTCGCGCACAAGCTCAACGACCCGTCGATGCTGTCGGGCGTGTACTTCTTGTGGGCGATGTTCGCGTCGCATTGGTGCAGGCCGGTGGACGAGAGCATCGATCTCTACCGGCAGAGCATTCAGTACGGCCTCCAGAGCGGCGACCATCTGCACGCGGGCTACAGCGCCGCCCGCCGCTTCTCGCACCTGCAGTTCCGCGGCATGCCGCTCGACGAGCTCCGCGACGACGCGAACGCGACCATGGAGCTGCTGCAGCGGATCGGCGACGCGACCAACACGGAGTTCGTCACGCCGCGCGCGCGGTTCATCGAGTGGCTCCAGGGCGACCGGCGCCACGGCAACACCCTCGGCAGCGACGAGCACGACGAGACCGCGTGCACCGCGATCATCCAGGCGCGCGGCAACCGCTCGTTCGAGTACGACTGGTTCCTGCGGCTCGCGATGCTCCGCTACTACTGCGGTGAGTTCGCGGCCGCGTACGAGTTCGCGCGCACGGCGGAGGCCCTGATCCCGTACAGCGCTGGCTTCATCACGCGCGGCGAGCAGGCCACGTTCTTCGCGCTGGCGATCACGGCGCTCTACCCCGACGCCGGCCCGGAACGGCGCGCCGCGTTCGACGCGGAGCTCGCGGGATGCCGCGAATCTCTGCGCACTTGGGCCGCAGGCGGCTCGGAAAACTACGGCCATCTGCATCTCTTGGTCGAGGCCGAGGTCGCGCGCGTCGCCGGCAAGCGGATCGAGGCCGCGGATCTGTACGAGCGCGCGATCAACGCGGCGCGCGCCGCGAGCTACGTGAACATCGAGGCGTTGGCCGCGGAGCTGGCCGCGCGCTTCTGGTTCGCCGACTCGAAGCCCGACATCGGCAAGGTGTATGTCGACAAGGCGCTGCACGCTTACGAGATCTGGGGCGCCGTGGGCAAGGTGGCCGACCTCCGCGTGGCCTTTGGGCTCAGCGCGCCGCGCAACGTCGCCACCTCGGTGACGGTGGGCTCCACGACGCTGGGCGGCTCGGACGAGCGCAGCGACGCGCTCGACCTCGCGACCGTGCTCAAGGCGAGCCAGGCGATCTCCGGCGAGCTGGTTCTCGAGCGCCTGCTCGCCACGCTCATGGACATCATCATGGAGAACGCGGGCGCGGAGTCCGCGGTGCTCGTGCTCGAGTCCGACGGCGAGTTCTTGGTGCAAGGTGTGAAGAGCGCGGCGAACAAGGCGCGCGTGATGATGGCGGAGCCTCTGAGCCAGTCCGTGGCGCTGTCGAAGGGCATCGCGAACTACGTGATCCGCACCTCGGAGCACGTCGTGCTCGCCGATCCGGCGCTGCGCGGCAAGTTCCGCAACGACGGCTACGTGCGCAACCGTCAGCCCAAGTCCGTGCTCTGCGCGCCGGTGGCGCACAAGGGCAAGCTCTCCGCCGTGATCTACCTCGAGAACAACCAGGTGGCGGGTGCGTTCACGCCCGACCGGCTCGAGGCGCTCAACATTCTGATGTCGCAGATCGCGGTCTCCATCGAGAACGCTACGCTCTACGCCAAGCAGGAGCAGCAAACCCGCGCGATCGAGGCCGCCAACGTCACGCTGACGAAAGAGGTCGCCGAACGCAAACGCGCGGAAGCCGAGCTCAGCCGCTACAAGGATCACTTGGAGGAGCTCGTCAAGGCCCGCACCCAGGAGCTCGAGAGCGCGCAGGGGCGGCTCGTCGACCTGTCGCGCCGCGCGGGCATGGCCGAGGTCGCGTCGGGCGTGCTGCATAACGTCGGCAACGTGATGAACAGCGTCAACGTGGGTGCGAGCGTGACGCGCGATGCGGTGAAAGCTTTGCCCGTGGAGGGCGTGTCGCGGGCGTGCGATCTGCTCGACCAGAACGCGAGCCGGCTCGCCGAGTACCTGCGCGCCGATCCCACCGGCAAGAAGCTGCCGCCCTACCTGCGCAAGCTCGGGTCGGTCCTCACCCAGGAGAAGCAGTCGATCTTGACGCAGATCGACCAGCTCTCCGACCACCTCGAGCACATGAAGAAGATCATCGCGGCGCAACAGTCGTACGCGAAGGTCAACGGCATGAACGAGGTCTGCACGCTCGAGGAGATCGCCGAGACTGCGTTGCAGATCAGCGAGGGTGCGTTGCGCAACAGCGGGATCAAGATCGTGCGCGACTACGAGTCGCTGCCGGCCGTGGTGGTGGACCGGCATCAGATCATGCAGATCCTCGTGAACCTGGTCTCGAACGCCAAGCACGCGCTCGAGGAGAGCAAAGACCCGGATCGCGAGATCAAGGTCGCGATCGGCAAAGTCGAAGGCGGCGTGCGCATCGAAGTGCGCGACACCGGCGTCGGCATCTCGTCCGAGAACCTGGCGAAGGTCTTCAATCACGGCTTCACCACCAAGAAAACGGGCCACGGCTTCGGCCTGCACAACTGCGCGAACGCCGCGCAGCAGATGGACGGTAGCCTCACCGCGTACAGCGATGGCCCGGGCAAGGGCGCGAGCTTCGTGCTGCGGATGCCCGTGGAGTACGCCGTTGAGCTCCCGCAGCGCGTCGGTTACGGGGAAGCCGCGTCATGAGCAACTCGGGCACCGTTCGCCTGCTGATTCAGCCCAACCGGCGGATCCTCGTGGTCGACGACAACCGCTCGATCCACGACGACTTCCGCAAGATCTTGGGCGGAGGACAGCAGGAGCGGGGCGAGCTCGACGCGCTCGACGCAGAGCTCTTCGGCACGGCCGTCGAGGAGGAGGAAGCCGCTTTCGAGCTCGACGCGGCGTTCCAAGGCGAGGAAGCGCTCGCGAAGGTGAAGGAAGCGCGCGCGGCCAACCGCCCCTATGCGCTGCTGTTCGTCGACGTGCGGATGCCGCCGGGCCTCGACGGCATCCAGACCACGGCGCGGATTCTCGAGCAGGACCCCGAGGCGAGCATCGTGATTTGCTCGGCTTATTCCGACCACAGCTGGGAGGAGATGACCTCCGCGTTCGGCCGCACCGACCGCGTGCTGATCCTGAAGAAGCCGTTCGACACGGTGGAGGTGCGCCAGCTCGCTCACGCCCTGCAGCGGCGCTGGGAGCTCGCGCGGCTCGCCGAGCTCCGCGTGGACGAGCTCGCGGCCGTCATCGAGTCGCAGACGCGCGAGCTCAAGACCGCGAACGAGGCGCTGAAGAAGGAGGCCTCGCTGCGCGAGGACGCGCTGCGTCGGCTCGGCGAATCGAACGAGAAGATCCGCGCGCTCGCCTATCAGGACGGGCTCACGGGTCTCCCGAACCGGCGCCTCTTGAACGAGCATCTCGAGAAGGTGCTCGCGCGCGCGCGGCGTAAAGGCACGGAGTTCGCGCTGCTGTTCATCGACGTGGACAACTTCAAGCTCATCAACGACACGATCGGCCACCAGGCCGCGGACGAGGTGCTGCGCCAGCTCGCGGCGATGCTGTCCACGCTGATCCGCTCCGACGACGTAATGACTCTCTATCTCGATCACGACGTAGACACGGCGTCGACGATCACGATCGAGCCGATCGGCGACTCCGTGCTGTCGCGGCTCGGCGGCGACGAGTTCATCATCCTGCTGCCCGATACGCGCGACCGGTTCGCGGCCGGCACGGTCGCGCGCCGGATCCTGAAGCAACTGGAGCAGCCGATCCGCGTCGAGACGCACGAGGTGTTCGTCACGGCGAGCATCGGCATCGCCACGTTCCCCGGCGACGGCGTCGCCGCCGAGATCCTGATCCGCAACGCGGACACGGCGATGTACCACGCGAAGCAGCAGGGCAAGGCGGCGTTCCAGTACTACTCCGCCGCGATGAACGCGGCGTCGGTGGAGCGCCTCACGCTCGAGAGCGGGCTGCGCCGCGCGCTCGAGTCAGGCGGCCTCGAGCTGCACTACCAGCCGCAGATCGACATCCGCTCGGGCCGAATCGTGGGCGCCGAGGCGCTGCTGCGCTGGAACCATCCGCAGCGCGGCTACATCTCGCCGAGCACCTTCATCCCGATCGCCGAGGACTCCGGGTTGATCTTGGCGGTGGGCGAGTGGGTGCTCAAGCAGGCGTGCCGCCAGGCCGTCGAGTGGCAGCAAGCGGGCCTGCCGACGATTCCGGTTGCGATCAACGTGTCGGGCGTGCAGTTCAAGCGCCAGGACCTCTGCGAGCTCGTGCGCAAGACGCTGCGCGAGACCGGGCTCGCCGCCGCGCTGCTCAGGATCGAGATCACGGAGACCGTGATCATGTCGGTGCGCGAGCGCGCAGTCGAGCTGCTCGGCCAGCTCCGCGACCTCGGCGTGAGCCTCGCGCTCGACGACTTCGGCACCGGCTACTCGTCGCTGTCGTATCTCAAGAGCTTTCCGATCGACATGCTGAAGATCGACCGCTCGTTCGTAGCCGAGATGCTCACCGATCACACCACCGCGTCGATCATCGAGGCGATCATCTCGATGACCCGCATCCTGGGGCTCAACGTGCTCGCGGAGGGCGTCGAGGACCAGGCGCAGTTCGCTTTCTTGAAGCAGCTCGGCTGCGACGCGGTGCAGGGCTTCTACGTGAGCGCGGCCATACCCGGTCCGGAGTTTGCGAAGCTCTTGCGGACGTTCGACGGCTCGTCGCTCTTGCCGCCGTCCGCGCTCAAGGCCGCAGGCGCTCCGTAGCAAACCATGTGCCGGTTCGTGCTCTACCTCGGACCGCGGACGAGGCTGTCGTCGCTGCTCGTCGACCCCGCGCATTCGTTGATCCGCCAGAGCACGAGCAGCCGGGAGCGCGAGGAGCCCCTGAACGGCGACGGCTTCGGCGTGGGCTGGTACGCGCGGGAGCTCGCGGCCGAGCCGGCAGTGTTCCGCTCGATCACGCCGGCGTGGAACAACCGCAATCTGCAAAACCTCGCGCGCGTCGTCACGAGCGATTGCGTGCTGGCGCACGTGCGTGCCGCGACCCAATCGAGCGGGGTCAACGAGGCCAACTGCCATCCGTTCCGCTGGCGCGAGTTTCTCTGCATGCATAACGGCGACATCGGCGATTTCAGGCTCGTGCGCCGCAAGCTGCTCGCCTCCGTGTGCGACGAGGCGTTTGGCAACGTCTACGGCAGCACCGACTCCGAACACTTCTTCGCGCTCTACATCGACTCATGGCTCGGCAGTGGCGAGCCCGATCGCGCGCTGCGAATGGCGCAGTCGCTCGCCGGGGCGATCGCGCGCACGCTCGAGCTCGTGCGCGGCGCCGGCACCGGCAGCCCGAGCTACTTGAACGTGGCGATTTCGGACGGCGAGAACGCCGTGGTCTCGCGCTTCACCGACGACGCCGAGGTTGCGCCCGAGTCGCTCTACTACTTCAGCGGATCGCTCTATCCGTCGGTAGCCGAGCCGGCGGCGCGCGAGTCTCGCCGGTCGGTGACCGTGAGCTCGGAGCGGCTGACGGCCGACGCGGGCTGGGAGGAAGTCCCGCCGGGCCGGATCATCGTGCTCAGTCGCGATCACGGGCCGCGGTTCGTCGACGCGCTGAGCGGCCGACTCGTTCGGCCGACCCCGAGGCGCCGCGCGAAGTCGACCGCTTGACGTCGACGCGATTCCGTCAGCAGGGAACGGCGCCGACCCGCACGTAATTCACGTCTTCCGCCCGTCCGGCGAAGGCGCCTATTACCCACACCAATAGGCACCCGCCCGGATGGTTGCGCGGCAACGACACGTTCGGCAATTTGTCCGATTGCTCAATCGTTCTGTACACTGTAACGCGCGGTTTGGCGTTGCTGGGAAACGTCAACCGCGACGGCCATGCCTTGGCGGCGGCCGTGGCCTGGACACAGTGCTCACTCACAGAAGGGGAAACAATCATGAAGAACCGTTGCAACGGGCGCGGGCGCCATTGGCGCGCCGGCGTTGGCCTGGGATTGGGAGCGTTGGCGTGCGGTGCTCCGCCGGCCTTCGCGCAAGACCAGGGCCCCGAGGAGATCGTCGTCACTGCGCGCTTCCGCGAGGAGAAGCTGCAAGACACGCCGCTCGCGATCAGCGCGTACTCCGGCGCGAACCTCGAAGCGAAGAACCTCACCGACGTCACGCAGCTCGACACGTTCTCGCCGAACACGATCATCCAACCGCTCGGTGCCGGCTGGGGCTCGACGGCCGCGGCGTTCATCCGCGGCGTCGGCTTGGGCGACAATTCGCTGTCGTTCGAGCCCGGCGTGCCGATCTACATCGACGACGTCTATTTCGGCCGGCCGCAGGGCGCGATCATGGACCTGCTCGACCTCGAGCGCGTAGAGGTGCTGCGCGGTCCGCAAGGCACGCTGTTCGGCAAGAACGCGATCGGCGGCACGCTGCGGCTCGTATCGCGCAAGCCGGAGGGCGACAACACGGGCAGCGCCGAGGTTTCGCTCGGCAGCTTCAACCGGCTCGACGTGCGCGGCGCCTACGACATCGCGATCGTGCCGGACAAGCTGTTCGCGCGCTTCTCCGGCTCGTCAAAGCAGGCCGACGGCTACTTCGACATCTTGGACTACGAATGCGTGAACGGCCCCGGCAGCCTGGGCGGCGGTGGCACGGGCATCCTGCCGGGCGCCACGCACACGACCTTCGGCATCCCGCTGCCGCTGCCGCCGACAGCGCCGATCAACCTCCACAGCCAGCTCGGCCCGCAGGACTCGCGCACCGAGGACGGCTGCGTCGTGGACCACCTGGGCAACGAGAACGTCGCGTCGGGCCGCGCGGCTTTCCGCTGGCTCAGCGGCGAGAAGACGGAGGTCAACTTCATCGCCGACATCACCGAGCTGGATCAGGAAGGACCGAGCGACAAGTACACCTACCTCGACCCGAACTTCAACTTCAACAAGCAGTACAGCGACAACGTAACGGTCCCTGTCTTCGGCCTGCCGTACGACACGCGCTTCATCACGAACAGCCCGTACACGAGCTATCACCGCTTCGGCCCCGACCCGCTGTTCAACCGCGACGTGGAGAACGTGAACAAGCTCGAGCACTGGGGCCTGTCGATGACGGTCGACTGGGACGCGACCGACAAGGTGCACTTCAAGTCGATCACCGCGTATCGCGACTTCGAGAACACGTTCGGCCGCGACTCCGACGGCACGCCGTTGCCGGTCGACACCACCTGGGACACGAGCAAGCACGACCAGACCACGCAGGAATTCCAGGTCACCGGCATCGCCGCGAACGGCAAGCTCGACTGGGCCACGGGCTTCTTCTACTACGACGCGAACGACTCGAATCAGGGCTGGAATTTCCTCTATCCGTTCATCCTCTCGACCAACAACCATAAGGACACGCAGACGATCGAGAGCTCGGCGGTGTTCTTCCATGCGACCTACAGCCTCACCGACGTGCTGAGCCTCGAGGCCGGCGTGCGTTACACCGACGACCAGAAGGACGTGAACGTGTATCGCCAAGACTTCCGCACGGGCGTCGTGATCATCCCGAACACGAAGGTCAGCGTGGACGCGCAGGAGACCTCGCCGAAGATCGGCTTGAGTTGGCAGCTGCGCGACGACCTGATGACCTACGTGCAGTGGTCCACGGGTTTCCGCGGCGGCGGATTCGGTCCGCGGCCCGCGAACCCGCTCCAGGTCGCGGCGTTCGACGTGGAAGAGAACGACACGCTCGAGGGCGGCGTGAAGACCACGCTCAACGACGGCAAGCTGCGGCTGAATAGCTCGATCTTCTCCAGCGAGGTGAAGAACCAGCAGCAGGGCACGCAGGAGTTCGATTCGTCGGGCGCGATCTGGTTCAGGACTGTGAACACGGGCAAGTCGGAGTACAAAGGCGTCGAGCTCGAGGTGCTATCGAACCCCGTCGACGCGCTCGAGCTCGAGGCGTCGGTGGGCTACTTGGACTATGACCGTGTCGACCCGGGCCGCTCGGGCTTGTGCCGAACGTTGCCTGACGGCACCAAGTGTCCCGCCCCGCGCACGCCCGAGTGGACCGCGGCGCTCGGCGCGACCTACGACTGGGCGCTCGGCAACGGCGGCAGTCTCACCCTGCGCGGCGACGCGACCTACACGTCGAAGATGTTCTTCGGCACCGACCCGCTCCACGGCTTCCAGCCGGCCCTCACGCTGCTCGACGCGCGGGTCACATGGATGTCGGCGGACCGCGGTTGGTCGATCGCGCTGTTCGGCACGAACTTGACCGACGAGGTCTACTTCAACGGCATGCTGAGCTTGGTGACCGTGCTCGGCCGCGAGCAGGGCAACGTGGCGCCGCCGCGCCAGTGGGGCCTCGCCTTCAAGCGCTCGTTCTAGGGTCTGACCCCGGTGCCAGAGCAACGGCTCTGGCACTGGGGTCTGACCCTAATCCGTTGATTTTCGCCGCCGCCGTCGACCAACGGGCGGCAGCGCACGAAAAATCAAACATGTCCCTATTTTTCTAGACGACGGTGCCGACGAGGGCGCCGATGCCCGCGGTGAGCCCCATCGCGAGCGCGCTCCAGAACGTCACGCGCAGCGCCGCCGGCACCACGCGCGCGCCGCCGGCCCGCGCGGCCACGGCGCCGAGCGCGGCGAGGCACACGAGCGACGCGACGGCGACGAGCACGCGCAACCCCGCGGCGGGCGTGGCCGCCGCAACGAGCAGCGGCAGCGCCGCGCCGACGGCGAAGCTCGCCGCCGACGCCAGCGCGGCCTGCACCGGACGTGCGCGCGAGACGCTCGAGATTCCGAGCTCGTCGCGCGCGTGGGCGCCGAGCGCGTCGTGCGCGGTGAGCTGGTCGGCGACGCGGTGCGCGAGCTCCTCGTCGAGGCCGCGTTCCACGTAGATGCCTACGAGCTCACTGCGCTCGCCGGCCGCGTCGGTGGCAAGCTCGCGCCGCTCACGCTCGAGGTCGGCGCGCTCGGCGTCGGCCTGCGAATGCACCGACACATACTCGCCGGCGGCCATCGACATCGCGCCCGCGACGAGCCCGGCGATGCCCGCTATCAGGATCGCCGAATGGTCCGCGTCGGCTGCGGCGACGCCGAGCACGAGGCTGGCCGTCGAGACGATGCCGTCGTTCGCGCCGAGCACCGCTGCCCGGAGCCAGCCGACCCGTTGGGTCCGGTGTCGTTCCCAGTGACGATGCCGCACGAAGCTCCTTTCGAGGATTTACTATCCGCGGAACACGCGGGTGCCTATGATGCCACGCGGCTCGACTCGAGCTCCGAGGAGCGACAGGTGGCCATCACACCATATCTCTTGTACGAGGACGCCGGCGCCGCCATCGGCTGGCTCAAGAGGGCATTCGGCACGCGCACCATCGGCAGACCGATGAAGGACGGCGACGGCATCGTGCGGCACGCGGGTCTCGCTCTCGGCAAGGACGCGCTCATGCTCGGCGGCCCGGGCGCCGGCTACCA
>DASQOL010000206.1:0-5760 GCA_035644475.1 Gammaproteobacteria bacterium | reverse complement strand
ATCGTGGGGACCGGGCCGGCGCCCACGACCGGGCCGGTGGCGTTGTCGCTGTACAGCCCGAAGATCGCGCAGGTGTTCACCGACTTGAACGGCTTCCTCCGCTACAACGGCTCGCTGAGCCCCCGCCACACGGAAGTCGCCATCCTCGTCGCGACCTGGGAAATCCAGCAGCAGTACGAGTACTCCGCGCACGAGCCCGCGGCGCTGCGTTTCGGCGCGCCGCAAGCCGTGATCGACACGATCAAGTACAACCGCGAGCCCGCGGGCTTGAGCGCCGAGGAGACGCTGATCATCAAGCTCGGCCGCGCGATCATGCGCGATCACAAAGTCGAGTCGGCGCTCTACGCCGAGGCCGAGAAGGTGTTCGGCCGCACGGGCATCGTGGAGATGGTCACCGCGATGGGCGACTACGTGATGGTCGGCATGGTGATGACGGCGATCGACCAGCATCTGCCGCCGGATCGGCCGGCGCTGTTGCCGCCACGCTAGGGAACGAGGAGTCAGCTCGATGAAACGCTATAGCTACCCCTGGATCGTGCTCTCGGCCGTGTTGCTCGCACCCCTGGCCGGCGCGGCGGAAGTCTCCTGCGCGCGCGGCGGCCTGCAACGCGCCGCCGACCTCTACATCGACGCGCAGACCAAAGGCGATCCTTCCGTTCTGCCGCTCGCGACGGGCTTGGGCTACTACGAGAACGCGGCGCGCACCGACATCGAGATGGGCCTCATCAAGACGCCGCTGAAGATCGCCCATCACCGCAGCCTGCTCGACGAGTCCACGTGCCAAACGTTCACCGAAGTGATCGTCACGGACGCGGAGAAGCCGTACGTCCTCGGCACGCGCCTGCGCGTCAACCACGACAAGATCGCCGAGATCGAGATCCTCTGGACCACGACGGGTTACTGGCTCTTCAACGCCGACGCGTATCTCAAGTACTCGTCCGCGGAAAACTGGGGCCCCATCCCGGCCGCGAAGCGCGACAGCCGCGACACGCTGGTTGCGGCCGCCAACGCCTATCTCGACGCGTTTCTCGAAGGCAAGATCGACCGGGTGCCGTGGGGCTTCCCGTGCGTCCGCATCGAAGGCGGCGCGTACACCGGCAAGGGGTCGCCCTCCGACAGCTGCGAGGTCGGCGTGCCGAGCGGCGTGAACATCGCAAACCGCCGCTTCGTCGTCGACGAGGTGACGGGCTCGGTGGTCGCGTATTGCACGTTCGGCGCCGGCGGACCGAACGGCGGCAGCGGCTCGCCCGACACGCATCTCTTCCGCGTCGAGGACGGCAAGCTGCGCTACGTGCATACGCTCACGCATCTGCTGCAGTCGGCCTTCCGGGGCGGTGGTGGCGGTGGCGGCAACAGCGGCAATAGCGGCAGTAGTGGGAACGGCGGCGGCGCGGCCGCTGGCGCCGATGGACAGAATCCCCGGCGCTAGCCTCGGCTAGCGCCGATGAGCGCTGCTGCTCGTCCCGTCGCGGAAAGCGAGCGACTCGCCCGAGCCGAGCCGCTACGCGCGGCCCGGGTTACAGCGAGCTCCTAGGGTCGCGCGCGGCTCGCGCGTTACTGAGTCGCAACCGGTTCGTCGACCTTATGGATTGAGCTGGTAGCGAATGATGGTCTGCACGCCCCGCCGCGCGACCGGCATTGGGCTGTACAGCCATCTTTGCAACGCGGCGACCGACGACTCGTTGAACTCCGGCGACGAGGAGTCGACGACCACGATGTCCTGCGTGGCGCCCTGCGGCGTGATCGTGAACTCGAGCTTGACCCACCCCTCGAGACGCTGCGCAAGCGCCGCGGCCGGGTAGTCCGGCGCAAGTCGGACCAGCGGGACGAGGCCGCGGTCCGTTTGCGCGACGGCTTGGCCGCTCACGGCGCCGAAGATGATCGGCACGATCAGCGTCGAGAGCGCAAAAGCTCCCAACAGGATCTTCTTTCGAACGGTCACTGCGCTCATGGTTCGACCCCTCCCGATTTCGACGACGCGCCGTTTCAGATCGGCGCCGCTGACGCCGGCCGAGCACTTGAGCGACGAGGCCACGTAGTGCTCGCAGACGTTGAGTATTCCCTCGGCGTAGGTGCGGCCGTCGTGGCCGGCGCCGACCACGGCCTCGTCGCAGGCCCGCTCGCGCTCCTCCACGAGCCGCGCGCCCACCCACCAGACGAGCGGGTGGAACCAGAACACGGCCTCGACGAACATGTGCACGGCCGCCGTGAGGTTGTCGCGGCGCTCGAAGTGGCAGAGCTCGTGGGCGAGCACGGCGTCGAGCTGCGCTCTGGTGAGGTGCTCGCCGACGCCCGGGGGCAGCAACAGCACCGGCCGAACGATGCCGACGAGCGCCGGCTCGACGAGCGCAGCGGAGCTCCGCACGTCGGGCACGCGGTGGCCCGCGCGAGCCGGCAGGTTCGCGGCGTACGGCACGGAAGCACCCAGCAGCGCACGCAGCTGCAGCGCGCGCACGACGTAGCTTCCGAGCACCGCGCCGCAGCCGCCTGCCCACACGATCGAAAGCGCCACGCCGAGCGGCGACCAGGAGGTCGCCGCGGGCATCGGCTCGGCGAGCCGCCCGAGCGCGGCGGACCAGTCCGCGAGCTGCTCGAAGGGCGCCGCGGCACCGGCGAACGCGCCGCCGAGCAGCGTCAGCAGCGAGAACGGCACCAGGAACTTCACGGACGCCGCCCACCAGAGCCAGTAGCGCGTGTGCGCGCCGTGCTCGCGCAGCATCGCCGCGAGCGCGGCGATCACGATGACGAGCAGCGTAGATTGCCAGAGATGGTTGACGATCGAGGTCAACATGGCGGTTACTCCTTCTTGGGCTCCTTCTTCGGGAGCGCACGCAGAGCCGCGCGGGCGTCCTCGATGTCTTCGAGCGTGAGCTGGCCGGATTCGATCAGATGCGACATCAACGGCTGGGCGCGGCCGCCGAACAGGCCGAGCAGCTCGTCGAGGAACCGGCGTTGCGCGGCCGTGCGCGACAGCACGGCTTCGAAGATGTGCGCGTTGCCGATCTTTTTCGTCCGGCGCAGCGCGTTCTTCGCCTCGAGCCTGTAGACGATCGTCTGCACGGTCGTGTACGCGGGGCGGCGCTTGGCCGGGAAACTCTCTTGGATCTCGCGGACGGACGTCGCGCCCTTGGTCCAGAGCGTCTCCATGATCTTGAGCTCGAGCTTGCTCAGCTTCGGCAACGGCACGGCTGTCTCCTACAGGTGTAGGAGAATCTACTACGGCCTGGTGGTGACCTGCAAGCCCCCGCGTCAGCTCTTGAACACGATCGTCTCGCGCCGCAGCAACCTGGCCGTCGCCGCGATCACCGCGAGCGCTAGACCCAGGCTGCCCGCCGCCGTTATGACGTATCGATACACCGGGGGCTGTGCGCCGCCGAGCACGTCGGCGCCGAGCGTCAGCTGCCCCACCAGCGGCACGGCCCCGACCGGCACGTGGCCGAGCGGAAACATGAGCGTGGCGATCGTCGAGAGAACCACCGTCATGAACAGCAGGCCGTAGCGCGTCTGCGCTTGCTGTTGGGATCGCGAAACCGTCGACACCCAGATCACGAGCGCGCACCAGAAGAAGGCCAGCGGCATCATCGTGAACGTCACGGCGAGGAGATCCCCATCGCTCGACGACAACTGCAATCCGTATTGCTGCCAGGGTATGGAGCGCAGCACGAGCAGCGTCGCCACGCCCGCCGCGAGCACGGCGACGCAGGCGAGAGTCGCCGCGGCCAGCCACTTGCCCGCGAGCAACGCGGTTCTCGACACCGGGTTCAGGAGCAGCGGCTCGAGCGACCCCCGCTCCCGCTCGCCCAGGATCGAGTCGGTCGCGACGCCGACCCCGCCGAACAAGGCGGTCCAGAGGAGCAGCATCGTCACGAAGATCGAGAGCCCACCTCCGTTGCGCCCCGGCGGCGAGACGTCGGTCGCTTCGATGCGCACGGGGGTCACGATCTCCGGCGCGACGCCGCGGGCCATGAGGCGCAGGAAGCCTAGCTCGGCGCCGTAGCCTTTGACGAGGGCGGCAACGCGGTCGGCCGCGCGCGTCGAGGCGCCGGCGGCCCCGTCGGTCACGAGCTCGACGCGCGCGGCCAAGCCGTTCGCCATGCGCGCGCCGAAGTCGGCGGGGATCACGAGCACGACTCGGTGCGCACCGTCACGCACGGCCGCGGCCGGATCCGCCGGCGCCGGCACGATCTTCACGTCGTTCTGCGCCTCGAGCCAGTCGACGAACGCCGGCGCGTTGTCGGCGCCGGCCACGGGCAGCACGAGCTCCGTCTGCGTCAGTCTCTGGGCCGCAACGAGCGTGATCGCAGCCCAGATGATCGGCGACACGATCGCCTGCAGCGCGAGCCCGGTGATCGCCGCGCGATCGCGAAGCCCGTCCCTGAGCTCTTTCCTGAAGACGATCCAGCAGTGCTTCAGGCTTCCGCGCCCCGCGCTCATGCTCGCGCCTCGACGTCGCCGCCGGTGAGGCCGACCAACGCAATGAAGGCGTCCTCGAGGTCGCCGCAACCGGTGCGCTCGCGCAAGGCGTCGGGCGTGCCGTCGGCCACCACCGCGCCCTTCGCGATGACCACGATCCGGTCGCAGAGCGCGGAGACTTCCTGCATCACGTGGCTCGTGAACAGCACGCAACGGCCGCGCTCGCGGAGGCTGCCGATGAGCGCGCGCATCGCGCGCGTGCTCGCGACGTCGAGGCCGTGGGTGGGCTCGTCGAGGACCACGTTGTGCGGGTCGTGCACCAAGGCGCGGGCGAGCGCGACCTTGTTGCGCTCGCCGTGCGAGAAAGCCGCGACGCGTCGATCGCCGAGCTCCGTGAGCCCCAAACCCGCGATGAGCTCCTCCCTCCGCGCCCGCAACTCGGTCTCGGCAACGCCCTGCAAGCGGCCGAAATAGTCGATGTGCTCGCGTGGGGTGAGCCGCGGGTAGAGCCCCCGCGAGTCCGGCAAGACGCCGACGCGGCTCTGGGCTGCGAGCCGATCCGTGGCCACGTCGCAACCATCGACGCTGACGCTGCCCGCGTCGGCAGACATGAGGCCGGTGAGGATGCGTAACGTCGTCGTCTTGCCGGCGCCGTTCGGGCCCAAGAGGCCCGTCACGCAGCCGTCCTCGGCGCGGAAGCTCACGTCGTCGATCGCTTGCACGGCACCGAAGCGCTTGGCCAGTGCTTTGACCTCGATCATGGGTTCGACCCTCCCGTGCGGCTCGTGACGAACGGCGGCCGGTGCATCCCCTCGAGACAGCTCGCGTCGAGCGCGCGCGCATCCGCGGTTGCGAAGAATTCCGCGATTAGCTTGGGCACGCAGCCCGAGAGGCTCGTCATGTGGCCGGCGCCGGGGACGACGAGGTGGCGTGCGTTCGGCAGCGACTTCGCAACCTGCTCGCCGCGAACGGGCGGCAGCACCGGATCCAAGTCGCCCGAGAGCACGAGCACGGGCTTGTCTGATACGGGC
This sequence comes from Gammaproteobacteria bacterium, assembly GCA_035644475.1. Classification (GTDB taxonomy): domain Bacteria; phylum Pseudomonadota; class Gammaproteobacteria; order Steroidobacterales; family Rariloculaceae; genus FEN-1219. The sequence continues at coordinate 316 of DASQOL010000206.1, read as the reverse complement.
GCGGCGTAGAACTCGGGCTCGATCGCAGCCTTCGGCCAAAACGCGCAAGGTTTGAAGAGCGTGTCGAGCGCCGCTAGCCCCAAGAACGTGCCGGCCGCCTCGCGAACCGCATCGTCGCGGGTGAACCGCGGCGCGTCCTCGGAGCAATACACCGACAGGAACGCGCCTTCGCCGGTGCCTGCTGCGGGAGGGCCGTCGACCAGGCGCACGCTCAAGAGTCCCTGGAAGTCGCCGTGCTCCGCGTCGCTCAGCATCTGCGGGAGCAACGAGGCCGTCATCGGCAAGTAGAGCGCGCCCAAGACGGTGCTCGCGATCA
>DASQOL010000205.1:0-20748 GCA_035644475.1 Gammaproteobacteria bacterium | reverse complement strand
TCGAGCCGGTGCTGGCGCGATTCGACTACGTGCTCATCGACTGCCCGCCGGCGCTGAACATGCTCACGGTCAACGCGTTGACGGCCGCGGAGTACGTGCTGATCCCGATGCAGTGCGAGTACTTCGCGCTCGAGGGCCTGTCGGCGCTGGTGGGCACGATCGACAAGCTGCGCGCGAGCGCCAATCCGAAGCTGGAGATCCACGGGATTCTGCGGACGATGTTCGACCCGCGGAACAACCTGGCGAACGAGGTCTCGGCGCAGCTGCTCAGCCACTTCGGCGACCGCGTCTACCGCACGGTGATCCCGCGCAACGTGCGGCTCGCGGAAGCTCCGAGCTTCGGCAAGCCGGTGCTGTTCCACGACAAGTACTCGCGGGGCGCGCTCGCCTACCTCGCGCTCGCGGGCGAGGTGAACCGCCGTTCCGGCGCGCCGCTGGCGCGCGTGCCCGGCTAGGGTCTGACCCCGTTCCCCGCGACGCCCGTCGCGGGTGCGACGGTCTCACGGGATGGGGTCTGACCCTAATTCGGTCGAGCGCCAATTAGGGTCAGACCCCATTCCGCCTGCGCCCGTCGCTTCGGTAAACCGCGGTGCGCGGAATGGGGTCAGACCCGGCCGTTTTCCTCTACAATCCGGCGGACCTGTCGTCTCGGCGCCCAGATGAACAAGCGAAAGAGCCTCGGCCGCGGTCTCGACGCGCTGCTCAGCAGCGCGGCGCCCACGCGGTCTACGGACAGCGCGCCGCCGCCGGAATCGGCGCTCAAGGAGCTGCCGGTCGACCTTCTGTCGCGCGGCAAGTACCAGCCGCGCGTCGACATGCGCGAGGAAACGCTGGTCGAGCTCGCCGAGTCGATCAAGGCGCAGGGTGTCGTCCAGCCGATCGTCGTGCGGCCGCTGCGCAACACCGACGGCGGCGAGCCGCGCTACGAGATCGTCGCCGGCGAGCGCCGCTGGCGCGCGGCGCAGCTCGCGGGCCTGCACTCGATCCCGGCGGTCGTGCGCGACATCCCGGACGAGTCGGCCGTCGCGGTCGCCCTCATCGAGAACATCCAGCGCGAAGACCTGAACCCGCTCGAGGAGGCGCGCGCGCTGCACCGGCTCGTCGAGGAGTTCGGCCTCACCCACGCCGACGCGGCCGACGCGGTCGGCCGCTCGCGGACCACCGTCACCAATCTGCTGCGGCTCCTCGACCTGCCGCGGGTCGTCCGCGAGATGCTCGAGCGCCGCGAGCTCGACATGGGCCACGCGCGCGCGCTCGCCGGGCTCGTGTCGCCGGAGCTCCAGCTCGAAGTGGCGCAACGGGCGCTGAAGCAGGGCTGGAGCGTCCGGGAGACCGAAAGCGCCGTGAGGCGCGCCGGCGGGTCGCCCGCGGACGCGCGGCCCGCGCGCAAGCGGGGCGCCGACGGCGGGGACCCGAACGTCCAGCGGCTCGAGAGCGAGCTCGCCGAGACGCTCGGCGCGACGGTCACGATCGAGCACGGCGCCAAGGGCGGCCGCGTCGTGATCCGCTATAACGGCCTCGACGAGCTCGAGGGCATCCTCGCGCACATCAAATGAACCGGGCGGTGCGCCGGGCTGCGACCCCACCCCGCACGGCCGATTGAATAGCACCTGACGACTGCTTAGAATGCCGCCGGGCCGCGACGCCCTCGCGGCTTTTTGCCGCGTTCCTTCGCTGGAAAACGGCAATCCCGGCACCCAAACGAGGCCTTATGGACGACAGCCGCGTCGTGCCGTTGACGTTGCTCGGGCAAGCCGGCGTTACCCTGTGCTTAGCCGCGGGGTTGTGGCTCTGGCAGGGGCAGGTGGCCGGGGTGTCGGCGTTGCTCGGCGGCGCAACCGCAGTAATTCCTAACGGTTTTCTGGCCGCGAGGTTGTTGCAGTGGCGCGCGGGCGCGAGCGCGGACTCGTTGCTGCGGTCGGTCTGGATCGGCGAGATCGGCAAGTTGCTGCTGACCGCCGTGCTGTTCGCGGCGATCTTTGGGGCCGTGCGGCCACTGGCGCCGCCGGCGGTTTTCGGCGGCTTCATCGCCGCGCAGATGGCGATATTCGGCGCGGCGTGGCTCGGCGGCGCGCGGCGTACAGAAGCGATAACGAAGAGTTGAACGCGTAATGGCGGAACAGCACGGCGAATCGGCCAGCGAATACATCCAGCACCATCTCACCAACCTCACGGTGTGCCGCAAGGATGGCGATTGGGTTTGGAACCAATGCAAGGGCAACTTCTTCGCCTTGAACGTCGATTCGATGGCGTTCTCGCTGATCTTGGGCTTCGTGTTCTGCTTCCTGTTCTATCGGGTCGCGAAAAAGGCCACGACGAAAAACCCGGGCAAGCTCCAGGCCGGCGCCGAATGGGTGGTCGGCCTGGTGGACGATTCGGTCCGGGGCACGTTCCACGGCAAGAGCAACCTGATCGCGCCGCTCGCGCTCACGATGCTCTCGTGGATCTTCCTGATGAACTTGATGGACTTGATTCCGGTCGACTGGCTGCCGCTCGCGGCCGGCGCGGCGGGCGTGCCGTATCTCAAGGTAGTGCCGAGCACCGACGTCAACGTGACGTTCGGCATGTCGATCTCGGTGTTCCTGTTGATCATCTTCTTTTCGATCAAGATCAAGGGCCCGGTCGGCTTCAGCAAAGAATTCCTGATGCATCCGATCCCGCCGCCGACCAAAGGCATCGGCTTGCTCGCCGCGCCCTTGGTCATCGCGTTCAACCTGGTGCTCGAGCTGGTCTCGTTCATCGCGAAGCCGCTGTCGCTGTCGCTGCGGCTCTTCGGCAACATGTACGCGGGCGAGCTCATTTTCATCCTGATCGCGTTGCTCGGCCTCTACCAGCTGCCGCTGCACTTCTTGTGGGCGGTGTTCCACATTCTGGTGATCGCGCTACAGGCCTACATTTTCATGATGCTCACGATCGTGTACTTGAGCCAAGCGCATGACACGGGCGAAGCGCATTGAGATTCTCGAACGATAAGACTCTTCTCGACTGGAGACATTGATGGAAACTGTGAGTGGTTTGACGATTCTGTCCGTGGGGATCCTGATCGGTCTCGGCGCGCTCGGCGTCGGCATCGGCATGGGACTTCTCGGCGGCCGGTGGTTGGAAGGCTCTGCGCGCCAGCCCGAGCTCGCCAACATGCTGCGGACCCAGATGTTCCTCGTGGTCGCGTTGCTCGACGCAATCGCGATGATCGGTGTCGGTATCGCGCTCTACATGTTGTTCGCGATCGCCGTTCCGATGGTCGGCCAGATCAGCGGCGGCTAGCGCCGCGGCAACACCGGCTCGGCACACGGGAGAATCCGCGTGGACATCAACATGACTTTGATCGGCCAAGTGATCGCGATGGCCGTGTTCGTCTGGTTCTGCATGAAGTTCGTCTGGCCGTTGATCCTCGGCACGATCGAGCAGCGACAGACCGAGATCGCTACCGGCCTGGCCGCCGCCGAGCAGGGCACGAACGCGCTCGCGAACGCCAAGACCGAGGTCGACAAGATCATCGCCGCGGCGCGTGAGCAGGCGCGCGGCATCGTCGATCAGGCGAACTCGCGCGCGACGGGCATCGTCGACCAGGCGAAGGTCGACGGCGAGACGGAGCGCAAGCGGCAGCTCGAAGCTGCCCGCGCCGAGATCGGCGTCGCGACCAATCGCGCGCGCGAGGAGCTCCGCGGCCAGGTCGCGAAGATCGCGGTGGCGGGCGCCGAGAAGGTGCTTGGGCGCGAGATCGACGCGAACGCGCACCGCGATCTCCTGAGCCGCTTGGCGGCCGAGCTCTAGGCGCGCGATGGCTGACGACAGCACGATCGCCCGGCCTTACGCGAAAGCGCTGTTCGACATCGCGAGCGGCGAGCGCAAGCTGGGCGAGTGGTCGCAGGCGCTGAATGCCGCCGCCGCGGTGCTCCGGGACGCGAGCGCGAAGCGCGTGCTCGGCAATCCCACGATCGACGTCGGCAAGCGCGCGGAATTCCTGCGTGCCGTCACCGTCGGCATCAAGGGCGCCGGCGTGTTCGACACGGCGCAAGGCAAGGCGCTGCTAGCCGTGCTCGCCGAGAACGACCGGCTCGCCGTGTTGCCCGAGATGGCCGCGCAGTTCGACGCGCTCAAGGCGCAGGCCGAGAACAAGGTCAAGGTCACGATGACGTCGGCCACGCAGGTCGACGCGGCCACGGCCGAGCAAGTGAAGCAGGCGCTCAAGAAGCGCCTCGGCCGCGAGGTCGAGCTCGAGCTCGCGGTGGACCCGGCGCTGATCGGCGGTGCCGTGATTCGTGCGGAAGACATGGTGATCGACGGCTCGGTGCGCGCGCGGCTCGAGAAGCTCGCGGCACAGCTCGTCGAATAAACAAGGTGTCTGGCACCTTTGGTGTCTGACACCAGGCTACTGAGGACTCACAGATGGCAATCAAAGCTTCCGAGATCAGCGACCTGATCCGGCAACGGATCCAGAACTTCGAGGCGAAGGCCGAGGCGCGCGACGTCGGCACGATCATCGCGCTCACCGACGGCATCTGCCGCATCCACGGCCTCACCGACGTGCAGTACGGCGAGATGATCGAGTTCCCGGGCGGCAGCTTTGGCTTGGCGCTCAACTTGGAGCAAGACTCCGTCGGCGCGGTGGTGCTCGGCGAGTACAAGCACATCTCGGAAGGCGACACGGTCAAGACCACGGGCCGCATTCTCGAGGTGCCGGTCGGCGACGCGCTGCTCGGCCGGGTCGTGAATTCCCTCGGCATGCCGATCGACGGCAAGGGCCCGATCGCCGCGACCGAGACGTCGCCGATCGAGAAGGTCGCGCCGGGCGTCATCGACCGCAAGTCGGTGAGCCAGCCGGTGCAGACCGGTCTCAAGGCCATCGACGCGATGGTGCCGATCGGCCGCGGCCAGCGCGAGCTCATCATCGGCGACCGCCAAACCGGCAAGAGCGCGGTCGCGATCGACACGATCATCAATCAGAAGGGCGGCAATCTCGTCTGCATCTACGTCGCCATCGGCCAGAAGAATTCGACGGTTGCCAACGTCGTGCGCAAGCTCGAGGACGCTGGTGCGCTCGCGCACACGATCGTCGTCGCGGCCACCGCGTCCGAATCTGCCGCGATGCAGTACATCGCCCCGTACGCCGGCTGCGCGATGGGCGAGTACTACCGCGACAAGGGCGAGGACGCGCTGATCATCTACGACGACCTCACGAAGCAGGCCTGGGCGTATCGCCAGGTGTCGCTGCTCTTGCGCCGCCCGCCGGGCCGCGAGGCGTATCCGGGCGACGTGTTCTATCTGCACTCGCGCTTGCTCGAGCGCGCCGCGCGCGTCAACGAGACGTACGTCGAGAAGCTGACCAAGGGCAAGGTCAAGGGCAAGACCGGCTCGCTGACCGCGCTGCCGGTCATCGAGACGCAGGCCGGCGACGTGTCCGCGTTCGTGCCGACCAACGTGATCTCGATCACCGACGGCCAGATCTACCTCGAGACCGACTTGTTCAACGCCGGTATCCGGCCCGCGATCAACGCCGGTATCTCGGTGTCGCGCGTCGGCGGCTCCGCGCAGACGAAGATCATCCGTAAGCTCGGCGGCGGCGTGCGCATCGCGCTCGCTCAGTATCGCGAGCTCGCGGCGTTCGCGCAGTTCGCGTCCGACCTCGACGCCGCCACCCGTAAGCAGCTCGAGCGCGGCCGCCGCGTGACGGAGCTCATGAAGCAGAAGCAGTACCAGCCGTTGTCGGTGGCCGAGATGGCGCTGTCGCTGTACGCCGTGAACGAGGGCTACATCGACGACGTGCCGGCGAACAAGGTGGTCGACTTCGAGACCGCGTTGCACGCGTTCGCGCGCGCGAGCCACAAGGCGGTGCTCGACGGCATCAACGCCAAGCCCGAGTACAACGATGCGAACGTCGCGGATCTCAAGAAGATCGTCGAAGCCTTCAAGAAGACGGGTACGTACTGAGTGAAAAATAGGGACATGTTGGATTTTCGGCCAGGGTTTCGGTCGAGTCGCGGGCTCGGTCGAAAATCGAACATGTCCCTATTTTTCCGGTAGAGAGCGATGGCCAGCGGCAAAGAAATTCGGACCAAGATCGCAAGCGTGAAGAGCACGCAGAAGATCACGAAGGCGATGGAGATGGTCGCCGCGTCGAAGCTGCGCCGCACGCAGCTGCGCATGGCCGCGTCGCGGCCGTACGCCGAGCGCATCCGGACCGTGATCGGCCACTTGTCCGAAGCGAACCCCGACTACCGCCACCCGTATCTGCAAGAGCGCGAGATCAAGCGCGTCGGCTACATCGTGATCAGCACCGACCGCGGGCTCTGCGGCTCGGTGAACGTGAACACCTTCCGCGAGGTCGTGCGCGAGCTGCGCAAGTGGAAGGACAAGGGTATCGAGGTCGACCTCTGCCTCGTCGGCGCCAAGGGCATCGCGTACTTCCGCCGCTTGAACGTGAACGTCGTCGCCGCCACGAGCCATCTCGGCGAGCAGCCGAAGGTGAAGGACTTGGTCGGCGCGATCACCGCGATGACCGACGCGTACCGCCAGGGCAAGATCGACCGGCTGTTCCTGGTGCACAACGTGTACGTGAACACGATGAGCCAGCAGCCGACGGCGACGCAGCTCTTGCCCGTCGAGGCCATCGACAAGGAAGCGCTGCAAACGCATTGGGACTACATCTACGAGCCGGGCGCGGGCGATCTCTTGGACGGCGTGCTCGACCGCTACCTCGAGTCGCAGGTGTATCGCGGCGCGGTCGAGAACGTGGCGTGCGAGATGGCTTCGAAGATGGTCGCGATGAAGGCCGCCACCGACAACGCAGGCAAGTTCATCGAGGGCTTGCAGCTCCAGTACAACAAAGCTCGCCAAGCGGCGATCACGCGCGAGATCGCCGAGATCGTGAGCGGCGCAGCCGCCGTCTAAAGATTACGGAGAAGGTAGAACCATGAGCACCGGCACGATAGTTCAAGTGATTGGCGCGGTCGTCGACGTGGAATTTCCGCGCGACTCGATCCCCAAGGTCTACGACGCTCTGAAGCTGCAAGACCGTAACCTCACGCTCGAGGTGCAGCAGCAGCTCGGCGACGGCGTCGTGCGCACGATCGCGATGGGCACATCGGAAGGCCTGCGGCGCGGGCTCTCGGTGGCGAACACCGGCGAGGCGATCTCGGTGCCCGTCGGCCCGAAGACGCTCGGCCGCATCATGAACGTGCTCGGCGACCCGATCGACGACGCGGGCGAGATCAAGGCCGAGCACCACTGGCCGATCCACCGCGCAGCGCCCAAGTACGAAGACCAGGCCGCGTCCACCGAGCTGCTCGAGACCGGTATCAAGGTCATCGACTTGATCATGCCGATCGCCAAGGGCGGCAAGGTCGGATTGTTCGGCGGCGCCGGCGTAGGCAAGACCGTGACGCTGCTCGAGCTCATCAACAACATCGCGAAGGCGCACGGCGGCACCTCCGTATTCGCGGGCGTCGGCGAGCGCACGCGCGAGGGCAACGACTTCTACCACGACATGAAAGACGCGGGCGTGCTCGACAAGGTCGCGCTCGTGTTCGGCCAGATGAACGAGCCGCCGGGCAACCGCCTGCGCGTGGCGCTCACCGGCCTCACGATGGCCGAGTACTTCCGCGAGGAAGGCCAAGACGTGCTGATGTTCATCGACAACATCTACCGCTACACGCTCGCGGGCACCGAAGTGTCGGCGCTGCTAGGCCGCATGCCTTCCGCCGTAGGTTACCAACCGACGTTGGCGGAGGAGATGGGCGTGCTGCAGGAGCGGATCACGTCGACGAAGACCGGCTCGATCACGTCGTTCCAGGCCATCTACGTGCCCGCGGACGACTTGACCGACCCGTCGCCGGCGACCACGTTCGCGCACTTGGACGCGACGTTGGTGCTCTCGCGCAAGATCGCCGAGCTGGGCATCTACCCGGCCGTCGACCCGCTCGACTCCACGAGCCGCTTGCTCGACCCCAACGTCGTCGGCCAAGAGCACTACGACACGGCGCGCGCCACGCAGGCCACGCTGCAGCGCTTCAAGGAGCTGCAAGACATCATCGCGATCCTCGGCATGGACGAGCTCTCGGAAGACGACAAGCTCATCGTGCAGCGCGCGCGCAAGATCCGGCAGTTCCTGTCGCAGCCGTTCTCGGTGGCGACGGCGTTCACCGGCATGGAAGGCAAGTACGTGGCGCTCAAGGATACGATCCGCTCGTTCAAGGGCATCGTGAACGGTGACTACGATCACTTGCCCGAGCAGGCGTTCTCGATGGTCGGCGCGATCGAAGAGGCCGAAGAAAAGGCGAAGAAGGTTCAGTAACCTTCAAGGGCTGCACTCAAGCATGACCATTCACGTCAACATCGTCAGCGCCGAGGGCGAGATCTACGCCGGCGACGCCGACATGGTGTTCGCGCCCGCGAAGATGGGCGAGATCGGCATCGCGCCGCGGCACGCGCCGCTGCTCACGCAGCTCAAGCCCGGCTCGGTGCGCGTGCAGACCGGGGACGGCGAGAAGGTGTTCTACGTGACGGGCGGGGTGCTCGAGATTCAGCCGCACTTGGTCACGGTGCTCGCCGACAGCGCGCTGCACGCCGATCAGCTCGACGAGAGCGAGGCGCTCGCGGCGCGCGACCGGGCGCGCGAGTTGCTGGTCGGGAAGGGCGAGGGCGTCGATCTTGCGGCCGCGCAGGCGGCGCTGGTCGAGGCCGAGGCGCGGTATCGGGCGTCGCAACAGCTCAAGGGCCATCGCGGCTGATCGATTCTTGGCGCTCGCCGGAGCGCGCCCGCCCGCGCCCATTCCCCCGGGCGCAGGACTGCCCCGATCGGCGGTGATACCCCGCTGCGCCGAACGTATATTTCCCCGATAAGCTCGACGCCCCTTGTTGTCCGCGCCCTCCATTCCTCATCCACGGCATGTTCGTCCTCTACTTCCGCGCCGCCCTCGCCAACGTCCGCCTGCACAAGGCCACGGCGCTCGTCAACATCACGGGACTCACGCTCGGCATCACGTGCTTCGTGATCGCGTTCGCCGTGGCCGACTACTTCGAGCACGTGAACCGCGAGTTCGCGAACGCCGGCCGAATCTACGTGCTCGAGCAGCGCAACGTCGCCCCGGGCGACGACTCGGCGGCGCTCTACTCCCCGTCGGTGTCGTTGAGCCTCGCGCAGTACGTGCCGGTGGAGGCGCCGGAGATCCAAGCCGTCGCGCGCAAGACCGGCCGCACGCAAGTGCAGGTCGACGCCGCCGACCAGCGCTTCAGGCTCCCGGTCATGTTCGCCGATCCGGATCTGCTCCGAATCTTTGACTACCGTTTCGTCGACGGCGACCCAGGCAGCGCGCTCGCGGCCGTCAACAGCGCGGTGATCACCGCGCCGATCGCCGAGCAGCTTTTCGGCACGCGCAACGCCGCGGGCAAGACCTTCACGATCAACCGCCGCACCGACGTCGTCGTGGGCGCCGTGGTCGAGACACCGGATGAGTTTTCGAGCGGCCGCCTCGAGATCCTGCTCAACTTCGCGCTGCGCGCGCAGATCGAGCCGCGCACGGCGACGGCCAAGGATCGCGACGAGTGGACGCGGCGGGGTATCGACGCCAACTCCGGAACGTTCGTGCTGCTGCCCGCCGACGGCTCGCTGCCGCCCACCGAAGTCGAGCGGCGCCTGCGCGCGGTGTCCGATCGAATCGTGCTGCCGAACGACGAGACCGTGTCGTTCCGCGTGCGGCCCCTCGAGGACCAGCTCGGCGACACGCTGACCGCCGGCTTCGGCACGCTCGGCATCGCCCCCGGAGTCTCCGCGATTAGTCTGTTCTTCTTGCCGGGCCTGCTGGTCCTCGCAATGGCCTGCTTCAACTATGTGAACCTCGCGGCGGCCGTCGCCTCCACCCGCGCCAAGGACGTGGGCTTGAGCCGAGTGCTCGGTGCCGAGCGGCGTCACGTGATCGCGCGCTATCTCTTCGAAGCGATCACGGCGGTGCTGATCAGCCTCGTGCTGGCGTTGCTCGTGGCTGCGCTCGGGATCGAAGCGATCCGCGCCCTCTCGGATCTGCGAATCGGGGCGGCGAATCTCGCGACGCCCCGTTTCGCGCTCACGCTGCTCGCGATCGCCGCCGCCACCAGCGTGGCCGCCGGCGCCTTTCCTGCCTATGTAATGTCGCGTTTCAGCCCGATCGAGGCGCTGCGCAAAGGCTCGAAGCGCTCGGGCAGCCGCTGGGCCAAGAGCGTATTCATCGGCGTGCAATTCGCCGTCGCGAGCGTGCTGCTCACCGCCGTGATGGTGATGTTTGGGCAGAATTCCGCGATGCGCGACCGCGTGTCGGGGCTCGGCGCGGACCCGTTCGTGCAGATCCCGGTGAGCCTCGCGCAAGTCGCCGTCGATCCCGACGTGCTCGCGGCCGAGCTCACGCGCGCACCCCAGGTCAAAGGCGTCACCGGAATGCGCACGCTCGCCTGGGCGGGCCGCGCGGAGCCCGCTCGCTACACGCTTACCGCGTCCGGCGCCGAGGCACCGGTCGGCTTGCAGACGCGGTTCATCTCCTACGACTTCTTCGCGACGCTGGGTTTCGATCTCGTCGCAGGGCGCGAGTTCTTGCGCGGCCGCGACCTCGAGGAAACCGCCGACCGGCCCGCGAACCAGGCGGGCACGCTCGCCATCGTCGTCGACCGCGAAGCCGTGCGGTTGCTCGGCTGGTCGACGCCGCAGCAGGCCGTCGGCCAAGTCGTTTATCAGCGCGCCGACGCAGGCTCCGGTGTCGCGACGACGAGCGCGCTGGCCTTCGAGATCGTCGGCGTCGTCGACGCCGCCCCGCTCACGCTGCTCACGCTCGGCACGAAAGGTCACGCGTTCCACTTGGACCCGCGCGACGCCCTGCCGATCGTGCGCCTCGCCGCCGACGGCGTGCAGGCCGGAATTGCGCACATCCAAACGGTCTGGCAGGGCCTCGCCGACAACCCGGCGGGCACGATGCGGCCGATGTTCCTCGACGACGCGCGCGATCAGAGCCTGCGCGCGATGAACGGTCTCACCACGGCGCTGCTCACGGTGGTCGCGTTCGGTTTCAGCGTGGCGCTCGCCGGAATCTTCGGCATGGCGTTGTTCGTCGCGAATCGCCGCCGGCACGAGATCGGCATCCGCAAATGCCTCGGCGCGAATTCCAACAGGATCCTGCGCCAGCTGCTCGTCGAGTTCGGCAGACCGGTCGTGATCGGCAACGTGGTCGCGTGGCCAATCGGTTATCTGCTCGCCGACATCTACGTGCAGTGGTTCGTTGCGCGGATGTCGTTCACGCCGTGGCCGTACGTGGCGAGCCTCGGCATCGCGCTCGGCCTCGCGTGGCTCGGCGTGGGCGGCCAGGCGCTCAGGGCCGCGCGGTTGATTCCCGCGCGCGTGTTGCGCGACGAGTAACCACCCGCGTGCCGCCGGAGCCTCGCCGGCGCCATGCTGCTCGGGCAGGGACGCCCGCATTCACGCTGCCCGCGACGCTTCGGCGCGTTCGCGCATCCGGTAGCTAGCAAATGCGAGGAGGATTCATGAAGACGTTATTCCCCATCTTCGTCCTACTCTTGGCCGGCACCGCCGCTGCACAGATCCCCGACACGCCGCCCGGCCGCCAGCTCTCGGCCTGGCTCGACGCATTCAATAGCGGCGACCGCGCGACCCTGCAGGCGTTCTTCGACAAGAGCATACCCGGCCGCACCCCCGACGCCGGTCTCGCCCTCCGCGCGCAGACGGGCGGCTTCGACTTCAGGAAAGTGGAGGAGTCCGGCGACGCGCGCATCGTCGCCCTCCTGCAGGAGCGGGGTCCGGCGAAGGCGTTCACGCGAGTGACCTTGAGCATTGCCGCGGACGCGCCCGACCGGATCACCGGGATCGGCCTGCAGCCCGCGCAGCCCCCGCCCGAGCTTGCGCCCGCGCCGCTCACGCCGGCGCAAGTCGAGGCCGCGCGCGCGGCGCCGCCGTTTCGGCAGTTCTCGGCCTGGCTCGACGCGTTCAACAGCGGCGACCGCGATCGGCTCGCGCAATACCTCGCGGCGAATTACCCGTCGATGAACGTTGACGCGCAGCTCAACTTCCGCGAGCGGAGCGGCGGCTTCGAGCTGCGCAAGATCGAGCAGGCCACGCCGGTGTTGCTCGTGGGTCTCGTGCAAGAGCGAGGCTCGGATCAATTCGCGCGCTTCACGCTCGTCGTCGAGCCCGACGAGGCGCACAAGATCACGCGGTTTGCCATCGGCGCGATTCCGCGCCCGGACGAGTTCCCGATCACGCGGCTCGGCGAAGCCGAGGCGATCGCGGCGCTGCGCACCAAGCTCGAGAGCGACGCCGCCAGCGACCGTTTCGCGGGCGCGGCGCTCGTGGCGCGCATCGCGGCCGACGGCACGGCCAAGGTGTTGTTCAACGAAGCCTACGGTCTCGCCGATCGCGAGAGCAACGCGGCGAACACGACCAACACGCGCTTCCGAATCGGCTCGATGAACAAGATGTTCACGGCGGTCGCGATCCTCCAACTCGTGCAGGCCGGCAAGATCGAGCTCGACGCGCCGCTCGGCCGCTACGTCAAGGACTACCCGAATCGCGACGTCGCGACCAAGGTCACGATCCATCAGCTGCTCACGCACACGGGCGGCACCGGCGACATCTTCGGCCCCGACTTCAGCGCGCACCGGCTCGAGCTGCGCACGCACGACGACTACGTGAAGCTCTACGGTCAGCGCGCGCCGGCGTTCGAGCCGGGCAGCCGCTGGGTGTACAGCAATTACGGCATGGTGCTGCTCGGCGTGGTCATCGAACGAGTGAGCGGCCAGAGCTACTACGACTACGTGGCCGAGCACATCTACGCGCCCGCGGGAATGACGCGCAGCGGGTCGGAGCCCGAGAGCGAACCGGTCGCCGACCGCTCCGTGGGCTACATGCGCGCGCCGGGCGCCGCCGGCCTGACCCGCAACACCGACACGTTGCCGTATCGCGGCATGGCGGCCGGCGGCGGCTATTCCACGGTCGGCGACCTGCTGAAATTCGCGACGGCCCTGATGGGGCACAAGCTGCTCGACGCCGAGCACACCGCGCTGCTGATCACCGGCAAGGTGTCGCCGTCGCCCGGGGGGCCGATGTATGCCTACGGCTTCGAGGACGCGCGCAAGGACGGGGCCGGCGCCGTCGGCCACAACGGCGGCGCGCCCGGCATGAACGGTGAGCTGCGGATCTACCCGCAGTCGGGCTACGTCGTGGCCGTGCTGGCGAACCTCGACCCCCCGGCCGCGAGTCAAGAGTTCACGTTCGTGGATTCGCGGCTGCCGAAGTAGAAGGCGAGCGGGCGGGGCCGCCACCGCCCGCGCTCCGGCACGGCGCGCACGTTTCCACTCGCGGGTGGCGCCGCATCCGCGGCAGATTCGGCGAGCCGCCCGACTCTCTCCGAAGCGATGTATATTCGTGCGCGGATGGCGCCCGCGCGGCGCTTGGGGGAGGCAGAGCTACGATCCGTGAACGGGGGTTTCGGATGATGCGACTCCACGGCTACCGCAAGGACTTCCTTGCGCCTCGATCGCTCCTGGCGTTCGCGGTGGCCCTCTCGTGCTGCGTTGCCTCCGCGAAGGAACCCCCGCCGAGCGAGCGCGCGGCCACGGAGGGTTTCGCCGTGGCGCGAGTCGCGAACAACGGTGACGCGCCGTATCTCAGGCTCGTGGTCGAACGAGACGGCGGCCGGAACTACACACTCGAGACGAAGACTCCCGTCGTTCCGAATCCAGCGATGTACGGTGCGTGGCTCCCGCCGGGCGAGTACCGGCTGCTAAGGCTGGACTCTTCGTGGTTCGGGTTCTATCAACTCCCCGCCAGCGTCGACCTCGAAGGGATGTTCCCCAAGTTCTCCGTCGAGGCGGGCAAGCTCACGGACCTCGGCACGTTGCTGCAGCAGCCGGTGGGGCCCCTTCGCGCGACCGTCGTGCAGATGAGCGACGCGGACGGCGAAGGTCCGTTGGTGCGCGCGCACTATCCGGAGATCGCCGCAGCTCTCGCCGCCGATCCCATTCGCTGGAACGGCACGTCGAATTGGGCGTACAGGGATGCCTCCGTGTCGACCGGCGGCGGTCTACTGGTCTCGATCATCGACCGCGCGATCACGAAGGCGAACCAGCCGTCGATGAAGGATCAATGGCCGAAAGCAACGTCGGCGCGCGAAATCGTGGAGCTCGGCAAACGAGCGACCGTTGCGATGACGCCTCCTGTGTTTGACGGCGGGGGCAACGCCTTTTTCGGCAGCGCGCTCGGTCAGGTGCTCGTGCGCTCGCCGCAAGGGCAATGGAGCAATCGCGACACCGGGGTTGCCGACGAGGTCGACGCGGTGTTCTTCGAAGACGGCCGCCTTTACGCCGGAACGACCGAAGGCCGTTTGCTGCTGAGCACCGATCGCGGTGCGACGTGGTCGACGGGTGCGCGCGCGCCGGGCATCGTGACGGGGATTGCGCGTTTGGGCAGCGACTTCGTGGTTGCAGTTGCGGGAACTCCGGACACTCAGGCCCTGCTCTTGCGCGGACCGAATTTCCTCGAGCTTCCGAGCGTTCCGTGGAAAGTGCTCGGGACGGCGCGACCCCAGCAGCGACACCCGTTACGAAGCGTAGGGCTCGACGTGTTCGGTGAGCGGCTCGTCGCGTGGGCGGTGCCGGAGCAATGGTTCGTGTACGACGCTGGAAGCAACGCCTGGAAGGAGTCGGCCGCGCCGTCGGCGGACGCGCGGTTCGTGAACGCCGCTGCCGGGCTGATCTATTCGGGGGGCTTCAGAAAGGGTGCGCTGTCGATCGACCGCGGCGCTACGTGGCGCGAATTGCGATTCCAAGGCATGGGCGTCGGCGTCGGCTTTCGGGATGCGACCAACGGTGTCGCCGTGGTGGCGCCGAACCGGCCGGTCGTCGTCGAAAACTTTGCGGTCTCGACCAAGGACGGCGGCAACACATGGACCGAGGTGTGGACGATTCCCGGCGCCTGCCGCAGCGCCTTCTACCTGCCTCCGAGCGACGACCTCATCTGCATGCTCAAGGACGGCAACATATTGGGCTCCGGCCACGGGGCGGACTGGACCGTGGAGCGGGTTGTCTATTGAGGGTTGTGCGCGGTGCGACGATGATCCGACCCGCGGGGGTGCTTCGATGACGGGTTCCGAAACTTCGTCGCCGGCGACGGCGGTCCGAGCCATGCAACGCACGGCTCGTTGCTCCTGCGGCGCGGTCCGCGTCGAAGCGCGCGGCGAGCCGTCAGCCGTCGTCGCCTGCCACTGCCTCGAGTGCCAGCGCCGCACAGGGTCGCCGTTCGGGGTCGGCGCTTACTACGCGCAAGCCGACGCGGAGATCCGCGGGGTTACGAGCCAGTACTCGCGGGCCACGGACTCCGGCGCAAGCTTCTCGCAGCACTTCTGTCCTACCTGCGGCTCGACCGTGTTCTGGTACGCCGGCCTCCGGCCAGGTTTCGTCGGCGTAGCGGTCGGCGGGTTCGGCGACCCGGAATTCCCTGCGCCTATTCGCTCGGTGTGGGAGCAGGCGATGCACGACTGGGTGCACGTCGACGTCGCGCAACAACACTTTCCGAAGGCCAAGGTTTGACGGAGGGCGCCATGTATCGCTTCGTATCGTTCCTGCTCGCGCTGCTCGGGGCCGCCACGGCCACGGCTCAACCCCGCACCACGCTCGACATCTACCTCATCGACGTCGAGGGCGGCAACGCCACGCTGTTCGTCGCGCCTTCAGGCGAGTCGCTCTTGATCGACACGGGCAACGGTGGGCCCGCCGCGGACCGCGACGCCGGCCGAATCATGGCCGCCGTCGAGGACGCGGGCGTCCGGCGCATCGACCACCTGATCACCACCCACTACCACGGCGACCACTTCGGCGCGATGGAGACGCTCGCAGCGCGCATCCCCATCGCCGAGTTCATCGACCACGGCGCGAACGTCCAGCCGGGCCCCGGCGCCGACGCGTTTCTCGCCGTCTATCCGCAGCTCTACGCCAAGGCGTCGCACGTCGTCGCGAAACCCGGCGACCGCGTGAAGCTCGGCGACGTGGACGTACGGATCGTGGCCTCGGCCGGCGAGGCGATCCGCGAGCCGCTACCGGGCGCGGGGCAGCCGAACCCGCTCTGCGCGAGCTACAAGCCCATGGACCCCGATCCGAGCGAGAACGCGCAGTCGGTGGGCAGTCACTTCACGTTCGGCCGATTTCGCGCGTTGCACTTGGGCGACCTCACCTGGAACAAAGAGCACGATTTGATGTGCCCGATGAACCGGCTCGGCACGGTCGATCTGTTCATTGTCTCGCACCACGGTCAGCCGATCTCCAACGGCCCGGTGCTCGTGCACGCGATCGGCGCGCGCGCGGCGATCATGAACAACGGCACGCGCAAGGGCGGTCAGCCGGACACGATGAAGG
Organism: Gammaproteobacteria bacterium; assembly: GCA_035644475.1. Classification (GTDB taxonomy): domain Bacteria; phylum Pseudomonadota; class Gammaproteobacteria; order Steroidobacterales; family Rariloculaceae; genus FEN-1219. Next base: position 4,365 of record DASQOL010000205.1, on the reverse strand, counting down.
TGCTGTTCGCCGCGCCCGGGCTCGAGGACCTCTGGCAGCTGCACTTCTCGCAGCTCGGCGGACAGGAGTACACGGTGCCGGGCGCGTTCATCGCCAATACGGTGGACGAGCAACCCGCGGCCATGCCGATCGAGCCCGTGGCGGCGGCCGCGCCGGGGGCCGGCGCGCCGCCGGCGCCCGTGCACAACGGCAAGGCGTACTGGCTAAAGGTCGCCGCGCAGCGCGACGGCACGTTCACGGTCACCAATGCGCGCAACGGCTTCGCCAAGACGTACGCAGCCGCGCGCCGCTGACTATTCGAAGCGCGAATCGCCGGAGGCCTATGTTCGGGGGACGGAGCTCACGCCGATCGACATCGTGATTTCCCGATGGCCCTCGGGCTCGAGGGTCCATAGCCCCGCGGCCGCGGGGTCCGGCAGATTGATCGCGTTGACGGCGTGCGTGACCGGCTCGACGCAGAAGTAGTCGGCGTCCGCGGGTACGTAGACGACGAGGCGTTCGGTAGCGGCGCAGCCCTCCACGACGATGCTGCGGCGCGATTGGCCGAAGCTCAACGTCGCCGTACGCTCCCAGCCGTCGAAGCAGTGATCGATGCCGAGCCGCTCCGCAAGCGGAGCGCCGTCGGAGAAATCGAGGTCACGCGGTACCGCAACTCGCCGCCGCGGGAATTCGCCGGCGCTTCCGTCCCAAACCGCCGCAGCGCGAAACGCGAGGCTCGCGCCCTCGGCGGCGGGCAGGAAAGGATGAAAGCCGAGCCCGCACGGCATCGGCGCCGGCGCGAGATTGCGAATGCCGAGGGTGATCCGCAACGAGCTGCCGAGGATTTCGAACGACTGCTCCGCCTCGTAAGCCCATGGCCAGTCCGGCGTGGCCTCGTGGCGGTACGACAGGCGACAGCGCGTCGCGTCAGCACCCTGGACCTGCCACGCCCTTTGCCAACCGTGACCGTGAATCGCGTGCCGCTCCCCGGCCATGTTCTCCGGCAATCGCACGATCGACCCGCCGAACGCGAAGCGACTGTTCTCGATCCTGTTGCAGAACGGGATCATCGGAAAATAGCAGCACGACGCGGGCGGTTGCCCGATGCGTTCTAGCCGCGGCGCCGGCGACAGCACGGGCAGCCAGTCGAGCTCGCAGAGCTCGAGGCTGCCGCCGCGCCCGGGCGACACCACGACGTTCCAGCGGCCGTCTCGCAGCTCGAGCGCTTCGCCGCGCGGCCGCTCGCGATGCGTGCGCGCAGCCACGTCAGCCGAGCTCGACGCGCACGCGAACGGTGGCGCCGGGCTCGGCCGGCGACACCACGTTGCCGGTCACCCGCGCGCCGTCGACGAGCATGCCTCGTACTCCCCGCCCGGCGCCGCCGGAGTTGACGACCTCGATCTCGTACGTCGCGCCGCGGAACCGGCGCCGGGCGCTGAAGCCCGACCACTCCGGCGGGATGCACGGGTCGATCGCGAGGCCATCCACGTCCGCGCGCAGCCCCAAGAGGTATTGCGTGACGGCGACGTACGACCACGACGCGGCGCCGGTCAACCAGGAGTTCTTCGCTTCGCCCGGCTTCGCCGCCGCGAGGCCCGCCACCGTCTGCGCGTAGACGTAGGGCTCCGTGCGCCGCGTGTCCGGGTCCGATTGGTACGTCGGCGCGACGGCGCGCAGATATTGCAGCGCCCGATCGCCGCGCCCGCGCCTGGCTTCGGCAATGATCAGCCATGGGTTGGTGTGGCAGAACACCGATCCGTTCTCCTTGAGGCCGGGCAGATAGGTCGAGATCTCGCCGAGCTCGCTCGAATACTTGCGGTACGGCGGAGCGAGCAGCTGCACGCCGTACTCGCAGGCGAGGCGCTCGGACACGCTGTCGAGCGCCATGTCGAGACGGCCCGACGCCGCGCCGATGCCCGCCATGCCGCAGAGCGCCTGCGGCTCGAGGAAGATCTGGCCGGCGTCGTTACGGTGACTGCCCACGGCGCGACCCTCGTGATCGTAGGCGCGCAGGAACCAGGCGCCGTCCCAGCCGTGCCGCTCGATCGACGCCGCCATGGCATCGGCCGCCGCGCGATGCGTTGCGGCAGTGTTGGGCTCGTTCAGCGCGTCGCCGAGCGCGGCGAAGTCGCGCGCCGCGAGCACGAACAGCGCGCCGATCATGACGGACTCGGCTCGGCCGCTCGTGCGCATCGGGCCCGTCTGGAACGACTCGTCGGGGTCCCAGGAGTGGGCGTTGAGATTGAGGCAATCGTTCCAGTCGGCGCGGCCGATCAACGGCAGGCCGTGCGCTCCGAGCCGGCTCGACGTGTAGCGCAACGACGCTTCCACGTGATCGCGCATCGTCGCGGCATCGTTCGGCCGGTCCTCGAACGGCACGGCGGTATCCAGAAAGCCGAGATCGCCGGTCTCGCGAATATAGGCCGCGACGCTCAGCACCAGCCATAGCGGGTCGTCGTTGAATCCGCCGCCGATGTCCGCGTTCCCGGTGCGCGTCAGCGGCTGATATTGATGATAGGAGCTGCCGTCGCTCTTCTGCGTGGCTGCGAGATGCATCAGTCGCTGCCGAACCTCGTCCGGCACCACGTGCACGACGCTCAAGCAGTCCTGGTTCGAGTCCCTGAAACCGATTCCCCGGCCTCGGCCGGTCTCGAACAGCGACGCGCTGCGCGCGAGATGGAACGCGACCATGCACTGGTACGGGTTCCAGGTATTGATGAGCTCGTCGAGATTCGGATCGGGCGTGCTCACCTGGAGAACGTCCAAAACGGATTCCCAGCGCTGCCCGAGTCGCGCGCGCTCGCGCGCGACGTGCGCGCGGTCGTTTAAGGACTCGAGGACCCGGCGTGCGGCCACGAGATTGGGCGAGCCGTCGGCGCTCCATTTTTCCGCCGCGGCGTTCTCCGCGAATCCGGTTGCGAAGGTCAGCTCGTCGGACTGGCCGGGTTCCAAGGTTACCGCCACGGCCAGCGACGCGATCGGCCACCAGCCGCTCACGATCGAGTTGCGCGGCCGGCGCGCGCGCACGACGGCCGGATCCTCGAGATCGCCGTAGTTGCCCAAGAAGGCGCTGCGATCCGTGTCGAAGCCGATGATCGGCCGGTTCACGGCGTGGAAGCTGTAATGGGAGCGTCGCTCGCGGTAGCCTGTGACGTGGCAAATCAGGCTGCCCTCGACGACGCACTCGGCGAGCGACAGCGTGCGCTGCAAGTTGCCGCTGTCGTCCTCGGCGTTCCACTGGCACCACTCCACGTACGAATAGACCTGAACGGTCTTCCGCACGGCGGTGACGTTCCGGAGCGTGAGCCGCTGCAGCTCGACGTCGTCGTCGTCGGCGACGAATACCTCCAAGTCGGCGTGCAGGCCGTTCTTGCCGGACCGGAATCGCGAGTAGCCCAAGCCGTGGCGGCACTCGTAACGGTCGAGCGGCGTGCAGGTGGGCCTGAAGCCCGGATTCCACGTGCAGCCGCCGTCGGCGATGTATAGATACTTGCCGACGCTGTCGAGCGGCACGCTGTCGTAGCGATAGCGCGTGAGGCGGCGCAGCTTGGCGTCGCGATAAAAGCTGTAGCCGCCGCCCGTGTTGGAGATGATCGAATACAACGCCTTGCTGCCGAGATAGTTGATCCACGGCAGCGGCGTCAGCGGCTCGCCGATCACGTATTCGCGCTCGCGTGAGTCGAAGCGTCCGTACACGCCCGAGGGCAGCTTGCTGTCGTCCTCTCGCGCCGCCATCAGTCGTTACTCAACCGGTCGTACCAATTCTTCTTCAACACCACGCCGCCGACCGCGAGGATCGCGAGGCACACGGCGACGCCGTCGAACCGGCGCAGCACCACGTACAGCGGCAGCGCCACGAGCACGGTCTGCACCACGGTGCCGACGACCACGTTGAGCATGTCGCGGCGGAAGTTTCGATTCACCGGGAACGCGGGATCCTCGCGCAGCACCGCGGCGCGCACCGGGCCCCAGAAACCCCAAGGCCGCACCCGGCGGTAGAAGTCCATGAGCAGGCGCATGTCGTTCGCGGGCGTGAGATACGTGCCGACCAGGCAGCCGGCCGCCGACAGCAACAGCAGCAGCGGGAAACTCATCAGCGGAAACACGTCGGCGGAGATCTCGGGGAACATCGGGCCGAGCAGCGTCGGCAACGTGAGCGCCCCGACCATTCCGAGGAGCATCCCCGCGAAGAATCCGTAGCCGTTGAAGCGCCACCAGTACCACTTGAGGACGTTGGCCGCGGTGTAGCCGCCCCAGAGCCCCGACACGATCCAGATCAGCAGCGAGTTGATGCTCGGGATCGTGAGGCCGATGGCTGCGCTCAAGTAGACGAACGCGATCGAAACCGCGTAGCTCAGATAGATGAGCGTCTTGCGGCTCGCCTGC
>DASQOL010000204.1:0-6945 GCA_035644475.1 Gammaproteobacteria bacterium | reverse complement strand
CGGTCACCCCGGAGAGCCCGCGGTTCGAGCTCGAACCGCCTCTTCGGGGCGGATGTGGGTTCGGCCACGTGCGGAAGAAGGACAACGTGATCACCGTCGACTGGTCGACGGTGCCCGAGTCGCGCGCGATTTGTTACGGAGAAGGGGCGCCCGATGCGGCGCTCACGGTGCGTTTCGTTGGTAGCGACGCTACCCTCATGCTACATGGTCCCCTCGTGAGGGCCGGCGAGTACTACTTCTACGACTCGCTCTGAACGTCGCATAACCGCGGGTTTCCCTTTACTATTCCCGGCCTAACGATAACGCCTCTAATCGGGGGAACGAGAGATGCCAGTCAAGATCGTGCTCGAGCTCAGCGACGAAGACCTCGGCTACTACCGCCGAGTGATGGACGACGTCTGGAAGAAGAACGCCAAACGCGCCGAGAAAGAGCTCGTTGACGGAGCTCGCCGCCTGCTGCGGCAGGTCACCAAGACCAAAGGGGCTCCGGAATACATCCAGACACGCCTCACCGACCTCGGGGTTCTGCTCGAGATGCTCGACGACTCCGAGTGGCCGTTGCCGGAAGAGGACCGGCGGCGCATCGTCGCGGCTCTCGGCTACTTCGCGGTCGCGAAGGACATGATCCCGGACAAGATCCCCGGCATCGGCTTCCTGGACGACGCGCTGATGGCCGAGCTCGTGTTGGAGGCCCTCAAGCACGAGGTCAAAGGCTACCGCGAGTTCTGCGAGTACCGGCAGAACGAGGCCACGCTGCGCGGAAAAAAGGCGACTCGCGAGGATTGGCTCGCGGCCAAGCGCCGGCAGATCTTCCTGCGCATCAAGCGGCGCCAACAAGAGTCGCGGCGCCACGCGTCGAGCGACAGCCCGATGTCGATCCTGCGCTACTAAGCTCGTCGATCGGGGCGTCGTAGATCGGGCTTCTCGCCGCGCGCGACGTGTGATGGTTAATTACACTGAACCAGTGTAATATTTCCAGCACCATGAAAAACATCACGATTACGCTCAACGAGAAGACGGCGCAGTGGGCGCGTCAACATGCCGCCGAGCTCAACATGAGCTTGTCGCGCTACGTCGGCGAGCTGCTCGAGCGCACGATGCGACACTCCAGAGAGTACGAACGCGCAATGCGCAGCTATCTCGCCAGAAAACCGGTGAAGCTCGGCATGGAGGGCGAGCGCTATCCCACGCGGGACGAGCTACATGATCGCGACAGTTTTCGTTGACACTAACGTCTTCGTTTACGCGCGCGATGCACGCGATCCGCGCAAGCAGCAACTCGCTGAAGCGTGGCTTCGCGACCTCTGGCGCGAGCAGCGCGGCCGCACCAGCGTACAGGTGCTCTGCGAGTACTACGCCACCATCACACGCAAGCTACGGCCGGGAGTGCCGCCCGACGACGCATGGGGGGAGGTCACCGAGTTGTTTGAGTGGGAGCCCCAGGAGACCAATCGCGACTTGCTCGTTCGAGCGCGTGACGTCCAGAGGCGCCACACGCTGAGCTGGTGGGACTCGACGGTCGTGGCGGCGGCGCAGGCGCAAGGTTGCTCGCTGTTGCTCACCGAAGATTTGCAGCACGGTGCAGACCTCGGCGGCGTGACCGTACGGAATCCGTTTCGCGAAGGTATCGCCGAGGCGCGCGCGGGCTACGACGCGCCGCTAGAGCGCGTGCCGCGACACCGTGCACGTGGTCGGCCGCGGCGGCACACGCCCTCTCAGTGACAGGTCAGAACTTCCAGCTCGCGTAGACCCGCAGGTCGCGCGGCTCAATCGGGTGGAAGAGGAAGTCCTCGACGCCCTCGTCCGGCTCGCCGGGCAGCCTTGATGCTCCGCGGCTCGCAGGTCGCGGCCCGCCTCCGCCCTCTCTCGCGGCGCCGCGCCGGCGTTCGCTGCCGTCGAGCGTGCTCGCCACGCTCGTGCTCGCGCTCGACGCGGCGCATCACGGCACCGAGCTCGTGCTCGCCTGGCTCGACTGAAAACGATACGCAGTTCAAGGATTCTCGGTTGTATTTCTCGCGCGGCCGAAGCATGCTCAGGCGCGTGACGTCCCCGACGGACCATCGCCGTCCCGGTTTGCGAGTGCGCAAGCTTCTGCTGCTCGCGCTGCTGGCTTGCGCCTTCGCCGCGGTCCAGTTCGCCGCGGTCCGCCACGCGGTGGACTTCAAGGCTCACACGAGCGGCGACCTCTGCAAGACCTGCCTGAGTTTCGCCGCGGTCGCCACGGGCAATGTCGGTCACGCCCAGCACGTGCCGCTCCTGCCGCAGACCGCTGCGATCATTCCGCACGCGTCAGCGGTTTTCGTCTCCGTTCAGGTCATCACCGCGCGCGCGCGCGGACCCCCGCTCGCTTCCTGATTCTGTTCGTTCGGGTTTAACCGACCTCGGCCTCGCGCCGCGGTCGTGGCCGTTCATCAGCAGATCAAGGAAGCAACAACATGGCTATTCGTCGTCTACCGGCGTGCGTCGGCGCTTCGCTATTCATCGGCAGCGCTCTGCCCACCCCGAGCTTTGCTCAGAGCTCTCAAGAAAACGCGGTCGACCAGATCGTCGTCACCGGCACCCCGCGGCGGACGTCCGCGGAGGAAATGGCTCAACCCGTCACCGTGCTAAGCGGCGCAGCGCTCGAGCGCGCGCAGGGCCTGAATCTCGGCGAGACCCTGGCCGCCGAGCCCGGCGTCAGCGCGTCCTACTTCGGCGCCGGGGCGTCGCGGCCGATCATCCGCGGTCTCGCCGGCACGCGCGTGCGAACGATGGAGGACGGCATCGACACGATGGATGTCTCCACGATCAGCGTCGATCACGCCGTCGGCATCGACACGTTGGCGGCCGAGCAGATCGAAGTGTTTCGCGGACCCACTACGCTGCTGTACGGCAGCGGCGCGGTCGGTGGCGTGGTGAATACCGTCACGCGCCGAATTCCCGAGAAGGCGCCGGATCGCCCCTTCGAAGGAGACGTCGAGCTGCGCGGGGATAGCGCCCTCGGCGAGCGGGGCGGCGCCGTTCGCCTCGATGGCGGCGGCGAAAGGTTCGCGTGGCACGTCGACGGCTCGCATCGAACCACCGACGACTACGAGATCCCCGGCCCCGCGGTCGTCGGCTCCGACGAGCGTCCCGGCACGTTGCCGAACAGCGACCTGAACGCGACGTCGGGGGCCGTCGGCGCCTCATGGATCGGCGACAACGCGTTCTTCGGCGGCTCGGTGAGCCACTTCGAGACCAACTACGGCTCGCCGACCGAAGAAGACGTGCGCGTCGATCTGCATCAGGACCGCGTCGATCTAAAGGGCGGGTGGACCGGTTTGTCCGGCGCGCTCGAAGCCGTGAACGTGCGGTTCGGCTCGAACGACTACGAGCATGTCGAGCTCGAGGGCGGCGAGCCCGGCACCACCTTCAAGAATCGCGGCCAGGAGGCGAGGATCGAGCTTCTGACCCCCCCGATGGGCGCCTGGCGCGGCACGTTCGGCACCCAATTGCAGGACCGCCAGTTCGAGGCGATTGGGGAAGAGTCGTTCGTGCCGCCGGTCGACACGAAGAACCTCGGGCTGTTCGCCATCGAGCAGCGCGACCTCGACCAATGGTCGGTCTCACTCGGCGGCCGCGTCGAGCACCAACGGCAAGAGCCGACGACCCCGGGTCTGCCGGACGTCGACGACAACGCCACCAGCTTGTCGTTCTCGGGGCTGCGCAAGCTAGGGAACGGCGTCGCGTTCGCGCTGAACGCGGCGCTCGCGCAGCGCTTACCGGTGGCGGAAGAGCTGTACGCGTTTGGTCCGCACATCGCGTCCGGCAGCTTCGAGATCGGCGATCCGACGCTCGGCAAGGAGACTTCGCATCACCTCGACGTCGGCGTCCGCAAGACCGCCGGGAAGACGACTTGGGGAGTGACGGCGTTCTACACGGACTTTGCGAACTTCACGTTCCCGGAGGCCACGGGCGAGAACGACGAGGAGAGCGGCTTGCCGATCTTCGTCTACATCCAGCGAGCCGCGGACTTTCATGGCCTCGAGGCCGAGCTCAGCCGCGCGGTCGCCGAAGTGGGGCCGGGTGAGATCGACGTGCGCGTGTTCACCGACTACACGGTGGGCCGACTCGCCGGTGGCGAGCACGTGCCGCGGATGCCGCCGTTGCGCTATGGCGCGCGCGTTCAATATCACACGGCGCGCTTGTTGACCGGTCTCGAGGCGACGCGGTACGACGAGCAGAACAAGCTCGGCGCGTTCGAGACGCCGACCGACGGCTACACGATGGTGAACGCCGACTTTGGCTGGGCGGTGACGAAGAACCATGCGCTGCACCTGTTCGTGAAGGGCAGCAATCTGCTCGACGAAGACGCGCGGCGCAGCACGTCGCTGGTCAAGGACTTCGCGCCGCTGCCGGGCCGCAGCTACGCGATCGGCATTCGGACGTCGTTCTGACGCGTGGGCGCGGAGGGATTGCGCGAGCGATTCCTCCGACCCTCTGCCGAGCGAGCTTGCGCCGCCGCGGCTATCTCATCTCGAGATACGGCTGGAGCCCTTCCCAATCGCCGCGATTGATCCTGGCCAATATTTCTTGGGCCGTGGTGCGGATCTCAGCGAACTGCGTGTCGCCGAGCGCGAGTCGCATCGCTTCCGGCAAGGTCGAACGCGCATCGCAGCCGCGCCGTTCGATACATCCCTGTCCGATGTCGGGATTTGCGTTCGAGCAGTCGTAGCCCGCCTCGCACGCGGCAACGAGCCAGACTGCTCCTTGCGCGGGGTCCCGCGCGACCGTCGCCAGCGAGTAGACGGTACTGATTTTGAACAGCGCAGCGGGTTCCCGCGAAGTAACGGCGATCCGCACGTCGTCCAGAAGATGTGCGCGATGCTCCGGCGGCACCGAATCCCAGTGACGGCTCGCGGACTCCTCGAGCGCGTGATCCATGACGGCGAGCGGGTCGCGGGATGCTATCGCTTGGTCGAGCCAATACCTGCTGTCGTGCGCACCCTCCGGAACGTCGAGGCCGTCGAGGGGGCTGCCGTCGAAGAACTTCTCGCATCTCCCGATCCGTCGCGCGACCAGCGCGCGGTTTTCGGCGTCGGGGATCAATGCGAGGTACGCGCGGACGTTTCCGGCGGCGCTCCCGCTCTGCATCGACGCCACGGGACGCAACTGGTCGCGGCATTCCGACAGCACCTGACCGAGCACGTATTGCGCGCGCGAGTCACCGGCGAGCGCGGAGAGCGCTGCACGTTGAGCGAGAGCGAAGTAGTCCGTCGAGGCGCGAAGTGAGTCTTCCCACCCCACGGGGTGGGTTGGAAGAGACGGGGCTCGGGCAGTGCGCGGCGCATCGGTCGTTGCCGGAGCCGAGGGCTCGGCCGGCGCGGTCTCGCGTGGCGCGACGATGGCCGGCGGCGCGGCGAGGGAAGCGGGGGATGCTGTGTCGGTCGAGTGCTCGTTGGGCCGAATCACCAGCCACAACCAGGCCGCGGCGACGCCCACGATGGCGAATCCGAGAGCAGACAGAAATCCGGTTCCTCGCGATGCCATGCCGGCAATCCTATTGGCCGGGGCGTTACGGACCGATGACGCAGGCATCGGCGCCTTCTGCGCCGGTCAATCTGCGTCGGGCGGGGAAGCGAAAAGCCCGCCGGGGGATACCCGGCGGGCTCGATTTTGCGCGCGGCGATTGCTCGCCCGGCAATTGGCGCGGCGCCGTCAGGCGATCCGCTTGCGGCGCAGAAACGTGCCGATGCCGCCGAGACCCGACAGCAGCAGCCAGACCGCTGCGGGCAGCGGCACCATGTTCACCGACACGTTGTCGATCCCGGCGCTGGCAGCGGCACCGAACAGAATCGACTGCGCGGTGCCGATGAAGGACACGGACGCGACGTCCCAGTGACAGAACGGTCCAGAGCAGCCGTTCTGCGAGTTGGCTGCAAGATGGAAGGTCGCAAGCACGCTGCCCGTTCCGTCGAGCCCGGAGTAGACGTTGACGTCCGCCGCTTGATCGGATGAATAGTAGAAGGACGCGTCGCCGGCGAAGCCGTACTGCGCATTCATGGTCGCCGCCGGGCCGACGGGAGCCATGATCGTGCCCGGCGTCGGCGCGTTCGAGTAGTAGGGGCCGGCCGCGTCGTTCGAGATCGCCAGGGCATCGCCGCCGAAGGACACGCCGAGGGCGCTGTAAAAGCCGTCGACGGGGGCGAAGCTGCTCGCTCCCTCGAAGTCCAGCGTGACGGGAGATGACAACGCGGGACCGGCGGACAGCAGACCGGCCGCGAGGGCCGCCGAGATCAACTTGACGTTCATTGTTACTGCACCTCTTTCTCGAAACGGTTCCCTATTCAGCTAACGCATGGCCAGAGCGCGCGGCTCGGGGCCGGGCTCTACGAGGATGGTACGTGCGCCGCATTTACGGAGCGTTGAATATTGATGACGTTTCCATTGCATGGCGCGGCGGCTTCTGGACAATCGCGCGCGACGCTCGCGAGAATGCGCCGGATGGACGAGGTCATCGCTCTCTTCCCGATCCCCTTCATGCGCGCGCCGGCAACGCTCGGCCGGCAGCTCGTGGCCGGTTTGGTCGAGCGCTTCACGGCGCTCGCGACGCAGGGCAACAAGTCGTCGCTCAATCTCTCCCACACCGAGATGTTGAAGCCCGGAGACAGCCCGCTGTTCGTGGAGGCCGCGGCGCTGATCACTCCCAAGCTCGCCGACTTCGGCGTGCAGTTGTTCGGCGAGCGCATCGGCTGGTCCCTCAAGGAGATGTGGGTCAACGTGCTCGACACCGGCGGTCACCAGGCCATGCACAACCACGCGAACAGCTTCATCTCGGGCGTCGTGTACCTCACGCCGACACATCCCGGCTCGCAGACGGTCTTCATGCGGTCGCCGGGCGGCACCGACTTTCTCTTCAAGAACGACCACGCGGGGATCACGCCGGGCCCGTACAACGCGGACAAATGGATCAGCCCTGCGCCGCAA
>DASQOL010000203.1:0-2562 GCA_035644475.1 Gammaproteobacteria bacterium | reverse complement strand
TCCCCGTCCCGCTCGCGCTCGCGACGCTGCGCCTGCGCCAGCGCGGCCTCGGCCTCGCCGAGCGCGCGCTGGGCGCGCTGCTGCGCGATCGTCACGTCCGTCCGGAGCTGGACGAGATCCTGTTGGGTGGCGACGCCGGTGACGTCCTGGACCGACGCGCAGCCGCCGAGCAACAAGGCGGCGAGGAGAAGGGCGCACCTTCCCCTCGCCATGGAATCCGAGGCTACCGGGGCTTGACGAGGAAGTGGGCGCGGCGGTTCTTGGCCCAGCACGCTTCGTTGTGCTCCGTGCACTGTGGGCGCTCTTCCCCGTAGCTGATGATCGTGATGCGGTTGGCCTGCACGCCCTGCGACACCAGATAGTTCATCGTGGACTTGGCGCGTCGTTCGCCGAGCGCGAGGTTGTACTCGTTGGTACCGCGCTCGTCGCAGTGACCCTCGATGAGCACGAGATGGTTCGGATTCGACTTCAGCCAGTTGGCGTTCGCGTCGAGCGTCTTCGCGTCGCCGGGGCGGATGTCGTACTTGTCGAAATCGAAGAACACGTCGGCGAGCTCGGGAACTGCGGCGAAATCCTGCACGGCCGGCCGGGCCGTGCTGCTCGGCGCCGGCGTCGTCGTGGCGGCCGTCGGCGGCGCGCTCTGCACCGGCGCGGGGGCGGGCGGCGTGGCCGCGGTCGTGCTCGCGGAGCCGGTCGGCGCGGGTGCGGCCGCTTGCGTGGTCGCGGGCCGCTTGGCGCAGCCGCTGAGCACCACGGCGGCGACGAGCAGTGATGAGAGCACGAGATGCGAGCAGCGCGTAAGCATGACGTCTCCTTTTTGCGTGCGCTGGAGTGTCCGCTTCAACGGGGAAAGGGTATCACGGCAAGCGAGGCGACCACGAAGGACTTGTCGCTTCGCCGACGCCGCGGGTGACGGCCTCCTGGGCCGAACCGTCGGCCAGCATCGCGAAGATTTGCCAGCGTCCGTTGCGATTCGACTGAAACGCGAGGTGACGGCCGTTGGGTGCCCACGTCGCGCCCTGGTTGTCGGCGGTGCCGCCCGTGAGTCGGCGCGGGTTCGAGCCGTCCACGTTCACGATCCAGAGGTCGTGCGTGGCTCCGCGCGCCGTATAGACGAGCGTGTCGCCCTTGGGTGACCAGCGCGGCTGCGTGTGGAACCCGCCCGACGTCAGCTGCCGCACGCTCAGCCCGTCGGCGTCCATCACGTAGACGTTGGGCGTTCCGTTGCGGTCGGAGATGAAGGCGATCTGGCGTCCCGAGGGCGACCACGTCGGCTCCGTGTCGATGCCGGCGTTGCGCGTGAGTCGGCGCATCGTGGCCGTGGCCAGCGTGTAGACGTAGATCTCCGGGTTTCCGTCCTTGCTGAGCGTGAGCGCGAGGCTCTTGCCGTCGGGGCTGAACGCGGGCGACGTGTTGATGCCGACGAACGCCGCCAGCGTCTGCTCGGGCCGCCGCTCGAACGGGAACACGCGGTAGAGGTCGGGGTAACCCTGCTTGTAGGACGTGTACGCGAGCGAGCGCGCATCCGGACTCCACACCGGCGTCAGGTTGATGGAGCCGTTGCGAGTGACGGGCGCCTGACCGACGCCGTCGTAGTCGGAGATGACGATCTCTTTGGCGCCGAGCGGTCCCATCACGTAGGCGAGCTTGGTGTCCGCGATCCCCTGCTCGCCCGTGAACTGCAGGACGACGTCGTCCGCGATCTTGTGCGCGAGCCTGCGCGGCAGCGCGATCGGCGTCTCGAACTTCTTCGTCGCGATGAGCCGGTGCTCGGGCGTGGTGAGGTCGTAGAGCCGCATCTCGCCCTCGAGCCGATCCGATCTCACGGAGAGCAGACCGTGCAACCCCGCGTGGGCGCCGGCGGCCGCGAACTCCTGCCACGACTGCTCGAGCATCGCCGGGTTGTTCGGCGGGATCGCCCCCGTTCCGGCAACGACGCTGAACAGCCCGGAGAAGGTGAGGTCGCTGCCGGTCACCGACGCGAGCAGCTTGGCGTTGCCCGCGGTGTCGCTACCCGCGACCACGGTGAACTCGGGGACGGCGATGTTGAGCTTCTTGGCGCCGCCTCCCGTCACGTTGACGTACACGTCGGTGCCCGGCCCGCCGGTCTGCTGCGCGGGCGCCGGCCACGGCGCGGTGAGCGCCAGGAAAACAACGAGCATCGTGACGGCGGACATCGTTCGACAGAGCACTGATTACCCTCGCTCGGCGGAGAAGTTGAAGCCCAGATGCACGCGCAGCACCGGGCCGGAGAACTCCGGCGGCAGAGGCGGAAACGGCGCCGCCTCGGTGATGGCGCGCAGCGCGGCCTGATCATAGTACGGGTTGCCGGACGGCTTCTCGATCGCGAGCCCGGTGACTCGGCCGTCGCGGCTGATCTCGAAGACGGCGACCGGCTGCTGGCCGGGAATCGCCTTGTCGGCCCAGCGCTCGGTGACCTTTGCCTGCACGCGGCTCAGGTACCAGGCGAAGGGAAAGTCGGTGACGTTGAGCGTCATCGCGCCGGCGCCCTGCGGCGACCCGTCGCGCCGTCCGATGGGAGGAGGCGTCGTGGCGCGCGCC
>DASQOL010000202.1:0-8764 GCA_035644475.1 Gammaproteobacteria bacterium | reverse complement strand
ACATGCGCGGGTTCCTCGGAGCCGAGGATTACCGTTTTGTCGCGAATGTAGCCGTGCTTGGGCAACGATCGATACACCCACGAACCGTCGGTGTGAATGGTTGAGCCCGGCTCGATGAATTCCAGCACCACGGGCAGCACGATCTCCCACTAGCCCACATCGACCTAATCATGCGGCGTCAGGCGGACATCGCGAATATCAGCTCGACCCCGTTACCCGCGGGATCGCGAAAGAACAGCTGCTCCTGACGGCTCTGCGGCACGTGCGCTACGCGATACTGCACGCCGAGCCGCGTAAGCCGCCGCTCGAACTCCGCGCGATCCGTGCACGCAAACGACGCGTGGTTGAAGGTGCCGGCCACGTCCACGTTGCAGACTTCGCCCGGATCGGCCTCGCCGAGATGCAGCACCGGGCGCTCGCCCGCGTACAGCCAGTAGCCGAACCGCCGGAGCGCGGGCCGAGGGCCCACGCGCAGCCCGACCACGTCTCGGTAGAACGCGCAGATCTCGTCGAGCACCTCGCGCGGAGCGCGCAGGTTGTAGTGGTCGAGCGCCTGAACGGTCACGCGCTCAGTGCCAGCGATATTGGTACGAGACGCCCCACGTGCGCGGCAGCCCGTAGAGCTCGTGGATGCCGAAAGCGCCGTCGTTGCGCGCGAGCACCCGGTAATCCTCGTCGGCGAGATTCTCCACGAACACCTGCGCCTGCCAGCGCCGGTCGGCCGCGTTGACGCCGAAGCGGATGTTCCACAGCGAGTAGCCCGGTTCCTGGAACACCGGCTTCTCGATCGGCTGCGTGATCACGCTCAAGTCCTGATCGGACTGATAGCGGCCCTCGAGCTGCACGAAGTACCCAAGGCCGGAGCCGAACCCGCCGTCGTAGCGGCCGACGAAGTTGGCGCTGCGCTTGGCGTAGTTCGGGAGGTTCGTGCCTTGCATCGGCGTGTCGGGCAGCAGCGGCAGCGACGACGCCTGGATGAACGAGCTCTTCGTGACCTCCGCGTCGGCGGTGCCGACGCCCACCGCGATCGACAACCGATCCGTGGCGAGCCACGTGAGCTCGACCTCGACGCCGTCGGTGTCGACGTCGCCGATGTTCTGGATGCGCTTGATCTGGATCGGGCTCGTCGGGTCGCCGGCGTTCTGCTGCACGTCCTGCCGCTTGTAGTTATAGACGCTCGCGTTCAACCGCAGACGGCCGTCGAGCAAGTCGCTCTTTACCCCCGTCTCGAGCGCGTCGATCGTCTCGGAGTCGAACGGCCGGAGCTGCGCGGCATTCGTGGCGAAGCCGCCGAAGAAGCCGCCGGTCTTGAAGCCGCGCGCCACCGAGCTATAGACCAGCAAGTTGTCGCTGAGCGTCCACTCGATGCCGACCTTGCCCGACCACGCGTCGAACTCGGCGGAATCGTCGGTCGCGACGAACGGCACGGTGGTGCCGTTCGCAAAGCCCAACCGGTCGCCGCCGACGAAGTCCTGGTTCTCGTCGGTGTAGCGCAACTCGGTGACGAGATTCCACGGCTCTGCGAAGCGCCACTCCGAGTGGCCGAAGACCGCCCACGTGTCGGTGTTCTGATCGTAGTGCTGCGGGCTGAAGGTCGCGCCGCCGAAGATGAGGGGCAGCACGCCCTGCGCTGCGTACAGCGGCGAGTCTTCCGTGAGATCGTCCTGCGAGTAGTTCAAGCCCACCACCCACGAGTGCTTGGCGCTGCCCTCGTAGAACAGCCGCAGCTCCTCCGACCGCGCGTCGATGTTCGTGTTGTAGTCGATGTGCAGATGCAGCAGCGGCGTGCCGTCGAAATCCTGGAAACGCCGATAGTCGATCGAGTCCAGCGCCGTGATCGATTGCCAGCGATAGTCGCCGCGCGTCCACTGCGCGTCGAATACGACGCCCGACCAATCGCTCGACTCGAAGCCGCGGAACGCGCTCACCGACGTGCGCACGTCGTCCGGCGTTAACCCATATGCCGCCGGCGTGACGCCGGTGGCCGTGGCGCAGGTTGCAGGATCCGAGCCGAGGCCCTGCAGGATCGACGCGCAGAGAGCCTGGGGTGTCGGCAAACCCACCTGCAGCCGGGGCAGGGCGCCCGCGAGCGCGCGCGAGACGGTGGGCGCCACCGGCGCTGCCGTGCCGATGTTCGCGTAGACGCCGACCGCGCGCAGCGGGGGCAGCTGCGAGTTGTTGCTGCCGCCGTGGACGTTCATCGTGAGGTTCACGTTGTCGTTCGGCTCCACCCGCAACGAGACGCGCAGCGCTTCACGGTCGTCCTCGCCCTGCTCGAAGCCGCCCGTGATGCTGCGATACGGCGAGCCGCTGCTGTCGACCCAACGGCCCGCGAGCCGCAGCGCGATGTTGTCCGACAGCGGAAAGCTGCCCGCCGCCTCGACGTCCGCCTTGTTGAAGTCGGCGTAGCCGAGCGACACGTAACCGTTCTGGTCCTCGTCGGGGTCGGGATGCTTCGAGATGATCTGGACGGCGGCGCCGATCGCGTTGCGTCCGTACAAGCCGCCCTGCGGGCCTTTGAGCACCTCGACGTGGTCCAGGTCGAACATCGTCCACTCCGCGGACGCCACCGACGTCTGGTAGACGTCGTCGACGTAGAACGCGGTGGTCGGCGAGTCGTTGATCCTGAAGCTCTGCAGGCCCACGCCGCGGACGATGACGACGGGCGCGCCGCCGCCGCCGGTGTTTTGTAGGTTCACGTTCGGGATCAGCTCGGCGAGATCGGCTGGCTGGTCGACGCCGCGCTCGCGCAAGCTGGCGGCGGTGAACGCGGTGACCGCCATGCCGACGTCCTGCTCGCTCTGCTCGCGCTTCTGCGCGACGACGACGATCTCTTCGATCGTGGGTGGCTCGGGCGGTTGCGCGGCCGCGAACGGCGCGGCGCAGAGCGCGCCGACGCCGAGCGCGAGACGCTGAAGGCCGGATCGAGAGCTCATTGTGGACTCCTCCCCGAAAACATTGCCTGCACCGGACACAGCTCGGTCATGGTAATTGCAACGAACACCGACGTACACGCCCAGCCGCGAAATCGGGCCGTCCGTGGACTTTTGGTCGAGCTCCGGCTCCGCTAGCTAGGTTTGCGCGTGAGCATGGCACCAAAAGTCAATTCTGCCCCGCCGCCGAGGACGCTACTCCTTCGTCGGCGCGACTGGCGCGGGGTCGGCCGCGCTTGCGTAGCTGTCCGGGTATTCCTCGAACGCGAAGGTCGTGCCCACGTCGCCCTTGATGTACACGCCGCAGTCGCCCCAGCTGTCCGGGATCTTCAGCACCGCGTCCCTGGGTAACGAGGCGAAGCGGCGGTTGTGCCGCGTGCAGCGCACGTCGACGACGTCCAGCTTGCCGCTCTGCACGTCGCCGATGGCGAACGAGCGGCGCAGCATTCGGTGCACCCAGTAGTCGTTCTCTTCTACGCGCGCCGCTTGCCGCAATATCTCGGGACCCTTGACGACCCCCATGAGCTCACTGTGGATGGGCTCGAGCGACGCGATCACCTCTGCGTAGTGCTTCGACTTCTTTGCGGTTTGCGAAGCCTTGAGCTGCTCGTACGCCATCACCGCACCGCTGACGTCGCCACTTCGCGCGCGCACCACGAACAGGCGCTGAAACGCCTGTACGTATACGTCCGGCTGCAGGTAGTCGTCGAACGCGTTCTCCGAGCTGCCGAGCGCTTTGCGCAATGCCTGTTCCAGCGCCGAAGGCGCCGCCGTTCCCGTGGCATCGAGGTAGACGTACTTCATCCACCAGAGCCAGGCTTGCTCGTAGAAATTGAGTTGGCCCTCTTCGAGCGCTTGCAGCAGGGGGTCTGCCTCGGCGAGGTTCTTTGCGACGATCAGGTCGTAGATCTCGCGATACTTCTTGATGAATTTCGTTGTCGCCCCCGCCCCCGTCCCTGCCCCGCCGCCTCCCTCGAGCTGATAGCGAATTATCGTCTGCACCATACTCTGCTCGACGGGCTTGCCGTCGAGCGTGGCCGGCTTGTAGCGCCATTTCTCGATGGCTTGCAGCGTCGGCTCGTCGAAGTCGGGGTGGCTCGAATCCTCGATCATCGGCGCGATGACTTCTCCTTCCTCGGAGATGATGAAGCTCACCTTCGCCCAGCCCTCTCGGCCTACTCCGAGCGCGCGCCCGGGATAGTTCGGCGCCTTCCTGAGTATCGCCTCGGCGGGAATGTAGACCTCGCCGAGCGTGGGCGGAGGCGTCGGTTCTTGCGCAGCTACGCCGGCGGCGAGCAGAGCACCGCAAAACACCAGAAAGACTCGTTTGTAGTTCTTCATATGCCCACCGGTGGTTTAGGCCGCCGCGCGCGAAAAAGTAAACATGTCCCCAATTTCCTATGCGGCGGGGCGTGGCAGCATCTGCGTCGCCCACGCGTCGTACTGTTTTTTCACCTGCGCGAAGACGTCCGGCTCGTCGGCCTTGCGCTCGGCCTTTTCGCCGAGATCGACGGCGAGATCGTACAAGTGCTCCTCGCCGCTATCCTTGACGTACTTCCAACGGCCCACGCGCGCGGCATCGCGCGTCCGGGTTCGCCAGAAGAGCGCGCGATCATAGACGCCGCGCTCGCCCGTGAGCACGGGCAGCACGTTCTCGCCGTCGAGCGGGTAACCCGCGCCGGCGGCGGCGCCCGCGAGCGCGAGGAAGGTGGCCGTCCAGTCCATCGTGATCACCGCTTGGTCCACCGTGCGGTTCGTGGGCACTACGCCCGGCCAGCGCACGATCGCCGGCACGCGGATCCCGCCTTCGTTGAGATAGAACTTCTCGAACGAGAACGGCCAGTTGTAGGAATAGCGCTCGCCGCCGTTGTCGCTCGTGAAGACCACGAGCGTGTCGCGCTCGATGCGCGCGCGGCGCAGCGCTTCGAGCACGCGGCCGATGCCGCTGTCCATGCTGCGCATCATGGCGGCGTAGGCGCGCTGCGAGCCGCCGTCGGCCATCGGTCCGCCGCCGTGACGCGTGTGATCCACGCCGGCGTCGTCGGGTCCTTCCCACGGCGAGTGCGGCGCGTTGTAGTGCAGGCTCAAATAGAACGGCTGCGCGTGCCGCCGCGACACGTAGTCCACGGCGCGCTCCGTGAACAAGTCCGTGAGATAGCCGCCGCGCTCGACGCGCGTGGTGTTCTCCCAGAGGTCCGGCCCGCCTTCACTCGCGTCCGCGGCGACGTGCGTGAAGTAGTCGACCGCCCCGCTCAGGCTGCCGAAGAACTCGTCGAAGCCGTGGCGCGTGGGATTGAACTGCGGATCCCAGCCCAAGTGCCACTTGCCGATCAAGGCGGTGTCGTAGCCGGCCGCTTTCAGCTGCGTCGCGATCGTCGGATGGTCCTGCGGAATTCCAAGATGCGGCGGCGAGCGCGCCGAGAGCGGTTCCTGTAGCCCCACGGGAAGACGCTGCGGATAGCGGCCGGTGATGAGCGCGCAGCGCGTGGGGGTGCAGACCGGCGCGGCCGCATAAGCGCTCGTGAGCTTCACGCCTTGGGTCGCGAGCCGGTCGAGAACGGGCGTTTCGTAGTCCGGCCGGCCGTAGCAGCTCAAGTCGCCGTAACCGAGATCGTCGGCCAGGATGAACAGTACATTCGGACGGGGTACGTTCGGCCGAGTCTGGGCCGAGGCGCCGCGCGGCAGCAGGCCCGCGAGCGCGGCCGTACCCACCGTCGCGCCGACGAACTCTCGGCGGCTCACTCTTGGCATCGTCCCCCCGGAAAAGCGTGCTCGACTGCCGATTCTGCTACGGCGCGCGCTCGAGCGCGAGCCGGGTTTGGAGCGTCATCGTTCAGTAGCTCGCCGGTTGAAGGACCACGTCGAGCGTCGTCTGGTCGAACGGCAGCACCTGACGCGCGGGACGGTGCGCGTCGGCGATGACGGTGACGGCGGCGCTGCGCGGCTGCCGCTCGCAGATCGGCATGTCGGCGAGGATCTTGTACCTGCCGTCGGACCCGCTGCGCGTGGTGAGGCGCTCGTCGAGGTAGGACGCTTCGACGATCGCGAACGGGATCGGCGTGCCCTTCGGGTCGCGCACCGAGCCCGCGAGCTCGTACGTATCGCAAGTGGCCTTGACGATCCAGCGCTCGATGATCCCGATGCTCGGCTCGCGGCTCGCGCTGAACACTATGTCGAGCACGTAGAAGAACACGACCGCGAGCACCGCGGCGACGGCCGCGGTGGCGACGTAACGGAGGGGGCCCGGCAAGGTCATGCGGCGTATTGTCGCCTACAAAAACGAGCCGCGCCCAGTGAGAGGATTCGACGCGTCGGCGGCGGTGAGCGTGAACCGGCCCGCGAGGACGCGCCGCACCAACCAGTTCGACCAGGGCTCAACGGGCTCACGCAGCGCGCCGAGCTCCGCGAGCGTGCAGTAGCGGGCGGCGTCGGTTTCGCGGTCGCGCGGCTCGGGCTCGCCGCCCGCGTGCGAGCAGAGATAGACGAGCGCGATCCAGCCGAGCCACGGCTCGGGCAGCTCCTGGATTCCGAGCAGGCCGTCGACGGCGGCGCGCACGCCGCCCTCCTCCTCGACTTCGCGGAGCGCCGCGGCCAGCGGCGACTCGCCGTCCTCGAGGCGGCCCCACGGCACCGTCCACTGCCCCGCGAGCGAATGGCCGGCGGACTGGCGCACCAGCAGCACCGAGTCGCCGCGCCGCACCACCGCACCGACGCAGACGACCGTCTCGGCCGTCAAGCCACGATCCGTAACATCTTGACGAGACTGCCGCCGAGGATCGCTTCCTTGTCCGCGTCGCGCAGGAACGGCGCGTTGACGACGATGTCGATCGTGTCGGGCCAGGGATACGGCATGTCCGAGCCGTAGACCACCTGGCTCACGCCGGTCTCCGCGACCAGGTGACGCAGGGCCTCCGGCGAGAACACCATCGTGTCGACGAGGATTTGGTCCTTGAAGTATTCGCTGGGCTTGCGCTTGTTCGCGCAGTCGGCGTCCGGGCGGAACGTGCACGACTGGTCGCTGCGGCCGAGATACGACGGCAGGTAGCCTCCGCCGTGCGCGGCGCAGAGCTTGAGGCGCGGGAAACGGTCGAGCGTGCCGTCGTAGATCATGTGGCTCAAGAACACCGTGGTCTCGAGCGGATTACCGACGATGTTCGGGAGGCTGCCGCGGCCGTCGAGCGCCCCGTCGCGCGCGATGTTGAGCGCGTTGTTCGGGTGCATGAACACCGGCACGTCGAGCTCTTGCGCCTTCGCCCAGAACGCGTCGTACTTCGGCGCCGACGGCGGCTCGCCGTTCACGTGGCCGCCGATCGACGCGCCGCGGGAGCCGAGGTTCTTCACCGCGTGCTCGAGCTGCTCGGCCGCGAGGTCGGGGAACTGGAGCGCGACCGAGGAGAGCGGTACGAACCGCTCGTGGTTCGCGTTGCACCACTTCGCCAGGCCCTCGTCGTGGATTGCGACGATTTGCTTTGCGGCCTCGCGTTCGGCCGAGTACCACCAATAGGTGTTCACGCTCAGCGCCTGCACGTCGATTCCACGCTCGTCCATCGACTTGAAGCGCTCGGGGCCGAGCACGAGCGTGGGCGGGGCGACTCGGGGCGCGTTGGCGCCGGGCACACGCTCGTTCACCTCGGGGAACGCGCAGTGGGCGTGGATGTCGACGACTTTGATTCGCTTGCCGCCGACGCGGATCTCCTTGCGCGCGTTCTGCGCGCGGGCGCTTCGCGCGGCGCCGAGCGCGAGCCAGGCGGCCGCGGCGGTGCTCGTCGCGCACAAGAAGTCTCTGCGACTCGACATTGGGATTCCCCTTCGCGCTAGGCCTTCGTTCGTGTTGCTTCGCGGCGCAGCCAGTCGAGAAACGAATGCCCCTTTCGCGCGAGATTGCGCTCGAGACGCTCGGTGCAGTCGCAGCCCTCGCACGACCACGGCTCGGTGCCGTTCTCGTGTCGGCAGGTGCGCCGATGATGCGCGTCCTGCACGCGCGTGAGCTCGAAGTAGCGCTCCCAGTACGGGCGCTCCTCGGCGAGCGGCGTGGAGCAGTAGCAGATCTCGACCCACTTGAGCGTGCCGTCGTCGGCGCGGCGCGCTGCCTGCATGTTGCGGAGGTATTCGCCTTCGGCGACGGAACCGCGACCGAGGGTGTGGCGGTCGATGGCGTCGAGGACGGCGCGGGCTAGGCCGGGTTTGAGCGTGGCGCGTACGAGGTAGCGCATACGTTTGTTCTACCGCGATCGGGGTTGCGCTGCAAATTGGCGACAAGGAGCGCAGTTGGTGGTTGTCGAACAGTGACCGCAGGTCGTAGTGTATGCAGAGGTTGATAGGTCACGGCAACGGATATGATCCTCAACATCAAAGACCCGGAAGCCGCGCGACTGGCTCTCGCGATCGCTCGAGCTACCGGAGAAACGCTAAGCGCTGCGGTCATTCGGTCCCTTCGCGAACGGCTCGAACGGGTCCGCCGCGCGCGAGGGCAACCGTTGCGCGAAGAGCTGCTCAAGATCGGCAGGCGCTGTGCGTCGCTTCCGCGCCGCGATCAGCGGCGCGACGCCGAGATCACCCGGTACGACGAGCATGGGCTTCCGCGCTGACTACAATGCCCACGAACACTACCGCGTGAGTTCGGCCATCGCGGCAAGCACCCTGCCGCCAGTGTCGTAGCGCTTCGCGGCCGCGCCGCCCGACTCGCGCGGCTTGACCGCTATACTGTATGCAACTATGGGGTATCCACTTAGCTCCACCTGCGTCAATATATAGGGGTGAGCCGTTCCGCGGAATCCCTAGCTGCTGGTCGAGATTACCCGCGTACGTGGGACCAGTTCATGGACTGGTTT
>DASQOL010000201.1:0-3345 GCA_035644475.1 Gammaproteobacteria bacterium | reverse complement strand
CGGCCGTCGCGGCGACGTCGTGACCGTGCACGAGCATGTCGGTGCGGTTCGTGCGGCCTTCGTCGACGCTGCGGATCTCGACGTCGGCGCGCAGGAAGTCACCGGCTGCGCGCACGAGCGCCTGCGTGCCGGGCGGGCCGTAGACTTCGGTCGGAGTCGCCTTGCTGCCCGTGAACTGATGCGCGAACAGCGCGACCAGGTCGGACGTGTGGTCGTTGTGCAGGTGCGAGAGGAACACGGTGCTCACGCGCGCGACGCCGACGTTCGCCGCGGTGAGCTGCCGTACCGTGCCGTAGCCGCAGTCGAAGAGATACGGCACGCCGTCGACCGCGACGATGCTCGCGGTCTGGCTGCGCGTGAGGCCGACACCGGGGCCGGCCTGGGTGCCGAGCAGCACGAGGTGCGTGCCGGGCGGCAGCGGTCCCGCGCCGCCGGCAGGGCCGCCGCCGGCGGGGCCCGCGCCCGCCGGGGCCGCGGCCGGCGCGCCCGCGCTCGGTGCGGCCCGGTTCTGCGCGCGCGCGAGCAGCGGCAAGCCGAACGCGGCGCCGGCCGCCGCAAGCTCGATCGCGCTCGCGAGAACGCGGCGGCGGTTGATGGCGGAACGGAGAGTCTTGCTCATGGCTCGCTCGTCGGTCGTGATTTCACCGCGGATGGAGCAGCAGCTTCTGCGTGCGCCAGTTCAGGAGCTCGGCGACGTAGAGCTCGTTTTCCGACGGGCAGGCGAGCTCGTGAATCCAGCCGAACTTCTTGAGCGTCTTGCCCGAGCCGCCGAGCCAGCCTTGCACCTTGCCGTCGAGCGTGAGCTTGTAGATACGGCCCGGATAAGAGTCCGAGACGTACAGCACTTGGTTCGGCGGCGGGGTGATGCAGAGCGCCCACGGCGCGCCCGGCCGCTGCGTCTGCGCGCCGCCGCCCGTCTCCGCCGGCCGGGCCCCGATCGCGACGGGCGCGTTCGGCGGCACCGGCACGTCGATCGTGAACGTGCTCAGCAGCTTGCCCGCGGTGTCGAGCACCTGGATGCGGCGGTTGCCGCGGTCGGCGATGTACACGCGATCCTGCGCGTCGATCGCGATCGAGTGCAGCGTGTTGAATTGGCCCGGCCCCGAGCCGTATTCGCCGTAGGATGCGAGCCAGTTGCCGTCCTTGTCGTACTTGGCGACGCGCGAGTTGATGTAGCCGTCGCTGATGTAGATGTTGTCCAAAGAGTCCCACGCCACGTCGGTGACTTGGCGGAAGTAGCCGTCGACCGGCGGCAGCGGCGGCTGCGGATGCTCGAGCGGATGCGCGCTTTCGTCCGACGCCTCGGGCTTGCGGCCGAAGACCATGCTCACGCGGCCGGCCGGGTCGAACTTCACGACCACGTCGGAGCCCTTGTCCGCGACCCAGAGGTTGTCGTAACGGTCGACGCGCACGGTGTGCGCGAACGACCACGCGTAGAGATTCTTGCCGATCTCGCGGACGAAGCGGCCGTTCTGATCGAACTCGAGCAGCTGCGTTGCGGCCGCGCCGTAGGCTGGCCCGGTGGTATTGCCGCGCGACAGGACGAACACGTGCTTGTTGGAGTTCACCGCGATACCGGCGACCTCCCCGAAATACGTGTCCTGCGGCAGTTGCAGGAAGCTTGCCACCGAGTCGAAAGGAATCTCGGGTGGCGATTGCGCTGCGGCCGCGGCCGACCAGAGGATCGCGGCGGTCGCCGCGAGGCTTGCGTTCTTCATTTGCTCCCCCTTTGGCGCGAGGCGCGCCGCTCGTGCGGCTCGCGCGCTCGTCGCGCGCTCACGTTATTTGACCCGCCGGCAGCGCGCAAGCTCGGCGGGGCTTGAGGTGGGCCGCTCGCGGACCCATCTCGGTTTCCGGCACAATGCCTTCGTCAGAGGAATTAGGGTCGGACCCCTTCGGGGTCAGACCCTGGTCAGCGCCTGGTCAGCCCCGCAACCACACTCTCCACGGCGCCGCGGCGCGGGCAACCAGTCCGCGGCGTGCGCATCGAACCGGACCCTAGATGAGCGATGACGTGATCCGCATTCGCGGAGCGAGGCAAAACAATCTTCGCGGCATCGATCTCGATTTGCCGCTGAACGAGCTCGTGGTCGTCACCGGCGTGAGCGGCTCGGGCAAGTCGTCGCTCGCGTTCGACACCATCTATTCCGAGGGCCAGCGCCGCTACGTGGAGACGTTCTCGCCGTACGCGCGCCAGTTCCTCGACCGCATGGACAAGCCGCAGGTCGACCGGATCGAGGGCATCCCGCCGGCGATCGCGATCGACCAGACCAACACCGTGCGCACGTCGCGCTCCACCGTGGGCACGATGACCGAGCTCAACGACCACCTGAAGCTGCTGTTCGCGCGGGCCGCGCTGCTGTTCTGCCGCAGTTGCGGCCGGGAGGTCCGGAAAGACGACGCCGAGTCGATCTACGCCGCGCTCGCGCGCGAGCCCGCCGTCGGCCGCGTGGCGGCGCGGGTGCTCGTGACGTTCACGGTCACCGTGCCCGCGAACTTCAGCCGCGACGAGGTGGAGAAGTTCCTCACGAGGCAAGGCTACACGCGGATCCATGCGCGCGACGAGAAGCGGATCGAGGTGATCCAAGACCGGCTGGCGTGGAAGCCGAACAACCGCGCGCGGCTCATCGAGGCGCTCGAGACGGCGCTCAAGATCGGCAACGGCCGCGTCACCGTGCGCGTCGTCGGGGACGGTGGCCGCGAGCGCGCTCCTGCGCTCGCGGCACTCCCGCCATCCATGGCGGTCGCCGAGGAGCGGGCGTTCAAGTTCTCGGCGCAACGACACTGCGCGCACTGCGACCTGGACTACGCAGAGCCCGTGCCGAACAGCTTCTCGTTCAACTCCCCGGTCGGCGCCTGCGAGACCTGCCGCGGCTTCGGCCGCACCATCGGGATCGACTACCGGCTCGTGATCCCGGACGAGAGCAAGTCGCTCGCCGGCGGCGCGATCAAGCCGTGGCAGACGAAGAGTAACAAGGAGTGTCAGGACGACCTCATGCGCTACGCGAAGCAGCGCGGTGTGCCCGTCGACGTCCCCTGGCGCGACCTCACGCCCGAGCAACGCGCGTGGGTCATCGAGGGCGAAGGGTCGTGGCGGCAGCGCAAGTGGTACGGCGTGCAGCGCTTCTTCGCGTGGCTCGAATCCAAGGCCTACAAGATGCACGTGCGCGTGTTGCTCTCGAAGTACCGCTCGTACGACGCGTGCCCCGCGTGCGGGGGCGCGCGCCTGAAGCCGGAATCGCTGCTGTGGAGGCTCGGCTCGCTCGACGACGCGCGAACCGTGATCGCGCCCGAGCAGCGGTTCCGCACGCGCGACGCTGCGGCGCTCGCGGCGCTGCCGGGCCT
>DASQOL010000200.1:0-19129 GCA_035644475.1 Gammaproteobacteria bacterium | reverse complement strand
TGTAGAGCCAGGTTTTGGTCACGACCAGGGGCTTCGTGAACGTCACTGGATCCGTGAGGGTGAGCGTGAGCTCGAGGCGGCGCGGTTTGTCGCGGATCGTGTAGCGTTCGACGGCCGTGAGCTCGCCGCTGTGACCCGCCTGCGACGTGTCCGAGATCAGGTCCGGCGTGAGGCGGGTCGTCTCCACGACCAGCGCACCGTTCTCCACGCGCCCCACCGAATGCCCGAGCAGCGTCGGCGTCTTCTGGTCGGGATGCGGGCGGCCGTCGAGATAGATGTTCCGCAGCAGTGACCACTCCTCGTAGCGCACCACCAGGTGATCGCCGTCGCGGTGGAATTGCACCGGCAACGGATTCGTCACCTCGCGGACGAAGCCGTAGGGCTGGCAGTTGATGAACTTCGGATCGTCCTCCGGCTTGTTGGCCGCTCGAACCTGCTTTCCCGCCGGCGTCAGCATCGCGTCGAGCGCGACGAGCGAGACCGCACCGGCCTGGCCGCCCAACGCCATCGCGGGGGTCTTGTCGTTCGCGGGATCCGCGAGCAGCGCGCTCAACCCATTGTAAAAGTCGAGCGGGCAGCCGACGAAGCACTGCAGGTCGGCGAACGTCCAGTACCGGTTGGTCTGGGTGGTGAACACGCCGCTCCACGTGCCGAGGAACGGCGCGACGGGGTCGGCCGATTGCGCCGACGCGCCGAACGGCGCCGCGAGCAAAGCCGCGAGCAGCAGATTCCGGGCGCGAACGGCGCCGCTCTTCGCGCGCTGTAGAGACCCAAGTCCGAAGGTCATTCCGGCCGCCTCCGGCGATCGTTGAATTCGTCGTATTGGATGTCTTCGGTGAACCGCTCGGTCCCGTCCGGAAAGACGATATGCGTCATGTGGATGAGCTTCGCGGTGGCGTCACGCGGCGGATGCCCGCGAAGCGTGATCTTGTCCCCCGGCTTTACGTCCATGCCGGTCCAGCCCACGCGCATCAGCTGCGTGCGCGAGCCGCCCTCGGCGAGCCACTTCTCGGTGGTGCCGTTGTTGTCGACGTCGAAGTAGATGCGCATGTGCGGGTTGCCGAGCTGAAATTCCGTGACGACGCCCGTCACCGAGATCTCGCGGCTCAGGTCGTACAGCATTGCCGGCGAATGATGGGCCGCGACGTGCGCCAGCGGTACGAGCGCGATCGTCGACAGCAACATCCAGTATCTCGTCCGCATCGTCGTTCTCCCGGGAATCGGCGCATAGCTGTAACACGCCGCCGGTCGCTCGTCCATGGAAGGGAAAGCACCCGATCGTGCTCGAAGGAGCTGACGTGGGCGCACGGTTCGACGTCCGGCCAACGGCTTGCGCGCCGGACTAGGCCGTGTCGCGGGCAACGCGGGTGTCCTCCCGGGGCGTCGCGAGCTTGGCCTTCATGCCGAACGCGAAGCGAAGCACGGCAAGGCGTCGCACGCCGTACTCGTACACGCCCACGCAGACCATCAGCGTCGCGACGAACACGATCCAGTACTTCGTCCATGGCGCCCATGCCTCCTGGATCACGTAGTAGCCGATCGCCACGATCACCGTCTGGTGCAGGATGTAGATCGGATAGCTCGCGTCTCGAGCCCAGCGCAGCAGCGGATTCGCGAACGACAGGTAGCGGTTACCGTATCCCAAGAACGCCAACACCAGGAGCCACGTAAATACGTTGGCGAGCACGGAGTCGACGGCGCCGCCGTGCGGAACGGCGCCGGTGACGAGCAGCGCTATGATGCCGCCGAGCACCGCGAGCCCGATCCCGAGGAGCAGCGCGCGCCGCTCCGCGAGCCATTTCCAGCCGCCGGGCAGCGACGCAAGCACGTACCCGTACAGCGTCAGCAGCAAATAGTGATCGAACACATACCAGTCGCTGACCAGGTTGTGCGACTCGCCGAACAGCGGCTTCAGTAGCGCCTCGTTCGCGCCGAGCGGCAGCGCAAGCGCGAGGATCCAGGGCCCCGGCCGCGGCGCCGCCGCGCGCCGCTTCCACCACAGCATCGCCGGAATCAGCAGCAGCACGTAGACGTACAGATAGAGAATGAACCACAGGTGATGCCAACTGAAGTCGCCGTGCGGATAAGGTTGGAATTGCAGCACGCGCTCGACATAGAACGCGAGGTAGCCGCCGCTCCACTGCCCGCGAAACAACCGCTCGTAGTAGATCTGCGGCGGCACGATCACGAACATGCCGAAGACCAGCGGCAGCAACAGGCGGACCGTGCGCTCGCGAAGCAACTGCGCACCCGATCTCCGCCGTAGCGCGAACCACATGCCGGCGCCCGCGATGACGAACAGCAGCGGCATGCGGAGCCGGTGCGCGATGTCCATCGGCCACTGCAACAGGGGGATCGTTTCGCCGTTGACCACGTGCCAGCCCCATCCCACGAACAGCATGCCGGTGTGGAAGAACAACAAAACGAAGATCGCGATGACCCGCAGCCAGTCGAGAAAGTCGTAGCGCTCGCCGGCGGCCGCCGTATTCGAGGACATCGAAGGCTCCTTTCGATGAAGTCCAATGGAGCGATCTTCGGCGCGCCCGCCGTCCGCGGCAGCGGTTATGGGGCGAGCGGGACCGGAGCCGGGACCAGCGGGGCGTTAGCGTCCCATGCGGGCGAACAGCAGGTCCTTGTAGCGCCGGCTGAGTCGCAGCGTGCGGCCGTTGCGCAGATGCACTTCGTAGTCGCCCTTGAACAAAGGCGTGAGCGAGGCGATCGCGCCGATGTTCACGGCCCCCGACTTGTGAATCCGCGCGAAGCGTAGCTCGCCGAGCTGCGCGAGCAGGTCCTGAAGCGTGCGCCGGAGCAGGTAACGGCGCTCCCCGACGTGCACGTGCACGTAGTTGTCGTCGGACTCGAGCCACTCGATCGACGCGCTCTCGATGAGGTGCAGTCGTTCGCCGTCCGGCACGAGTAACCGCTCGCTCGAGCTCGTCTGCGCGCGGGCAGTCGCGACCGCGGCGGTGCGGCGGGTGCCGGCGCCGATCCGCTCGCGCACACGCTCGAGCGAACGGAGCAGCCGGTCCTTGTCGTAGGGCTTGAGCAGGTAGTCGACCGCGTTCAGGTCGAAGGCCTTCACCGCGTGCTCGTCGAACGCGGTGACGAAGACGATGAGCGGCGCGGTGGATTCCTCGAGCTGCGCGGCCACTTCCAGGCCGCTCAGCCCCGGCATCTGGATGTCGATGAACGCAACGTCCGGTCGCTGCTGCTCGATGGCTTGCGCCGCGGTGAGGCCGTCGTCGGCGAGACTAACGGCTGCGACGTCGGCCTGCTCGGTGAGCCAGCGCTGCAGCTTGTCGCGCGCCGGCGCTTCGTCGTCGGCGACCAGCACGCGCAAGCCTCTGGCGCCGGCGTCGGATTCCTTCATGCGCTGAACGGTATCGCGATCTTCGCGGACACTCCGTCCGCATCCGGCGCGAGCTCGAACGACGCTTTGCCGCCATAGATGACGCTGAGCCGCTCGCGCACGTTGCGCAGGCCGATTCCGTCGCGGCACCCGTCGGCCAACGCCGAGCCGGTGTTGCGCACGGCGAGCCGCAGCCACTCGCCGTCGCGGTGTGCGGCGATCTCGATGCGAACCCGCTCGAGGCTACGCTCGACGCCGTGCTTGAATGCATTCTCGAGCAGCGGCTGGAGCAGCAGCGCCGGTACCGGCGCGTCGAGCAAGCTCTGATCCACGCGCCACTCGAGGGTTACGCGATCCGCGAACCTCTCGAGCATGATCCCCGCATAGAGCTCGAGCGAGCGGAGCTCGTCGCGCAGCGGCGTCGTCTCCCGCTCGCCCGACTGCAAGCTCAAGCGCAATAGATCGGCGAGCCGCGCGAGTAGCCGATCGGCGCGCGCGACGTCTACGTTCATCTGCGCCGACACCGTGTTCAGCGCGTTGAACAGAAAGTGCGGACGCAGCTGCGACTTGAGCTGCGCGAGCTGCGCCTCGGCGAGGGTCCTCTGCAGCTCGAGTAGCCGGCGGCGCTGCGTCTGCCACTGTGCGTATGAGTCGAAGCCGAAGACGATGCCGAGCCACAGCCCCGAGTACAGCAGGATCTTCACCGACTCGTACACGAACACGAACGACCACGCAGGATGGCCGTACGACCGCCCAACCAACGCGTAGACGCCGTGCCGCACTCCGTACACCACGGGGATGAACGTGACGGCCGCGAGCGGCAGCCAGCGCAAGTGATAAGCGAACCAGCGCAGCGGTTGATCGAGGAATTGCGCGTGGTAGCCGCGCGAACGCAGCACGAGCGTCATCCAAGCACTGGCCACGACGGCCGAGCTGCCTTCCCACAGCACCGGTTCCCACCAGCTGATCCCCGGGCTGTGCAGAACGTCCTGAATCGCCACGGCGATCATCAGCAGCCAAAACGCACCCCACAACCAATAGAGCGTAGAAGGCCGCGGCGCGGCGTCGGAGGCACGAGCACCGGTAGGCGCCGCGGACAGCTCGTAAGGTGCGACGGACATGCGGCGATTGTAGTCACCGTCCGATGCGTGGCGCTGCGGATTTGTGGCAACCGGGACGAGGGGTAATGGTCGGCGACCGTGTGGTCCACGCGCAGGTGCGCCCTTTTTACCGGTTCACGGAATCACCGGCCTCGCCGCGAGTGTGCGGCGTCAATGGTCGACGTGCTCGCCCGGCCGCGCTTTGTGGGGTACGTTCCAGCCGAAATAGACCTCGGTGGCGACGAGCTTGCCGTCGTTCACGGTATGGACTTCACAATTGCGAAAACACTTGCCTGCCGTGGTGCGTCCTTCGTACACGACGAACGCGCGGTCGGCGTCCTCGACCTCGTAGAACAGGTCGAAGCTCGCGATGGTCGCGCTGTTCGGCCAGCAGACCTCGAGATAGGTCGCTCGGTCGAGCGCGTTGTCGAGCGGGCTCGAGAAGTGGTAATCGTCGTCGAGCAGCGCCTCCAGCGCGGCGCGATCCTGCTCGACGTAGGCCCGGAAGCACGCGCGCGCAGCCTCCAGTGGTGTCTTGCTCATTGCCGATCCTCCTCGCGATGCGATGCCGTTAGGGCGCGCGTCCACGCTGCTGAAAGATGCCGGATGTCGTTGCACGAACCGTGCCGTCGCGGACCGCAGAGACGCGAGACACCCAGCCGTGGCGCGCCGTGAGCGCCGCGGCTTAGACTTGGCTCGAGCGTCCTAGGGGGAGAATCTCAGTGCATCCGGAAGTGAAGGAATGTGCGGCGGCTTGCCGCCCGCGCACACGAAACGTTTCACGACACCGAAAGTCGGCGCTCGCCGCCGTGCTTGCGGTCGTTACGTTCGGCGCCTCAACGGCCGCGCTCGCGCATCACGGTTTCGGCCTTTTCGACCGCTCGAAGCCGGTAACCCTCACCGGCCGGATCACGCGCATCGACTTCGTGAACCCGCATTCGTATCTGTACTTCGACTCGACCGGCGCCGACGGCAAGCCCCTCGCGATGCGCTGCGAAATGCGCGCCGCGACGCTGCTACGCCGCTCGGGCTGGTCGCCGGAGATG
Organism: Gammaproteobacteria bacterium; assembly: GCA_035644475.1. Classification (GTDB taxonomy): domain Bacteria; phylum Pseudomonadota; class Gammaproteobacteria; order Steroidobacterales; family Rariloculaceae; genus FEN-1219. The sequence continues at coordinate 13,634 of DASQOL010000200.1, read as the reverse complement.
TTCGCGGCCGGCGCGACGGTCACCGTCTACGGCTTCGCGCATCGCCAGGATCCCGCATCGTGCTATCTCGAGGACGTCACGATCGGCAACGCGCCGAAACACAATCGCAACGACCAATTCGAGACGACCAAGGTCGACGTCTCGAAGCGGCCGAAGCGCCTGCCGACAGGCGAGCCGAACATCACCGGCGACTGGGCGCAGGAGCAGTACGTGATCGCGGTGCCGCCGGGCGGCGGCGGCGGGCTCGTGCCGAAGAGCATGGTCGCCGACGTCGCGGCGGGGAAGATCGCGATGAAGGACATCCCGCCGTCGGGCTGGGGCGCGCGGCCGGTGACCTACACCGCGCGCGGCAAAGCCGAGGCCGACGCGTTCCAGATGTGGTCGCCGCAAGACAACCCGCGGCTGCGCTGCCGGCCCACGAGCATTCTGATGGACTGGGTGTTCGACGGCGCGGTCAACCGGATCACGCAGGAGAAGGACCGCATCGTCGTCAACTACGGCCTCTACAGCTTCGAGCGCGTGATCCACATGAACGTGAAGGAGCACCCCGCGAGCAGCACGCCGAGCTACGCGGGTCACTCGATCGGGCGGTGGGAAGGCGACGTGCTCGTGGTCGACACCGTCGGCTTCGAGCCGGGCGTCATCGCGCCGCCGCTGCGCAACAGCGACAAGCTGCACATCGTCGAGCGGTTCAAGCTCGATCCTTTGAAGTGGGCGCTGACGCGCGAGTACGTGGCGGAGGATCCGGTGTACTTCACCGACAAGTACGCGGGGTCGGACACCGTGCTCGTCGCCGACGTGCCGTACGAGCCGCATCCGTGCAACGAGCTCACGTACGAGTTCCGCAACGGTCAGCCGCGTTAGGGCTTCCGGCTTCGACTCGGCGATTCCGCGGAAACATGCGACAGATCTACCTCGTGCGCCACGCGCAGACCCGCTACGTCCCCACCGAGCGCGACGAGGATCGTCCGCTCACGGCCGCGGGCCGCGATCAAGCGGCCGCGCTGAGCGAGGCACTGCTCGCGCTCGGGATCGAAGAAGTCCACTCGAGCCCCTATCGCCGTTGTGTCGACACGATCGGGCCGTTCGCCGAGCGGGCGGGCTTACCCGTCAACCACGTAACGGGATTGCGCGAGCGAAGCTTCACACGCGATCCGGTGCACGATTGGGACACCCTTTGGAAGAAGGTATGGTCCGACTTCGACTTCGCGTTTCCCGACGGCGAGTCGTCGCGGCAGGCGCAGGCACGGATGTACGAGGCCACGTTGCAAGTAGTCACGACTTCCGTCGCGCGCACGCTCGCGATCTCGTCGCACGGCAACGTGATCGGGCTGCTGCTGCAGCACATCGACCGCAGGTTCGCTTTCGAGCACGCCTGCGCGATTCGGAACCCGGAGGTGTTGCGAGTCACGTTCGACGGTGCGTCGCTGCGCTGGGACGCCGACTTCTCGCTCGATGCGCTCGCGTCGTTCGCTACTCGCGTCGACACTAGGACACATGTCGCGGCGGGCGCGGCGGCCGGCGCCGCGCGAACCTAAACTGCAGCGAAACAAATGGGGTGAGCGATCGGAGTCGAACCGATGTCCGCAGGTTCACGACCTGAAGCTCTGCCGTTGAGCTACGCCCACCACCGAAACGAGCTACGTGCGCCGCACGAACGTGCGCTCCTCGAGCGCGCGCCGGATGTAGCGCATGAACAGGATCGCCTTGTCCTCGTGCTCGAGCGTCGCGTCGCCGATGTCCGCGAGCGGCACGGGGAATACGTGCTCGCCTTGCCCAGGCACGTTCACGCCGTAGTAGGCAAAGCCTTGCCGATAGCGCACGAAGCGCACGGTGTTGTCTTTGACGATCTCTTTGATGTTCATGACGTCTCCTGTCGTTAAAGAGCTTTGCCGGGGCGAAAAAAAGCCCCAGTCAGCGCAAACCGACCAGGGCTTCTTCGTGCCGCTGGAAGGTTCGCGATTTCGCGGAGCCTTCCAGCGCGATTGTCTAGAAAGGCTCAGCGCATTCGTTCACCCGCATCGCTTGGCGCAAGCGCGTTTCGTCGCAACGAATGGACGTACGCGTGCGCCGCGCGCCGTGTGCACGGCGCGGCGAGCTCTGCGAAATTTGGTGCGTGTTTGAACATGGGCGCGCGACTATACGCTCGCACGCAGGCATGTCAACAGCGTGTTGAGCAGAACGGAGCGTGGCAGCGAAGAAGTCGGGTTGTTTCACGCGCATGCTTGGGCTCCGCTCTAGCGCTCAGCATGGCGCTTCGGCTCGGCTGCGCCCGGCGGCTCGACGGTGCGGCGCTCGCTACTTCGCGTCGTGAAATATCACGCCGGCCGTGAACCGCCGGCCCGAGCGAATGCGGCTCGCGCCGTGCCGCATCGTCACGCGGTGATAGCCGCGCGTGCCGCTGCGCGGCCGCTGTGAAACCGCGAAGATCGCGCCGTCGCCCTTCGCGAGCGGCACGACCTCTACTCGCGACTGCATGCGCGGCCGCTGCTCGGTGAGAACGAACTCGCCGCCCACGAAGTCTTGGTTCGGCGCCGACAAGAGCAACACTGCCTGGAGCGGAAACACGTGCTCGCCGTAGAGGTCCTGGTGCAGGCAGTTGTAGTCGCCCGGGCCGTAGCGGAGCACCAACGGCGTGGGCCTCGTCTGCCCGGCGCGATGACAGCGCTCGATGAACTCCTCGTGCGCGGCGGGATAGCGCACGTCGCTCGCGAGGAGCTCGCTCCAATGATTGGCGATCGGCGCGAGCCGCGCGTAGAGCGCGGCGCGCAGCTCGGCGACGAGCGCAGGCAGCGGATACGCGAAGTACTGGTACTCGCCGCGGCCGTAGCCGTGGCGCGCCATCACGACGCGGCTGCGGAACATCCGCTCGTTCGCGTAGAGACCGGCGAGCGTGTCGCACTCCGCCGGCGTCAAGAGGCCGGAGAGCGGCCCCCAGCCGCCTTCGTCGAGGTCGACGGCGATCCGCGCCCAGTCGCATTGGGCCACGCGCGCTTCGATCGAAAGCTCGGCGGTGCTCATGGGCGCAGAGTCTAGCGGCCGCCGCTCCGCCGCGGCACCCAGATCGCGCGTTCGAATCGTGCGGCACACGCGGCCGTGCGGCGTGAGAAGATGCTCTGTCACTGCCACGCACCGAGCGCGGACCGGCCATGAGCTTGGCGATATACGGAAGAATCGTTTCGATTTCCTGGATAGCGTTCGTCGCGATCTGGTTCGTGGCTGCCTTACTCAAGAGGCCCGGCGCGCGCCAATACTCGCCGGTCCGCGCCCTGTTGCGGCTCGTGCTCGTGGTCGTGGCCGCTCTCGGTTTGCGCTACGGCGATCGCTTTCCGACGCTCACGTGGGACCACCGCGAGGGCGCGGCGCTCGTGGGCGCCGCGCTCTGCGTGCTCGGCCTACTGTTCGGCAGCTGGGCGCGCTTCACGATGGGCAGCAGCTGGGGTATGCCGATGACCGTCGGCGCGCAGACCCAGCTCGTGACGTCGGGCCCCTACGGGTGGGTGCGTCACCCGATCTACACCGGCGTGGCCGCGATGCTGATCGGCACCGCGCTCGTGTTCCCGCCGGCGCTCTTGGGGGCCGTGATCCTGATCCCGTACTTCGTCGTGGGCGCGTTTCGCGAGGAACGCGACATGCGCAAACTCTTCCCCGACGTCTATCCGGAGTACATGCTGCGCACGAAGCGGCTCGTGCCCTTCCTCTGGTGAGACGATCGTCCGGCGAAAGACGGGCTCAGTCCGTCGCGCCGAGCGAGCGCAGCAACGCGACGGCTTCGTGCCGCCCGGCGTGCCGTGCCCAGCCGAGCGGCGTGCCGTGAAACACCTCGTCGCGCGCGCTTAGGTTCGCGCCGTGGGCGTGCAAGAAGCGCACGACCTGCTCGACGGTCCACGGCAGCCGGCGCCCGCCCACGTCCATCGAGGCGACGCGATGCAGCACGGTGCCCCTGTAGTCGAGGCCGGGCACGACCGCGTCGATCTCGGCGCCCCGCGCGAGCAGGAATTCGGCCACCTCGAGCCGGCCGTGCGTGCACGCGAAATAGAGCGCCTGGCTGAGCACGTTCGCGCGCGTGCGCTCGCAGCGGAAGGGCGACTCGCCCTTGAGCTTGGCCTCGAGCGCGTATGGGTCGACGAGCGCGCCGGCGCCGGGTTCGAGCGATCCGTCGGGCGCGAACCAACGCTTCACAGCGTCGAGCTTCCCTAGGCCCGCGTCGAAGCGCAGGTCGGTCTTCGCGCCGCGACGCGCCAAGAGCTCGGCGATGTCGGTGTAGCCGAAGTGCAGCGCGTAGGCGAGCATCGCGCCGTCGCCGTCGACGCCGTCGATGGCCGCGCCGGCATCGAGCAGCCCCTCGACCGCGCGAATCACGCCGAAGCTCACTCCGGCGACGAGCGGCATGCCGCCCTCGAGGTCGACCTCCGCGCCCGCGCTCGCGAGGTCGCGCACGAGCTCGTACTCGTTGCCGCGCGGGTTCGTGCCGCGGAACGATCCCTCACTCACGCAGAACAGCGGGATCGAGTCGTTCGGGAGGTGCCGCGGCGCCGCGAAGCCCGACACCCAAAACGGATTCGCGGCGCGCGGGTCTTCGCGCAACGCCGCAAGCAACCCTTCCCGATCGCCGGAGCGGACGGCGGCGATCGCGTCCTGCACCGCCGGATCGAGGTGCAGAAAGCTCTCGTGCTTGCTCGCGAACGCGTAGCCCTCCTCGTTCGCGATGACCAGCCTGGCATCGCCGTCGGAGATGGAGGACGCGTGCGGGTCGTGGCGCTCGAAACGCCGCACGTCGTGCGCGGGCTTCAGCAGCCGCCGGCGCGTCTCGACGTCACCGGCGGCGAACTCGGCGCGCAGGCGCCCCACGCGCCGCTCGAACGCGTCGAGGCTCTCGACGTGACGCTTGAGCTTCGGCCAGCTCGTGAAGCCGTATTCGCGCGCGATCGTGAGCAGCGCGTCGGCTTGCGTGAGCGTGGCGGTCGCGATCGCCGCGTCGGTCTTGCCGCCGAGGCGCGGATGAAACTCCTCGAGCTGCCGAATCGCGGCGGCGTTAGCGGCAGCGTGGCCGTCGCGCAGGTCTTTGGCTTGGTGCTTGAGGTGGTCGAGGTCGGGACGAGGGGGCAGCGGTCGTGTCGGCATACGAACTTCCTTTCCTGTTGCGCCCGACGTCCGCATCTACGGGCAGAAAGGTGTTCGTGTGTAACGAAACCCGGTGCTAAGGGTGGACTTCTGTCCTTTCCGCGGACTGGATGCGCCCCTCGACGCACGCAGAATCCTACCACGCGCCCGTCCCCGAGCCACTCCGGATTCGGCCGAGCGTGGTAGAGTCGCGCGACCTCGCCGTGAGAGATTCCGGAGGCCGCGCCGGCGCCGTGCTGAATCACTACCTGTCGCTCGCGTTGCGAAACCTGCGCCGCTCGCCCGTGGCGGCCGCCGTCAACGTGGTCACGCTGGCGCTCGGCCTCGCCTGTTTCGTCGGGGCGTACGCGTTCGTCACGTTCTGGCAGCGCTCCGAGCAGCACTTCGCGAACGCCGACCGGATCGCCGTGCTCACGACGAACGTCGAGGTTCTCGACGGCAGCCTGTCGGTCGCCGATGACACGAGCACGTCCGTGCACGCGGCGAAATACCTGCGAGCGGAGTACCCGGCGATCGAGCGGGTCGCGCGTGCGATAAAGCTCGGCGACGACGCCACGCTCGCAGCCGGCGATCGCGCGGTCCGCGCCAAGGCCGCGGCCGTCGACGCCGAATTTCTCGACGTTTTCGACCTGCCCTTCGTCGCGGGCGACGCGCACCTCGCGCTCGGCCAACCGCGGAGCGCCGTCGTGACGCAGGACCTCGCGCACCGATTGTTCGGCGACGCCGATCCGCTCGGCCGCGCGGTCATCGTGCAGAACGCCGCCGAGGCGGTCGTGACGGGCGTCGTCGGGCCGATCCCGGAGCCGTCGCATCTCGGCCGGTCCGCGGCGGCGGCGCTGCCGTTCGACCTGCTCGTGTCGGCGGACGTGCGCGATACGATCCGCGCTGCTGCCCGCCCTCCCGGCGCGCCGCCGGAGGACGTCGAGAGCTGGCTCGGCGAGAGCGCAATCACTTATCTGTTGCTGCCGGCCGACGGCAGCCTGACTTTCGAGCGGCTCCGCGCCGAGCTCGCGACGTTCGCTGCGCGACACGTGCCGGCGGAGGTCGCGCGATTCGCGAAGATCGGTTTCTCCGCGATTCCGGTTCGCGACGTGCTCGGCAACGCGGTCGACGGGCAGATTTTCGTGCTCGGCGGCAGCACGCTGTCCGTCGGCGCCATGCTGTTGACGCTCGGCGTGCTCGTCCTCGCGGTTGCGTGCGTGAACTACGCGAACCTGGCGACGGCGCGCGCCGCGCGGCGCGTGCGCGAGGTCGGCGTGCGCAAGGCGCTCGGCGCGCAGCCGCGGCAGGTCATGCTCCAGCACCTGCTCGAGGCCGCCGTGCTCACCGCGATTGCGCTCGCGGTGGCGCTCGTCGTATGCCGATTGCTGGCGCCGCCGATGGAGCGGCTGGTCAACGCCGACTTGGGAGCGATCGTGGCCGCGACGCCCGAATTCTGGCTCACGATCGCGGCGGTCGCCGTGGCTGCGACGGTTGCGGCCGGCGCCTATCCGGCCTTCGTGCTGGCGCGCGTGCTGCCGATGCGCGCTCTACGCGTGTCACGCTCGCAGCTCGGGCCGAAAGCGCTTGCGACGCTGCTCGTCGGCAGTCAATTCGCAGTCGCGAGCTTCCTGCTGATCGCCGTTACCATCGCTTGGCTGCAGAACCGCCATCTGCTGCGAACGGGTCTCGACACCCGATCCGACCCGCTCGTCCTGATCGAGAACGATAGCCGGGTCACGCACGTGTCGACCGCGACGTTGCGCGAAGAGCTCGCGCGCGTGCCGCAGGTCCAGGCGGTGACGGAGGTCGGAGTCACGCCTTGGCAGGGGTTCATGGTGATGGGCATTTCGACGTCGCCCGGCATGGACGCGATCACGAAGAGCGTGCTGAGCACCGGGGTCGGGCACGATTTCTTCTCCGTGTTCGAAATGCCGGTGCTCGCGGGGCGAACGTTCTCGCCCGAGCATGCCGCCACCGATTTCCAGAACCGTGAAGGCCAGGCCGTTCAGGCAATCGTCGTCGACCGCGCCTTCGCCGAGGCCTTCGGTTTCGCGTCGCCGGAAAGCGCGGTCGACCAAATCGTGTACGTCCCGGCGCGCACGATGGCCGCGTTCGGCGAGACGGCTCAACCGTTCAGAATCATCGGCGTCGTCGAGACGAGGCCATTCAATTTCTTGGGACCGAAGGACGTCCGAGCCTCGATTTATCAGCTGTGGACGGATTCGCGGTTTCACGTCGCACGGATCGCGAAGAGCGACGTCGCCGGGTCGCTCGAGGGCATCGACGCCGCATGGCGGCGTCTCGCGCCGAACGTCGCGATCAGCCGCCGGTTCCTGAACGACGTGTTCGACAAGGAGTACTCCACGTTCGCCCGCTCCGCGAACATGTTCGGCGGGCTCGCCGCGATGGCGCTTTTGATCTCGGTCTCGGGCTTGTTCGGCATGGCGACGCTCGTCGCGGGCCGGCGGCTGCCCGAGATCGGCGTTCGCAAGAGCTTTGGCGCGAGCGCGGCGCAGGTGATGGGCCTGCTGCTCAGAAGCTTCAGCATGCCGGTCGTGATCGCGAACCTGATCGCGTGGCCGGCGGCGTATCTCGCCGCGCGCGCCTATTTGCATCTGCTGCGCGCGCCGATCGTCCTCACGATCTGGCCGTTCGCCGCGTCCCTGCTCGTGACGCTCGCGATCGCGTGCATCGCCGTGGGCGGCCAGACGGTGCGCGCCGCGCGCGCGAAGCCTGCCGACGTGCTGCGCTACGAGTGACCGGAACGGCTCGGCGCGCCGTCGCGCGCCTGCGAGCGGGAAGTGAAGGCCGTCGCGCGATTCCGCATAGACGATGCCGAGCTCCGAGTTGTAGGAGTCGATCCATGGCTCGAACGATCCGGTGCCGAGCGCCTCGCGCTGCTCGGCGAGCCGGGTGCGCGCGGCTTTGACGACCGGCACGATGTTGTTTTTCGCGGTGCGTCCGCGCCAGAAGAGGAGCGCCACGCGCGGATACTACACGGCCGGTGCCGCGAGGCCGTAGTATGCTCGTGGCATGCCTCTCTACGACTTCAAGTGCAGGAAGTGCGGCAAGAAATTCGAGGAGCTCGTGCGGCTCGGCGAAACGCCCGACTGCCCGAAGTGCGGCGCCGCCGATGCTGAACGCCTGTTCTCGATGACCGCCGGTGTGTCGACCGACAAGACGCGCAACCGCTCGGCGAAGGTCGCGCGGCGCAAGGCGAGCGGCGTCAAGCGCGAGAAGGACCACGCGCAGCGCGAGTACGAGCGCAACTACATCAAGGATCACAGCTGACGGCGCCGCCGGCGCGCGTCGGCTGCGGAGTGGGGCGCGTGCCGGAATCCGAAGCCGTGAGCCTCGTGCGAGCAACGAGCGACGACGCGCCGCTGCTCGGCAATTTGATCGAGCTCTACACTCACGATCTCAGCGCCATTTTTCCCGTGCAACTCGACGTCGATGGGCGTTTCGGCTACGAGAAGCTGCCGCTCTACTGGCAGGAGCCGGCGTCGCGTTACGCGTTTCTGATCAAGCACGGCAGCCGTATCGCGGGCTTTGCGCTCGCGACGCGCGGCTTGCAGCCGGGCAACGCCCCCTCCGATCTCGACGTCGCCGAGTTCTTCGTGCTGCGGGCGCACCGCGGTGCCGGCGTGGGAAGCCGGGCGGCGTTCGCGCTGTGGGATGCGTTGCCGGGCCGTTGGGTCGTTCGCGTGCTCGCGGCGAATTCGCCCGCGCTCGAGTTCTGGCGAGGGGTTGTCGGCCGTTACGCGCGCGATGCTTTCGCCGAGCGCGTGCTCGAGGACTCGCGGGGAGCGTGGTGCGTGCTTACGTTTACCTGCGGCAGCGGCGGCTGACCGGCGAGCGCTAAGACCAGATCGCGGTCAAGTCGATACTGACGTTCTGCAGGCCGGGCAGGGCGACGACCCCGACTCGTTCGGAGCCGTGATTGCGGTACGCTCCGTCGACCGGCGAGTCGTAGCGCAGCAGCAGGTTGTGGCCCACGTCGACCACCCACGCCTCGGCGATGCCGTGTCGCGCGTAGAACGGCGCCTTGAAGTCGCGGTCGTAGCGCAGCGTCGAGTCGCCGACCTCGAGAACGAGGAGAGCGTCCTGCGCGGTCGCGAAGGCGCTTCGGTAGAAATCTGCGCGCGGCTTGAGCAGCACCACGTCCGGCTGCGGCTCCGAGAACTCGCCGAGCCGGACCGATCCCTGAATCCGCACGATGGCGTCGTCACCAACCGCGCGCATCAGCAAGCGTGCGAGCTGGTCGACGATGCTTTGATGGTCCCGACCGATCGGCGCCATGTCGATGATCTCTCCCTCGATCAACTCGACCCGCGCATCCGGTGCGAGCACTCCGACCTCCGCCATGCGGTGGTACTCGTGGACCGTGATGCGATGTCGGCGCGGCCAGCTTTCCATCTGCGTGCTCATCGGTGTCTCCGGTTGGCCGAGTGTAAGCGGTGGCAGAGCCTCGATTGCAAGCGTCGCGCGCCGTAACGCGCGGGTCACGGCACGAACCTCAGCAATTCGCGCGGAAAGTGCGACAGAGATGGGAACGAGCAGGGAATGGGGACGGGTTACGTTTTCGAATGAAACGCTCGCGTCGCTTCCATGGCTCGCCGAAAAAGTAACCTGTCCCTATTTTCGGGAGAGCTTTGCGGCTTGGGAGCTCAGGTAGTCGCGCTCGGGGATGCTCGTCGTGCGCCGCGCCGCGGCGAGGTAGTCGGCGACGGCCGCGTCGACGTCGCCGGCCATCTCGTACAGATGTGCGCGCACGGCCGCGAGGCGGTAGTGATCCGCGAGCCGCGAATCGCGGCCGAGTGTCGCGAGCAGCTCGAGCCCCGAGCGCGGCCCGTGCACCATCGCGACGGCGACGGCGCGATTCAGCGTGACCATCGGGTTGTCCGACAGCCGCTCGAGCAGTCCGTAGAGCGCGAGGATCTGCGGCCAGTCCGTGTCCTCGACGCGCTGCGCCTCGTCGTGGACGGCGGCGATCGCGGCCTGCAGCTGATACGGGCCGATCGAGCCTCGCGGCAACGCGGCGCTGATCAGTGCGACGCCTTCGTCGATCAGCGCCCGGTCCCAGAGCGTGCGATCCTGCTGCGCGAGCGGGATCAGCTCGCCGTCCCGCCCGGTGCGCGCGTCGCGGCGCGCGTCCGTCAGTAGCATCAGCGCGAGTAGGCCCGCGACCTCGCCGTCGTCCGGCAGGAGAGTGCGCACCGCGCGCGCGAGCCGCAGCGCCTCGCGCACGAGGTCGCCGCGCTGCAGCTCCTCGCCGATGCTGCTCGCGTAGCCCTCGTTGAAGATCAGATAGAGCACATGCAGCACGGACGCCAAGCGTTCCTCGCTCTCGCGCTCCGTCGGCATCGCGAACGGCACGCCGGAGTCCTTGATCTTCTGCTTCGCGCGGCTGATGCGTTGCGCCATGGTGGCCTCCGGCACGAGATAGGCGTTCGCGATCTCCGCGGTAGTGAGCCCGCCCACGGCGCGCAGCGTGAGCGCGATCGCGGACGCCGGTGTGAGCACCGGATGGCAGCACATGAAGAGCAGCAGCAGAGTGTCGTCGTGCTCGCCGAGCTCGGCGTCCTCGGGCGGCGGCGCGACCTGCTCCTCCGGCGGCTCTTGCCGCAGCATCTCCGCCTCGCGCCGGCGCCGCGCGATCTCGCTGCGCAGCTGGTCGGTCATGCGGCGCGCGGCGACTTGGATCAGCCACGCGCGCGGGTTGTCCGGCACGCCCGCGTCGGGCCACTGCATCGCGGCCGCGAGCAGCGCTTCCTGCACCGCGTCCTCGGCGGCGGCGAAGTTGCCGTAGCGGCGGACCACCGCGCCGAGCACCTGCGGCGCGAGCTCGCGCAGCAGGTGCTCGTCGGTTTTCGGCAGCTTCGTTGTCGGAAGAGGTGCCGTCAAATTTCGCCGCTCGTGCTGCTCATCATCACGGGATGGACCTCGATCGGCATGTTGAGCGGCTTGCCGCCGGGGCCGGGCGCCGCCGACGCGCGCGCGGCGAGCTCGTACGCGCGTTCCGGCGTCTCCACGTCGATCGCCCAATAGCCCGCGAGCACTTCCTTCGACTCGGGGAACGGTCCGTCAGTGATCGCCGGGGCTCCGTTCTTCCCGGCGTGCACGATCTTCATCTGCTCCGGGCCGCCGAGTCCTTCCGTGCGCACGAACTCGCCCGCGTCGACGAGCTCCTGGTTGAAGCGCTTCAAGAAATCGTAGTGCCTCTTTTGGTCTTGCTCCGGCCAGAGGCCGAAGCGCTGGGTTTTCCAGGCACCGAGCGGGAATTGCATCATCAATATGTACTTCATCAAATTCTCCTTCAGTTGCGGCGCCCGAAAGAGGCGCTCTCGTGAGTAGGTCGGAGCTCCTCCGCGCCGCTCTACATCCCCGCGAACCGACCTTCACACGATAACTCGGACGGCCGGCGGACTCGGTGTCCGCGGATCGCCAGAACTGGCTGCCGGCGGCCAGCGTGCGCACCGGCGTCGGCGCGCCGCGCGCCGCGCGCGTCGTCGCGTCGGCGATAACCGCGGTCATTTCAATCGGTTATGGGCCGCGCGCGAGCCGTGCGGCGGCAGTTCTCGATAGACGCGGCGCCGCACCGAAAACGTAAGCTGTCCCCCATTTTCGGACCGCATGTCTAGACGTCGACGCTGCGAGCGCGCCGCGCGATCGCGTCGCGTAGGCGCCGCTCCAAGTCGTCGAGGCTCAGGCTCGTCTGTCGCTCGACGCCGTGCTGCCGCAGCGTCACGCTGCCCGCGTCGCGCTCGCGCCGGCCGACGACGAGCACGTTCGGGATCTTGCGCTCCGCGGCGTCGCGCACGCCGTACGCCACCGTGTAGCCGGCAGGGGCCGCCGCCGCCCGGATGAATCCCGCGCGGAGCCGCGCGACGATCGCGTCTGCATAGTCGCGCACCGCGTCCGACACCGGCACGACCAGCGCCTGCACCGGCGCGAGCCACGTCGGCAGCGCGCCGCCGAAGTGCTCCACCAGGAACGCGACGAACCGCTCGTGCGTGCTGAACGGCGCGCGGTGGATGCAGAACGGCACCGCGGGTTGGCCGGAGCTCGACATGTACGCGAGGCCGAGCCGTTTCGGCTGCGCGAAGTCGAGCTGCACCGTGGACAGCGTTTCCTCCGCGCCGCCGAGCGTGCGCACCTGGATGTCGATCTTCGGCCCGTAGAACGCCGCGTGACCTACGCCGTCGTCGTACGCCACGCCGCGCCGCTCGAGCACCCGGCGCAGCACTGCCTCGGCCCAGTCCCATGACGCGTCGTCGTCCACGTACTTCTCGCGCGCGTCGTTCCTGTCGCGGCGCGACAAGCGGAAGCGCGCGCCGGCGATGCCGAGCAGCGCGTACACCTCGGCGTACATGTCGAGCACCGCGTCGAGCTCTCCCTCGACCTGCTCCGCCGTGCAGTAGATGTGGCCGTCGTTCATGCACATCCCGCGCACGCGCGACAGGCCGGAGAGCGCGCCCGAGCGTTCCCAGCGATACACCTGGCCGTACTCGGCGACCCTGAACGGCAGGTCGCGATAGCTGCGCGGCTCGGCCGCGAACACGCGGTGGTGGTGCGGACAGTTCATCGGTCGGAGCGCGTACGAGTCCTTCACCGTTTCGCCGCCGTCCTCGCCTTCCTCGAGCACCTCGAGCAGCGGATACATGTCGGGCGCGAAGTAGGGCAGGTGGCCGCTAGCGTGATAGAGCTCCGTGCGCGCGAGGTGCGGCGTTGCGACGCGCTGGAAGCCCGCCTTGAACTCGAGCTCCTTCGCGAGCTTCTCGAGCTCCTCGCGGATCACGGTGCCGTTCGGCAACCAGAGCGGCAGGCCTTTGCCGATCGCCGCGTCGTGGGCGAACAGGCCGAGCTTCTGCCCGAGCTTGCGATGATCGAGCGCAGCGAGCGCGGGACGCCCGTCGCGCGCCGAGTCGAGTTCCTTGTTGACCATGACTGCCTCCCAAAACGAAAAACCCCGAATCGGCGGGCGGCCTTCCGGGGTTTCGTTCGAAAGGCAGCCCTTACGTCGGACTGCCCTCGTTGTGCGCGCGCACGACTAGACAGCCCACCTCCGCGTGGTGGTGGTGGTCGTAGTCGTGACGACGAAAGCGTGAATTCGCATGGGCGCGAATACTAGCCGCGTGTTTTCCGACGCGTCAAGCGCAGCTCACGAAAATAGGGACATGTTGCATTTTCGTCGACCGGTATCGGCTGACGAACGGGCCCGATCGAAAATGCAACATGTCCCCATTTTCCGCGCGGGCCCCTCGCTATTTCGGACGATACGCGGTGCGGGCGGTGTCGCCGTAGGGCACGGGGCCGACGGTCGCGCGGATCTTCGCCTGTTTGTGGCGCTCGACCGTGGGCTTCGAGGTGCCGCCGCCTTCCTCGCCCCAGACGAGCGTGACTTTGGTGCCGGGCTTCGCGTACTTCGCGTCGACGATCGCGAGCGACAGCATCGAGCGCTCGTTGAAGCTGTAGCCGGTGTAGGTCGACACGCCGATCTTCTTGTCGCCCTTGAGCACCTTGTCGTA
>DASQOL010000199.1:0-34759 GCA_035644475.1 Gammaproteobacteria bacterium | reverse complement strand
AAGCCGTATCCGCCTGCGATCGGGCTTGCGCTGCGCTGCGTCATTCCCCTCACGGTGGTAGTCGCGTTGGTCGCGGTCTACGCGTTGTGGCTGCGAATCGATCAATACGGCCTCAGCGTGTCACGCTTCTGGGCGTGTGTGGTGGCCGGCGCCGCCGTGCTCTACAGCGTCGGCTACGCGCTCGCCGCTCGCCACCGAGCGCATTGGATGCGCACCGTCGCCGGCGTCAACGTGCTCACCGCGCTGTATTTGATCGCGGCGCTCGGTTTGGCGCTGACGCCCCTTCTGTCGCCGTACCGACTCTCGGCTCGAAGCCAATTCGCGATGGCGCTCGAGGAGTCGGCCGGCTCGACCGTCGGCCGCGCCTACAACGGATCGTCGAGCATGGACTACCTGCGGTTCAGCGCCGGCAAGTACGGCCGCGATCGGCTCGAGGAGCTGAGCCGGCTCGAGGGTCATCCAAGAGCCGAGGAGATTCGCCGGGAAGCGAAGGCGGAGCTCGAGCGCCAATATCAATACGAGCCGGTGCGATACGACAGCGCTACGTTTCTCGCGAAAATCGTGATTCACCCTGCGGGCAGGACGCTCGACCGGCAGCTTGCCGAGCTCGCCGGCAACGAGCAGCGGCTCTACGGTCCTATCGGCAGCGGGCCGGACATCGCCGGCGTGTTCGTGGATCTCGATCGCGATCAAACGGAGGAGTTCGTGCTGCTGCGGGCCGGTATGGCGGTGCTGTTCCGCAATGAAGGCGGCTCCTGGCGCCGCGTCGAAGCGATGCTGTTCGACGAATACCAAGACCCGCAAACCGTCGTCGAGGCGGTTCGTGCGGGCGACGTCGCGTCCGAGCCGCCGCGCTGGGACGACCTCAAGATCGGCAACCGGCGTTATCGCCTGCCGCCCGCCGCGCGGCAGCGATTAATTGCGCGCGCCGCGCGCACAGTCTCGTCGCGCGCGCGCTCGAGGGCCTGCCCGAGATCGACGCGGCGTTCGCGAAGGGCGAGGTGTCGTATTCGAAGGTGCGCGCGATGACGCGCGTCGCGACGCCGGCGAACGAGGCGGGCTGCTCGATATCGCGCGCCACGGCACCGCGTCGCACGTCGAGAAGCTCGTGCGCAAGTATCGGTGGACGCAGCGGCGCGATGCCGGGAAGCTCGCGAAGGATCAGCACCTCGGCCGGGAGGCGTTCTTCTTCTACGACGATACCGACGCGTTCGTGTTGCGCGCGCGGCTGCCGCCGGAGGTCGGCGCGATCGTGCGTAAGGCGCTCGAGGTTGCGGGCGACCTCTTGCGGGAGGCGAAGCGCGCGGAAGTTTCCGCGGAAACTTCGTCCGGAGTTTCCGCGGGAACCGGCAGTCGCGTGTTTTCGGGCGTCTGGGCGGAAGATCAGCTCGAGCCTTCGTCGGCGGCCAAGCGCGCCGACGCGCTACGGCTCATGGCGGAGACGTTCCTCGACTGCCGGTCGGAGGAAATCGAAGGGACGTCGAGCGCGGATCGCTATCAGGTCGTCGTGCACGTCGACCAAGCGGTGCTGACCGACGAGATCTCGGCATGCGCCGACGAGCCGCATCGCTCCGAGCTCGACGCGGGGCCGGCGCTCGCGCTCGACACGGTGCGGCGGCTCGGCTGCGACTGCACGCTCGTCGGCATCGTCGAAGGCAACGACGGCGAGCCGCTGAGTATCGGGCGCAAGACCCGCGCGATACCCGAGTCCATCAGGCGTGCGCTGCGCTCGCGCGACGGCGGCTGCCGCTTCCCGGGCTGTGACCGCACGCGGTTCACCGACGGCCATCACGTGAAGCACTGGGCCGACGGGGGCGAGACGAAGCTCGCGAACCTCGTCACGCTCTGCGGCTTTCACCATACGTTGGTGCACGAGGGCGGCTACGGCCTTACGGCCACGGAGGACGGCGTGTTCGTGTTCACCCGTCCCGACGGGCGGAGAATTCCGGAATGTGGTGTGCAGGCGGCGATCTCGGCCAGCGTGCAGCCGCCAACCGACGGTAGTCGCGACGGACGTTTCCGCGGAAACTTTTCTGGCTCGCCGACGGAATCAGATCTCGATCCGTTCGAGAGGAGCCTCCAGTCCTACATGCGCAGCCGGAACCCGGACCTACACATCGACTCGCGCACCGGGCGCTGCGAGTGGCTCGGCGAAACCATGGACTACAGCCTCGCGATCGAAGGCCTGCAATGCCTGGACGGCGGTTGGGACCCACCTGCGCGAGCGGCGCCGCCGGCTGAATCAACTCCTTGACGTAGCGCCAACCGCCCGGCTGGTTCGCACGAAGCGCGGTCGAGCGCGGCGGAAAGCGCCGTTATGTCGACTTGCGGGGAACGGAACGCTGCCACGTCCGTGTTGCAACGGGGGAGTCGTGCGCGACTCGCCAAGGGACAACACTCGGGAAAGGAGATTCGAGTATGCGAACGAAGGGATATCGATGGCTCGGGGCCGCGATCGGCGCAATCACGCTCGCGGCGTGCTCGGGCGGGGGAAGCGATTCGGGAGGGAGCTCTACACTCAGCGTGTCGCTCATGGACGCACCTGCGGACAACGTGACGGAAGTCCAAGTGCAGATCAAAGCGCTCTGGCTCAAGCCTCAGGGCCAAGGTCCGGCGATCGAGCTAAAGCTCGCGAGCCCAACGGTTACCGTCGATCTGCTCGATCACGCCACGGAGACCACCGCGGCCGTCTTGCTCGACTCGGTGAGCATCCCGGCCGGCGCTTACGAGTGGCTCGAGATGGAAGTCAACGCCGAGTTCGACAACGTCTACGACTCGTTCGTCATGACGACCGCCGGGGGACAAGAGGAGCTCCGCGTGCCGAGCCGGCGAGTGCGGCTCGTGAGCGGCTTCGACGTGGGACAGAACGAGGCCGTGAAGCTGATCTTCGACTGGAGCGTGCGCCAGGGCCTCGTCGACCCGCCCGGGGCGCCAGGCTACCTCTTGAAGCCCGCGTTCAGGATGATCGACGTGACGGAATACGGCTCGCTGAGCGGCACGGTCGCCGCGGCCACGATCACGGGTGACACGGACTGCGCGGCCGACGATCCGGACTACGACGTCGGCAATGTCGTCTACATCTTCGCGGGCACCGGCATCACGCCGGACGACATCGACGGTGCGGCACCGGAGCCGATCGCCACGGCCGAGCTCACGCCGAACGCGAACGGCGACTATGCATATCGCGCGATCTTGGCGCCGGGCAGCCATACGGCGACGTTTACGTGCCAGGCCGGGAACGACGATCCCGCGACGGACGACGTGCTCGAGTTCTCGGCGCCGGTGGACGTTACGATCACCGGCGCGGCGATCGTTCAGGACTTCTAGCGCCGGCACCTCGCCGCCGCCTCCCGCGACAGCGCTTCCTCGCGCGCGGTCGGGGAGGCGGGCGGCGAAGGTGTGACCGCGTTCACACTCGTCGAGTCTCCTATCGAGCGGGCTTCGGCTGAGACCGAGCGCCGCATTCGGACTTGTGACCTGCTTCACAAAAAGAGTGGAACGCGGAGCACGTCAGGGTCGTGTGTAGTTCCAGCAGGGAGCTACTCATGATCGCGGGGAAGCGGGCCGAGCACATCCTTCTGGAGAGTGCGGACGCCGAGGCCGAGCTCGGCCGGACAGGTCCGGGCGCGGTGCGGCAGCGTCTTACGCTCGACAATCGTGTCCTGCGGGTGAGGACCGAGCTCAAGCTCTACGAGAACGGCTATCTCGGGATCTGCGAGCGCCGCGCCGGACGCCACGAGCCGGAGCGGCGTCTCCCTCTGCAGCACATCGATCCGCGGCTGTCGCTGTCGCTCCGGCCGGCGAACGTGGCGCTCGGTGCGACGCTGGGCACGGCGGCGGCGGCGGCGGTGCTGGCCGCGCTCGGGTATGCGTCCGTCGCGCCGTCCACCACGCTCCCGGCCGCCGCGGCCGCTTCTCTGCTGGCGGTGGTTGCGGCGGCGCTCTACTTGTTGCGGGCCCAAGAGCGAGTGCAGCTCGTCACGCGCCACGGTCGCGTCGCGGTGGTGACGTTGATCGCGAACC
The DNA here is from genome assembly GCA_035644475.1 of Gammaproteobacteria bacterium. GTDB lineage: Bacteria > Pseudomonadota > Gammaproteobacteria > Steroidobacterales > Rariloculaceae > FEN-1219. The sequence continues at coordinate 30,736 of DASQOL010000199.1, read as the reverse complement.
GCGGCTGCATGCGCGCATGCCGCGCGCTCGTGCCGCCGCTCTCGGCCGCAATCGAAGCGGCGGTGCAACGCGCGGAGGGCGACCGCACCCGGCAGCTGCGCGCCGAAGTCCGCGAGCACTATCGGTTGTACGAAATCGGGCTTCTGAGCTCGGGCGATTGCATGCTCGGCGTTCAGCGAGTTCTGGCCGCGTACTGATCGAAAGAAATTGTCACCACGCGCCGCCGGATGGGCGGCGCAAGCTAGAAGCAAAAGTTCTCGTAGCGATTCTGACAAAGGCAAACCCACCGAAAGGTGGCGACGCAAAGTCACCGGTCTAACGAGCGCCGCGGCGCTCCATGACAGCGGGACCGCCGGAATCGAGCCCGTTCGCACGGGCTCCCTTCGGCTCCTGGGCGACCAGATCGCACGCGTCGGGAAGAGGGAGCGTTATGGATTCTGCGGCGACGAAGGAGCGTAACGGGCGCGCAAGCGGCGTAGGTATCCGCTTGCTGCTGATCGTCGCGTGCTTGCTCGGCGCGGCCTCTCCGTCGTTCGCAGACGATTGCGTCGCCGATCTTGGCGGCCTGATCGACGGCAACGTGACTCCCGTTCCGCCGAGCCAGATCCAGATCGACGGCAACTGCACGATCCGCAACTTCCCTGCGTCGAATCCGCTGACGACGAATTTCAGCTTCTTGACGCAGCCGGGCCAGACCGACAAGCGCTGGTTGATCATCTTCGACAACGTCGTGCACACGGGCCAAATGGCCTGCAACGCCGTCGCCGGCCACAAGATCTGGTTCACGAACGGCTCGTCGAGCACGATCCAACAGAACTGCCAGAACCTGCTGATCCCGGTCGAGAAGATCGACAAGCGCAATCCGGCCGGGCCCGCGACCGCGACGATCGGGGTGCCGTTCACCTATAGGCTCACGATCCCGGTGCTGTTCGACCCCGCGACCGGCAACGTCATCGACTTCGCCGGGTCGCCGAACGACCTGCACGGCATCACGGTGTGGGACGACCTCAACGCGACCGGCGTCGACCTCACGTACGTGAGCCACGATGCGCATTGGCTCGCGAGCGGCCTCCCCGTGCCGCACACGTTCTCGAACGTCGGCGGCGTCCTCACCTTCGAGCTCGGCGACTCCGGCGTGATCGTGCCGCACGAGACGCAGTTCGTCATCGACGTCACCGTGCTGCTCGAGGACACGCCGACGAATGCGCCTGGCACGCAGTTCGTGAACACCGCGAAGTGGGATTTCGGCCGGCTCATCGACGGCACGTTCTACGAGCCGTTGCCCGGCGAATGGGGCATCTCGGCGCCGCTCACAATCGCGGCGCCGCAGCTCGTCGTCACGAAGACCGGCCCCGCAACGCTCGGCAGGACGCTCAATCTCGGCCAGTGGGGGCAGTTCGGCCTCGACGTCCGCAACGCCGGCTTGAGCGACGCGTGGGACGTGACGCTCGTCGATCGGCTGCCCGAGGGTCCGACGGGCGGCATGTGCGCTCAAGCTCCGCAGGTGCTCTCGGCGCGCGTTTTCGCGGCGGACGGCGTGACGCCGGTTCCGGGGAAAGGCCAGCTCGCCCCGGGGGTCGATTTCACCGCGAGCTACGCGGCCGCGCCGACCTGCGAGCTCACGCTGAGAATGTCGACGCCCGCCGCGGTGATCGGCCCGAATCAGCGGCTCGTCGTCACCTATCGGACGCGGCTCGACGCCGACAGCCAAAACGGTATCACGCTGACGAACGTCGCCGGCGCGACGCAGTGGTTCAACGGCGCGGCGAGCAACGTCGAACGCGTGACCTACACGCGCGTGCTCACGAACGGCACGCCCGGCGTCGCCGATCACGAGGACGCGCACACCGTCGCCGTCGGGCTCTACGGCTACTTCTTCGAGAAGTCCGTGGCGAATCTCACGACCGGCACGAACCCGGCGACGACGGCGGCGCCCGGCGACACGTTGCGCTACACGCTGCGACTCCAGAGCACCGACGTGCCGCTCGACAACCTCAGGTTCTTCGACGACTTGGGGGAGCTCAACGGCACGGCCGTGTTCGCGCCGGGCACGCTCGCGCTCGTCTCGGGCACGGTGCCGGCAGGCGCCGATACGTCCCAGATGAACCCTGGTGGCGGCACCAACGGCGCTGGCATCCTCGACGTGCGCAACTTGAGCCTCGCGCCGTTCAGCCAGGTGGCGCTGCAGTTCGACATGCGCCTCGCGAAGAGCATCGCCGACGGCACGGTCGTCACCAACCAGGCCGGCCTGCTCGGCGCCGCGAAGCTCGCCGACAGCGACGACCCGAACGTCAACGGCCAAGCCGACCCGGACGTGGTTGGCGACGAGGACCCGACGCGCGTCACGATCCGGTCGGCGCCGCTATTCGACGTCGACAAGGTCTCGGCGGACATCGACGGCGATCCGCGCGTGCTGCTCGCAGGCGAGCGGCTCCGCTATACGATCACGGTGCGCAACATCGGCACCGAGAGCGTCACGGACGCCGCGCTGCGCGACTCCGTTCCCGCGAACACCGCCTACGTCGCCGGCAGCACGCGCCTGAACGGAGCCGCTGTCGCGGACGCGGCGGGCGGCACGTCGCCGCTGGGCGCCGGCATTCCGATTTCCACGCCGCTCGATCCGACCCCGGGGTCGATGCCGGCGGACGCCGGGCCCGGCGCGACCAACGTCGCGACGATCGTTTTCGAGGTGCGCGTGAACTCGGACGTGATCGACGGGACGATCCTGTCGAACCAGGCGTTCGTGAGCGCGCCCGGCGGCGGCCTCCTCGATCGGCCGTCGGACGACCCGCGCACGCCGGCCGTCGACGATCCGACCCGCAACGTCGTCGGCGACGTGCCGTTCCTGTTCGCCGAGAAGTCGGCCGCGCTGCAGGTGGACGCGGGCACCCCCGGCGTCGTCGACCCGGCCGACGTGCTCCGCTACACGATCCGAATCCATAACTACGCGAGCGTTCCGGCTACCGCCGTCAGGCTCCGCGACGCGGTGCCGGCGAATACCACTTACGTCGCGAACACGCTCACGCTCAACGGCCTGCCCGTCGACCAGCCGGATGGCGGCGTGTCGCCGCTTGCGGCCGGTATCGACGTGAGCTCGTCGAATCTCACGCCGCCGTTGCCGGCGGCGGGTGCGGGCACGATCTCCGCGGGCGAGACCGCCGTCGTGCAATTCGACTTACGCGTCGACGACGGCGTCGCACGCGGCACGCTGATCACGAACCAGGCCACCCTCACGAGCAAAGAGCTCGGCAACCAGCTCACCGACGGCGACGGCAATCCGGCCACCGGCCCAGAGCCGACGGTCGTCGTGGTGGGCGACGCGCAGCAGCTCCGGATCACGAAGAGCGTGACCGTCGTCGGCGGCGGCCCCGCGATCGCGGGCGCCACGCTCGAATACGTCGTCGGCGTCGTCAACATCGGCGCGGTGCCGGCGTACGCCGTCGTGATCCGCGATGACGTCGACATGCCCGTGGCCGGGCGCCTCAAGCTCGTCGACCAGTCGTGGACCATGAACGGCTCGAGCGACGGCGTCGCCGTCGCGGGCTCGCTGCTCACGGCCGACTACTCGTCGGTTCAAGGACCGTTGCCGCCGGGCCGATCGATCGTGCTGCGTTTCCGCGCGACGCTCTATCCGAACCTACCGCTTGGCACTCGCGTCACGAACACGGCGACCGTGTACTGGAACGATCCGGTGCAAACGGCGAGCGCGAGCGTGTCGATCGACGTCGGCGGCACGCCGGGCGTGGGCTTGCTCAACGGCCGCGTCTGGCACGACGCCGACTTCGACGCGATCGCCGACGACAGCGAGCGCAAGCTCGAGGGCTGGCTCGTCGAGCTCTATCGCAACGACGTGCTCGCGCACGCGGCGAGGACGGCTGCCGACGGCATCTATCGCATGAGCGGCATCGTGCCGAACTACGGCACTACCGATAAATACGAGCTCCGCTTCAAGAGGCCGGGGGCCGCCGCGACCTCTGCGATGCTCGGCCGCGCGCACTCGGATTTCACCAACGGGTTGCAGCGAATCAGCGACATCGTCGTGCTGTCCGGCGGCAACCTGCAGAACCTCGACTTGCCGATCGACCCGAACGGCGTGATCTACGACTCGCTCGCGCGGGTGGCGATAGCGGGCGCGACCGTAACGTTGCTCCAGGCCGGCAGCGAAGCCGCAGTCCCCGCGAGCTGCTTCTACGATTCCGCGCAGCAGGATCAGGTTACGCTCGCCGACGGCTACTACAAGTTCGACTTGAGCTTCGCCGACGCCCAGTGCCCGAGCGGCGGCGACTACTTGATCCGCGTGACACCGCCTTCCTCGGCCTACGTGGCGGGCCCGTCGGAGATCATCCCGCCGGCGTCGAGCGCGACGACGGCGCCGTTCTCCGTGCCGGCGTGCCCGGGCTCGCTCGACGATGCCGTGCCGGCCACGGCCGGACGCTGCGAGGCGCAGCCAGCGGAATTCCCGCCATCCGCCGCGGTCGCTCCGCGCAGTGCCGGGACGCGCTATCACCTGCACGTGCTGTTCGACGACAGCCTCGTGCCCGGCTCGAGCCAGATCTACAACAACCATATCCCGCTCGACCTCGATCTCGACAAATCGGTCACCATCACGAAGACCACGCCGCTCGTGAACGTGGCGCGCGGCCAGCTCGTGCCGTACGTGATCACCGTCAAGAACGGTATCGGCGTGAACCTTCCCGACGTGGCGGTTGTCGACCGCCTGCCGGCCGGTTTCCGCTACGTCGAAGGGTCGGCGCGCTTGGACGGCGCGCCCGCCGAGCCCCGGATCGCGGGTCGCGAGCTCGTGTGGACCGGCTTGAACGTCACGGCCGACGGCGCGCACACGCTCGTGTTGCTACTCGCAGTCGGGTCGGGAGTGGGCGAGGGCGAGTTCGTGAACCGCGCGCAGGCGATGCACGTGCTCACCGGTCGCGCGCTCTCGGGCGAGGCGGCGGCGACCGTGCGGATCGTTCCGGATCCGTCGTTTGACTGCACCGACGTGATCGGCAAGGTGTTCGACGACGTCAATCGCAACGGCTTCCAGGATCGCGACGAGCCGGGCATCTCTGGTGTGCGCGTGGCGACGGCCCGCGGCCTGCTCGCGACGACCGACCGCTACGGGCGGTTCCACATCACGTGCGCGGTCACGCCGCGCGAGGGCCGCGGCAGCAATTTCGTGCTGAAGCTCGACGACCGGACGCTGCCGAGCGGCTATCGCGCGTCGACTCAGCTCCTCCAGGTCCAGCGTGCGACGCGGGGCAAGACGCTCGAGTTCAACTTCGGCGCCTCGATCCACCGCGTGATCGGGCTCGACATGTCCGACCCCGTGTTCGAGCCGGGCGCCAGCGAGGTCCGCGCCATTTGGCGGCCGCGTCTCGACCTCTTGCTCACCGAGCTCCGCCGCGGGCCTGCGGTGCTGCGTCTCTCCTATCTCGCCGACCTCGAGGACCCGGCGCTCGTCGAGCGGCGCATCACCGCCGTGCGTAAACAAATCCTCGAAGCATGGCGCGCGTCGGAGCAGTGCTGCGCGTACGAGCTCGCGATCGAGCTCGAGGTGTTCTGGCGCCGCGGGGCTCCGCCTGGCCGTGCCGAGCGGCGCACCCGCAGCGGCGAGGAGGGTCAATGAAAGAGCGCCCGCTGCTCGCACCGGTGGCATAGCCGGCGCCCGTCAGGGCGCGACCTCGGCCGGCCGCGCCCGAACGGCATGATCAGCGGCCGAACATCAACGACGGCCGAGGGGGATGAACGCGAGCGCGTTGTTCGGGTTCATCGGAATCACGAGCTGGTTCTGCTTCGAGTCGTAGCACATCGACGCGGCGCTCGGAATGCCGGTGGCGATGACCTCGGCTTCCTTGCCCGGCGCGATCTTCGACACGCTGCCGAAGCGCACGCTGCTCACGTACTTGGTGCCGTCGGGCAATACGACGAGGCCGTCGTTGCCGGCTTCGGCCGCGTGCTCGGTCTTGATGAGCTTGCCGGCCTTGTCGAACGTTTGGACGTCGTTGCTGCCGATGTTGACTACCACGACGTTGCCCTGCGGGTCGATCGCGACGCCGTTCGGCAAGTTGAGCGGCGGGCCCTCGACGAACACCGACGACTGGCCGCTCGCCGTCACCTTGTAGATGCGCTGCTTGTTCGTGGGGTCCGTGGCGTTGCCCGTGTTCGAAGCGTACATCGTGCCGTCGGACGCGACGCCGATGCCGTTCAAGTTCAACGCTTCCTTGACCTCGAACGCCTGCTTCGGCGTGCCGTTCTTCAAGTCGAACGTGCGAATCATGTTGCCGTCGTTCACGTAGAGCGTGCCGCCCTGAACTGCGCTGCCGAGCGGATGGACGAGCGTGAGCCCGTCGCGCGTGGCGCCGATCCACTTCGAAGTGTGCACCGAGCCGTCCGGGTTGATCAGCGACACGAAGCCGTCGTTCGGCGTGAGCGCCGGCGGACTGCCGGCGTCCCGCGGATTGGCCGCGTTCATCGCGACGATCAGGTTCTTGTCCGGGTCGAACGTGCAGCTCTCGGAGAAATGAAAGCTGCCGTAGACCTTCACGTTCTTCGACATGGGCATCACGACGCCCTTCTCGTTGGTCGCGCTGAGCGGTGTGCCGGCCGCGAACGGTTTCGGCGCGGCGTTGGCCGCCGGAGCGGGTTGTTGCGCCTGCGCGGCGCCGGAGATGCAGGCTCCGAGCAAAGCGAGAGAGGCGAGTGTTCGTGTAGTCATTGTTCCCCCCAGAGAGGACGGCGGTTGAAGTCGCACGATCATGAACGATCGTACCGGCGGTGGAAAGGCGGCGGCGCCGAGGGCTGGCCGCGGGCCGTCAACGAATGACGAACGGATTCGGCGTGTCCGCCCCCGTGGTCTCGATCCAGACGCTCTTCTCCTGCACGAACTCGCGGATCGCGAGGAGCCCGCTCTCGCGGCCGAACCCCGAGCGCTTGTAGCCGCCGAACGGCGACAGCGGGCTCGAGACGCGGTAGGTGTTCGTCCATACCGTGCCGGCCTCGAGCTCGTGAGCCATCTTGAGCGCGCGGCCGATGTTCGCGGTCCAGACGCCGGCCGCGAGCCCGTAGATCGAGTCGTTCGCGATCGCGAGCGCGTCGTCGTCGGTGTCGAACGGCATGATCGACAGCACCGGGCCGAACACTTCCTCTTGCGCGATCCGCATCTCCGGAGTCACGCCGGTGAACACGGTGGGCTCCACGAACCAGCCGTCACCGAGCCCCGGGCGCTTGGCCGGGCCGCCGCCGAGCACGCACGTGGCGCCCTGCTGCTTGGCGATGTCGATGTAGCCGAGCACCTTTTGATATTGCGGCTTGGTGGTGATCGGTCCGACCTGCGTCGTCTCCTCGAGCGGGTTGCCCATCTTGGCCGTGCGCGCGAGCTTCAAGAACCGCTCGACGAACTCGTCGTGGATTGAGCGGTGGATCAGCGCGCGCGATCCCGCGACGCAGGTCTGGCCTGTGGCCGCGAAGATGCCCGACACGACGCCTTTGACCGCGTTGTCGAGGCTTGCGTCCGCGAACACGATGTTCGCCGACTTGCCGCCGAGCTCCATCGTGACCGGCTTGATGTGCTTGGCCGCGGTCTGATAGACGAGGGCGCCCGTGGCGTCGCCGCCGGTGAAGCAGATCTTCGCGACGTCCTTGTGGCCGACGAGCGCGTCGCCGATCTCGTTGCCGAAGCCGGTGACGATGTTCACGACTCCGGGCGGCAGCCCGGCTTCCGCGAAGATCGAGGCCATCTCGAGCGCCGACACCGACGAGTGCTCCGACGGCTTCCACACGAACGTGTTGCCGGCCGCGAGCGCGGGCGCCATCTTCCAGCCCGCGAGCATCAGCGGCGAGTTCCACGGCACGATCGCGGCGATCACGCCGAGCGGCTCCTCGAGCGTGAAGTTGAAGTACCCGGGCCGGTCGATCGGGATTACGCGGCCCTCGAGCTTGTCGGCGAGGCCCGCGAAGTAGCGGAACCATTCGGGCAGGTAGCGCGTTTGCGCGCGCATCTCGAGGATCAGCTTGCCGTTGTCGGTGGTCTCGATGCGGCCGAGCTCGTCGGCGCGCGCGGCGATCAGGTCGGCGATCTTGAGCAGCAGCTTGCCGCGAGCCGTGGCCGTGAGGCCGCGCCATGCTTTGCTCTTGAACGCGGCGCGCGCGGCCGCGACGGCCCGGTCCACGTCGGCCGGCGTCGCGCGAGGGATCAACGCCCACGGCTTGCCGGTGTATGGGTTGAAGGATTCGAACCACTCGCCCGACGACGCGTCCACGCGCTCGCCGCCGATCAGCATCTGATGCCTATGCAAAGCCTGCTCCGTCGCCGTTCCGGCCGAGCGCCGACTGGGCGCTCGGCTTGCGGAAAAACGCATTTTGGAGGATCGAGGCGGTATGCGCCACGTGAGCGCGCGCGACGTGCCCCCGACCAGCAACGCCCGCTCAGCGCCGGGTAGCCCGAGGCGCCGCCGGCGCGCGTCGCTTCCTCCTCCTTGCTGGGCCCGCACGTTCCATCGCCTGGCGCCAAGCGACGCCGAGAGCCTCTTGCAGCTCGTCGCGGCGCATGTTCGAGAGCCGCACGAGCACGGCCGGATACTTCGCGAAGTGCTCCGTGAGGTAGTAGACGTCGGGCTGGGACGCGATGCGCCGATCGCGTTCCTCGATGCTCATGAAGAGGCCGAGCGAATTCGGGTGCACGTCGGGTCGCTCGATCGGCCGGCCCGCGAAGCGCGTCTTGCCGGCCTTGAACGCAGGCATGCCGTAGGCCGTGGTCTCTTCGACGTCCGGCATCGACAACGCGATCGCGCGGACGTCCTCGAAGGTCAGAGGCCGGCGCCGCGCGGTCTTTTTGCTGGTCATGTCGACACCTCTTGCCGCCTCGCGGGCGGCGACCGCCCGCGGGCAGCATACGCCCGTGCCCAATTGGAGCGCACGAATGGCATAATCGCCGCGGACCAAGTCGAGGTCCTTTGGCTCCGGAGATCCTTCATGGGTGCGCGGACATCTGCTGTCATGTATGCGGCGGCGCATGCGGCGATCATTGGAGCGGTGCTGCTCGCGGCGCCGGCGGGCGCGCAGCCCACGTCGTATCCCGCCACGAGGAAGATCGAGCACATGGACGACTATCACGGCACCAAGGTCGCCGATCCCTACCGCTGGCTCGAGGACGAGACCTCGCCCGAGACCGCGGCCTGGGTCGAGGCGCAGAACGCGGTCACGTTCCCGTATCTCGAGCGGATTCCGTTCCGCAAACAATTGCTCGATCGCGTCACGCAGCTCGTCGACTACGAGCGTTATTCCGCGCCGTCGCGCAAGGGTCCGTACTTCTTCTTCAGCAGGAACTCGGGGCTCCAGAACCAGAGCGTGCTCTACCTCCAGAAGGGCCTCGACGCGGAGGCCGAGGTGCTCATCGACCCGAACGCGTGGTCAGCCGACGGCACCGTGCAGCTCGCCGCGTTCGCGCCGTCGAAGGACGCGAGGTACGCGGTCTACGGCACGTCGCAGAGCGGCTCCGACTGGCAGCAATACAAGGTGATGGAGCTCGCGTCGAAGCGCACGCTGCCCGACACGATCGACTGGGTGAAGGTGTCGGACGTCGCATGGCATGGCGACGGGTTCTACTACAGCCGCTATCCCGAGCCGCCCGCTGGGCACGAGAAGGCGTCGATCAACGAGAACCATCAGGTGTTCTTCCACAAGCTCGGCACGGCGCAGACGGCCGATGCGCTCGTCTACGAGGACGCGGCGAATCCGCAGCGCTTCCACACGGTCGGCACGACGGAGGACGAGCGCTTCGCCGTTCTCACTGTATCGGAGCGCGGCAAGGGCAAGGACGGCAACGCGCTCTACGTGCGCGATCTCGCGGCCGGGGCGGGCGATTTCGCCCCGGTGATCACCGAGATCACCAACGACTCGTACAACGTGGTCGACAACGTCGGCGACAGGCTGCTCGTCGCGACCAATCACGGGGCGCCGAACTGGCGCGTGGTGCTCGTCGATCCGAAGAATCCCGCGGAGGCGAATTGGCGCACGGTGCTGGCCGAGCGCCCCGAAGTGCTCGAAAGCGCGACGACCGCCGGCGGCAAGCTGTTCGCGTCGTATTTGAAGGACGTGACGAACCGAGTCTACGTGCACGCGCTCGACGGCAAGCTCGAGAACGAGATCGCGCTGCCCGGGCCGGGCTCGGCGAGCGGCTTCGCGGCGCCGAACGACTCGCCGTTCGTGTTCTACACGTTCAACTCCTTGAGCGTGCCGCCCACGATCTATCGCTACGACATCGCCACGAAAGCGAGCAGCGTGTTCCGCGCGCCCAAGGTGCCGGGCTACGACGCGTCGGCCTTCGAGACCAAGCAGGTGTTCTATCCGAGCAAGGACGGCACCAAGATCCCGATGTTCCTCGTGTACCGGAAGGGGCTGAAGCTCGACGGCAACAATCCCACGCTGCTCTACGGCTATGGCGGCTTCAACATAGTCGTCAACCCGACGTTCAGCGCCGCGCGCATCGCGCTTCTCGAGCAGGGCTTCGTCTACGCGTCGGCGAACTTGCGCGGCGGTGGCGAGTACGGCGAGACCTGGCACCGCCAGGGCATCAAGCTCGCGAAGCAGAACGTGTTCGACGACTTCATCGCGGCGGGCGAGTGGCTCATCGCGAACAAGTACACGTCGTCGGCCAAGCTCGCGATCCAGGGCGGGTCGAACGGCGGGTTGCTCGTGGGCGCGGTGATGAATCAGCGGCCGGAGCTATTCCGCGTCGCGATCCCGCAGGTGGGCGTGATGGACATGCTGCGTTTCCACAAATTCACGATCGGCTGGAACTGGGTGGCCGACTACGGCTCGAGCGACGACGCGGCGGAGTTCAAGGCGCTCTACGCGTACTCGCCGCTGCACAACATCAAAGCCGGCGTGAAGTACCCGGCCACGTTGATCACGACTGCCGATCACGACGACCGCGTGGTGCCGGCGCACTCGTTCAAGTACGCCGCCACGCTGCAGGCGGCCGCGAGCCGGGACAATCCGGTGCTCATCCGCATCGAGACGAAGTCGGGTCACGGCGCGAGCAACCTCACCAAGCAACTCGAGACCACCGCCGACATCGACGCGTTCGTGATGTACAACCTGGGCGTCGCGCCGACGGCGTCCGCGCGCAACTAGAGCGTCATTTCTTCTCGAGCTCGCCGAGCGCCTCCTTGGCGACGCGGAACGAGTCGACGGCCGCCGGCACGCCGGCATAGATCGCGACTTGGAGCAGCGTCTCGCGGATCTCCTCCTTCGAGGCGCCGTTGCGGATTGCGCCTTTGACGTGAACCTTGAGCTCGTGCGGCCGGTTGAGCGTCGAGAGCATCGCGATGTTCAGGAGGCTCCGCATCTTCTTCGACAGTCCCTCGCGGCCCCACACGGCCCCCCAGCAATACTCGGTCACGAGCTCTTGCAGCGGCATGTTGAAGTCGTCGGCGGTGGCGAGCGCCTTGTCGACGAATTCCGCGCCGATCACCGACTTGCGGATCGCCAAGCCTTTGTCGAAGAGTTCCTTGTTCATCTGCAGGGTCCTTTGGTTCGAGTGAGAATCGTGCGACGCTCAGTCGCGATCGGGCGCGCCGAGCGGAAAGAGCTTGCGATAAGGCCGCGCCTCGTCGACGGCCCGCGCGAACGACGGGCGCGCGAGCAGCCTCCGCCGATACGCGCGAGCGTGTGGAAACGCATTGCCCATCGGATGAGCCCAATCGGCGTAGAACAGAGACGGCGCGGCGGCGCAGTCCGCGAGGCCGAATGCGTCGTTCGCGGCCCACTCGCGGCGCGCCATCCGTTCGTCGAGCCAACCGTAGGCGGCGTCGAGCGTGCGCCGTGCGTCGGCGACGCCGTAAGGGTCGCGGCTCGTGGACGGCCGGAGGCTGTCGCCCACGATTTTCTGCAGCGGCGTCATCACGTAGTTGTCGAAGAAGCGGTCCATGAATCGCACGTCGACGGCGTTCTGCGCATCGTCGGGCACGAAGCGCACCGGCCCCGTGCGGCGCGCGTCGAGGTACTCGATGATGATCGTGGCCTCGGCGACCGTGCGCTCGCCATCCGCGAGCACCGGCATCCGCTTCAGCGGCCACAGCGCCGAATGCTCGGCCGCGATTCGCTCGTCGCCGCCGAGCATCTGGAATTCGAACGGTGTGTCGTTCTCGTAGAGCGCCATGAGCACCTTCTGGCAATACGACGAGAACGGATGCGCGTAGAGCTTCATGCTCGACTCCGGATCGGTGAGGTTACCTGGTCAAACGTTCGGCCAGGCCATTATGCCAGGCGCAGCTCGCGGATGGCCCACGGAAGCGCTTGCCCCGTCCGCTGCGCGGCATTCTTCGCGCGCTCGACGGGTTGGCTTTAGTATGGCGCCTCTCTGCTTCGAGCGACGCTTGCAAGGAACAATCATGAGCCGATCCGCCCGATTTCGTGAGTTGCTGCGCGACCCGCCGTTCGTGTGTCTCGGCGCGCACGATGCGGTCACGGCCAAGCTCGCGGAGGCCGCGGGCGCGCCCGCGATCTACGTGAGCGGCTTCGCGGCGTCGGCGATCGTGGCCGGCGCGCCGGACTTCGGCGTGCTCACCCAAACCGAGATGTTCGAGCACATCCGCCGGATCTGCCGGGTGACGAGCGTGCCGATCTTCGCGGACGCCGACACGGGTTACGGCGGCACGCTCGAGGCGCAACGCACCATCGAGCTCTGGGAGGAGGCGGGCGCGTCGGTGCTGCACGTCGAGGACCAGGTGATGCCGAAGAAGTGCGGCCACTTCGCGGGCAAGCAGCTCGTGTCTCCCGAGGAGATGCGGCAGAAGCTTCGCGCGATGCTCGAGGCGCGCCGCGACCGCGACTTCTTCGTGGTGGCGCGCACCGACGCGATGGGCGTCACCGGCCTCGACGACGCGATCGCGCGTCTCACGTCGTACGCGGGCGTCGGCGCCGACGGGCTCTACGTCGACGCGCCCGAAAGCGTGGAGCACCTGCGCGAGATCGCGCGGCGCCTGACGCCGCTCGGCTTGCCGCTCTTGTTCAACATGGCGCGCACCGGCAAGAGCCCGTACTTGTCGCTCGCGGAGGTGCACGAGCTCGGGTTCGACTACGCGATCTCGCCGATCGAGCCGCTGCTCGCGGCGCACAAGGCGGTGAAGGAGATGTTCGAGACGTTCATGCAGAACGGCTGCTCGACGAGCGCGGTCGCGGACCGGCTCACGCCGTTCAAGGAGTTCAACGACTTCATCGGCCTGCCCGAGGTCGCGGCGCGGCACGCGCGGCTCGGGTCGTAACCGCATGCTCGAGGTCTCGCGGCACGGTCGGGTCGCGGTGCTCACGCTCGCACGGCCGGAGCAGGGCAATCGCCTCACGGCCGCGCTCGCCGGCGCCGTCGCCGCGGAGCTCGCGGCCGCGCGCGTTGACGCGGGTGTCGGCGCGTGCGTGCTCACGGGCGCCGGCGCGGTGTTCTGTCTCGGCGGCGACTACGAAGGCGCGGGCCGCGCCGCGGCCGGCCGGGACGAGTACGCGCGCGCGTTGATCGGCATGGATCGCGCGATGGCGGCGCTCGGCAAGCCGCTCGTGGCGGCCGTGAACGGCGACGCGCACGCGGGCGGCCTTGCGGTTGTCGCGAGCTGCGATCTCGCCGTGGCTGCGGCCGACGCGACGTTCGGTCTCCCGGAGGCCGCGAACGGGCTGTTCCCGTTCATCGCGCTCGCGATCGTGCGCGACGCGTTGCCGAAGAAGGTGCTGTTCGACCTGGTTTACGACGCGCGGCTCATCGACGCGGAACGCGCGCGCGAGCTGCACCTGGTGAACGAGGTCGTACCGCGCGCCGCGGTGCTCGGGCGTGCGCTCGCGGCGGCCGAGCGCGCGGCGTCACGCGATCCCGCAGTCGTCGGGCTCGGACGTGGGCTCTACTATCGGCTGCGAGGCGTCGGCGACGACGACTACGAAGCCGCGCGCGTCGCGCTGATGGACGCGCTCGCCGCGAGGGACCGCTCTAGGGAATCGCGCTAGCGCGACGCAATCAAAGACGCTCGGGGACGACGCGGTCGGTGTCGAGCTTCATCTCGCGCGGCGATTGCTCGGGCTCTCGGCACTCACTGCCCGAGCCACCACGCGAGGCCGCCGAGCACGATCACGGCGATCAGCGGCGTCCACACCGGAATGCGCCTCGGCAGGCGGTCGCGGATGAACTCCGCTTCCTTGCCGTTCGTGGTTTCGGCGGAATACACCCCGAACCGTTGTAGCAGCTCGTCGACGGCCTGGTTCAGCGTCCCGTCGACATGGCGGCTGCGCAACAGCACGATCAGCCCTAGCAGGGCGAAGAACCAGAAACGCCATGAAGGATACACGGGTGCCTCCCGGGCGAGCGCGCGTTGCCAGCACCCACAGAGCGTGCCCCAAGCGGCGACGGAAATATAGGGCCTAGCTCTGGTGCGAGAGCGGATACACGGCATTGGTAGGGTCGTCGCCGACGACGGTGGTCCATGCCCGCACGTACCAACGGTTGACGAGTCCCGCGCGAACATACGGATCGGCGGCGGCAAAACTTTCGGCCACACTCGCGGAATCGCCCTTGAAGAGGAGTGCGGCGCCATCTACCGGGTCGGCGTAGGCTCCGCCGAGCACGAGCTCGCCGCGTGCGTGAGCGTCCCACGCGCGGGCGAGGTGTTCGTCGCGAAACTGAGGACGACGCTCGAGATAGTCCGGCACGAATTCGTAAAACAGCAAGTAGTGCATCTGCCGTCCCCTCAACCGCTCCTCACTTCTTTCCCCAACTGCGACATCCTTTCATGCGGCATCGCGGCGACAACCTACCGCTGGATTCTTACCCGCGGGGCCAAGGAATCGAAGTAGTGTGCGACCGGGCGAACATCGAGCTCATTGGCACCCCGGACATTTAGAGTGTAGCCGAGCTTGTTCATACAGGTCGCGAGCCAGACACCAGCAGTGCTCTCGTATGCTGCAACCACTTCGTCACAATTGAATCCAGACCCGCGAATCGCGATTAGGAAGGTGCTGTTCCGAAAGTTCAGCGACAAGTTTCTCACCTCGCTTGCTGCTGCATCCACGGGAGATGGGGTGCTGCCAGGCTCGGAGACATTGTCTAGAACGCTGGGCGCTTCGACCACTGCATCGTCGCTCAACTCGGCATGATCTCGGTGTTCTTGGAGCGACCTTCGGCCAGTCGTCAAATAAACAGTGGCAGCCAGCGTCACTACCAAGAGCACCGCGGCGAGAAGTCCACGACGCATAACACTCAGATAACCGGTTTGGCGCTATTGCTACCGCGCCGGACAAGCATGCCAAGGGGAAACGCGATAGCAAAGTGCGCGAAGAGCACGTACGTGTGCCACCGACTGTACTCGAACGCCGTCTGAGAAACCTCGGTCGCGCGACCGTGATACGCGAGGTAGTAGTGCCCAGCCTCGGAGTGTCCATTGAATGCATTGCCACCTAGCCATGCGGCAATCACCACATACACGGCAAAGTTGACGATCCACGCGATAGAAATGACTTTGGTGAACGCCCCCATGACAACCACTCCCGATCGTTGCCCGCGCCGAGGCGCTCAGGCCCGCGATGTGGAGGATGCTTCCGCGCGAGCGTGGCCCAATTCTGCCGCGGGCTCCCGTGGGTGCGCCTCAGCGTGCGGGCGCACGAACAGTACGCACACGAAGCCGATCAGCCCCCCGCCCGCGATCAGCGCGGCGATCGGCCAGTAGGCGCCGCCCGCGGTGCCCACCAGGTAACCTGCGGTGAGCGGGACGAACCCCGCGATGGCGCCGCCGAGCTGGTAGCCGAGGGAGGCGCCGCTGTAGCGCACGTGCGCGGGGAACATTTCCGAATACAGCGCGGCCGTCGGCGAGTACACCGCGTTGTGGCCAACGCAGATGCCGATGACCACCGCGAGCCAGGTCAGCACCGGGGTCTGCGATGTGATCATGAAGTTGAGCGGGATCGCGAACGCGACGATGAACAGCGTACCGAAGATGATCACCGGACGCCGACCCACCTTGTCCGAGAGGGCGCCATACATCGGGATGGTGAGGCACTGAATCGCGCCCGCGGCGGTCACCCCGATCAGGTAGGTGTTCCGTGCCAAGCCGTACGCGTCGCTCATGTAGGACAGCGTGTAAACAGTCATGGCGTAGAACAGCGTGCCGTGCGCCATGTACAGCCCCGCGGCCAGCAGCACGTTGCGCGTATCGGAGCGCAACAGCTCGACCGCCGGTACTTTCACGACCCGGCGCGTCTCCTTGATCTGCGCGAAGACCGGCGACTCCATGATCCGCAGCCGGATGAACAACCCGACGAACACCAGCACGATGCTGATCAAGAACGGCACGCGCCAGCCCCAGGCCACGAAGTCGTCCTCGGGGAGCTGCTGCATCGCCAAGAACATGCCGGTGGACAGCAGCCCGCCGACGGCGCTGCCCATCTGAGCGAAGCTGCCGAAGAAGCCTCGGCGCTTGCCGCCCGAGTGCTCGGTGGCCATCAGCACCGCACCGCCCCACTCGCCGCCGACCGCGAGGCCCTGCACGAAGCGGAGCGCGACCATCAGTATCGGCGCCCACACGCCGATCGCGGCGTAGGTGGGCATCAACCCCATCAGGAACGTGGCGACGCCCATCATCGTCAACGTCAGCACGAGCATCGTCTTGCGGCCGATCCGGTCACCGAAGTGGCCGAACACCAGGCCGCCGACCGGCCGCGCGACGAACCCGACTGCGAACGTGGCGAACGCGGCGAGCGTGCCGGCTACCGCGTCGAACGTGGGGAAGAATAGGCGGTTGAACACCAGGGCCGACGCGGTGCCGAAGACGAAGAAGTCGTACCACTCGATGGAGGTACCGACCATGCTGGCGAGAGCCACTCGCCGCACGGACTCCCGCGGTGCCGAACCGCTGTGCGTTGTCTGCATCGTTGCGTCGTCTTTTGGTGTGTGTGGAGGCGCCGTCACTTCGATTTGGGCCGGGCCGACGCGCGCGCGGTGCGGGCGATGGCAGGTTTGTGGCTCGGGGCGGTGCTCGTGCGCGTCGCGCGTGAGAGCTCCGCCGCGTCGGCGCACGACTCGAGCCCGTCGACGAGATCGCGCAACGTTGCCGCGCCGGCCTGGCCGAGCGCGGCGACGGCCGCCGCGGCGAACCGCGCACGCACGCCGTCGGCGTCGGTGGGCGTCACGTCGGCGACGCGCTCGCGGATCTCGTCGCCCGCGCGCGTCTGCACGATGACTTCGGCGCCCTGCTTGGCGGGGAACGCCTTCGTGAGCTCGTCGTCGATCTCGAGCCGCGTCTTGGTCGCGAGCGTGAGCACGTCCGGGTTCTGCTGCGGCACGTAGTTCTTCTCGGCGAAGTCGCCGTAGATGAGGGCCGCCGCGACGTTGTAGTGAATGCTCATCTTCGCCTGGAGAACGTGCTCGAACGGGCCGCTTACGTCGCAGCCCGGGTAGAGCGCAGCGGCCTTCGTCACTCGCACGGTCACGCGCTCGACGTCGTTCGCGCGCAGCTTCTTGCGCTGCGCGATCGCGAGCGCGGCCTGAGCGGCCGATTGCGCGAAGTTGCACGCGGGCACGGGCTTGAAGAACACGGCTAGGATCTCGGGCGAGTCCGCGAACAGCTCGGGGATCTGCGGCGCGAGGTCGCGATGGAACGCGGCGAGGAGGCCGGCCTCGCCGTCGATCGCGGTGCGCGACGCATAGGCGCCGGCCGCCGCGAGCTGCACCGCCGTGACGGCGCTGCGCGCGGCCAAGCCGGTGTGGAAGAACATCTCGCTGCCGCCCGTCGCGGCCCACTCGTTATAGCCGGCGGCGGCGTTCGCGCCGAGCGCGAGCGCGGTGGCGGTTTGCTCCGCGTTGAGACCGAGCAGCTTCGAGCCCGCGGCGGCGGCCGCGATCGGGCCCGTGATGCCGGTGGGGCGGAAGTTCTTCGAGACTTCGACGTCGAGAATCATGCGGCCGATCTTGCCGCCGACTTCGTAGCCCGCCACGAGCGCGGTGAGGAAGTCCTTGCCGCTCGCGCGCGTGCTCTCCGCGAGCGCGAGCAATGTGGGCACGAGCACGGTGCCCAGGTGGCTCACGCTGCCCACGTGCATGTCGTCGCGCACGAGCCCGTGGCCGACGACGCCGTTCGCGAATGCCGCGTCCTGCACCGACACGACGGCGCTCGTGCCGACGATGCCGGCGCCGCCGCTCGTGAGCGTTCCCGAGTTGCGGTACGCGACCGTCACCGCCTGTTTGCTCCACGGCAGCTCGATCGACGCGAACGCCGACGACAGCAGGTCGAGCACGCAGAGCTTGGCCTTCGCGACCGTCTCGGGCGCCAGGTCGCGCCACGAGTGCGCGGCGAGCGCGCGCGCCATCCGCACGCCTAGCGGCTCGCGTCGGTACCTCCCGGTCTCCGACGTCGTCGCTCTGGCCCCAGGGTCAGACCCCGGTCTGGCACCGGGGTCTGACCCTAGTCTGTCCCCATCGCGCTGCGTGGGCATCAACCGCGGATCTCGACGCCGGCCCACTCCTCGTAGACGCGTGCGATCGAGGTGAAGTCGGAATCGGCGCCGAAGCGGGCCTTGGTCACGCCGAGCATCTGGAACACGGCCGCGCCGGCGATCATCGGCACCCCCTGGGCGTCGGCCTCCTCGAGGCACAGCCGCACATCTTTATATGAGAGACCGGTGGCGAAGCCGAAGTCGAACGTGCCGGGCAGCACGGAGCGGGGGAACTTGTCCTGTGTCGCGCTGTTGCGGCCGCTGCCGGCGTTGATGATGTCGCACATCTGTCGCGCGTTCAGGCCGGCCTTCACGCCCATCGCAATCGCCTCGGACGAGAGCACGATCACGGCCGCCGCGAGCAGGTTGTTCGCGAGCTTCATCACTTGCGCCTGGCCCGCGCCTTCGCCCACGAAGAACACCTTGCCGAAGTTCTTGAGCACCGACTCGAGCTTCTCGTAGACGGCGCGTTGTCCGGACACCATCACCGCGAGCGTACCGTCGCGCGCGCCCTTGATCCCGCCGCTCACCGGCACGTCGACATAGACGATGCCGTGCTTCGCGAGCTCGGCCTGCGCGATGCGCGCGACTTTCGGGCCGGTGGTCGAGCAGTCGCAGACGACCTTGAGCTTCGTCGCGCTCGCGAGACCCGAGCAGACCTTCTGCACTATGTCCGGCGTCGGCAAGCTCAAGAACGCCGTCTCGGTGGCGTTCGCGACTTCGAGCGCGGAGCCCGCGGTTTGCGCGCCGGCCTTCGCGAGCTCGTCCATCGCCGCCTTCGACATGTCGAACACCGTCAAGCTGTGTCCCGCGGCGAGCAGCCGCCGCGCCATGGGTCCGCCCATGTTGCCGATGCCGATGAATCCAAAGTCCGTTTGCTTCACTTACGCTTCTCCAGTCGAGTCTTCAATCAAACAGGGCGTCACGAGCGGAAGTTGAGCTCGATCGGGACGCCGTTCGGGTCGTAGAAAAAGAGCTGCCTGAGGCCGATCTCGTCGAGCAGGTTCTCGGCGGGCGCGAGGCCGCGGCTCCGGAGCCGCGCGCGCATCTCGTCGAAGCCGCTCGCGTTGAACGCGATGTGGTCGACCGGTCCGGTGCTCGCGGCCCGGGACGATACGGGGATGCCGACTCCCTTGGTCCACACGGCGTAGCTCTGCCACTCCGCGATGTGGATGCAGGGCGTGTCGCCGACGTAGAGCCAATAGCCCGGAAACTCGAGCTGCGGGCGGAAGCCTTCGTGCATGCCGAGGGCGTCGCAGTAGAACTCCTTCGTCTTCTCGATGTCGTCGGAGAGCACTAGGTAGTGCTCCATTCTCAGCAGCGGCATCGTGGTCCCCGGATGGCGGTAACGGTCGGTGGCAGAAGCGCGAGTTTACCGTATCCCAAAGCCCCGTAGCTCGGTGTACGCTTGTACCACGGGCGCCGCCGTGCGCTTCCGGGAGGGTCCGATGAGCCCCGCCGACATCGAGCAGTTCCTCGTGATCAAGCGTCAGATCGTTCGCGCCCCGCTCGTCGAGCTCCTCGAACGCCAGATCAACCACGATCCCGAAGCGCTGCGGTACCTCGCGAAACATCCGGCGCGCTGATCCGTGCGGCGCCGAGACCTCCTGATCGCCGCGGGCCGTTGCGCTCTCGCGGCGTCCGCTGTCCCGGTTCTCGCGCGGGCGCAGCCGCGCGCGGTCTCGGCCGAGTGGACCGGCCTGCTCGCGGAGCTCGAAAAGCAAACGCTCGCACTGATGGCGGCCAACGCCATGCCCGGCGTGTCGATCGCGCTCGTCAAGGACGGCCAGCTCTTCTGGCGCCGCGGCTGGGGCGTGAAGAACAGCAAGACGCGCGAGCCCGTGACCGACACGACGGTGTTCGAGGCGCAGTCGATGAGCAAGCCCGTGTTCGCCTATGCGGTGATGAAGCTCGTCGACAAGGGCGTGCTCGACCTCGACACGCCGCTCACGAAGTACACGTCCGAGCGTTTTTTGGAGGGTGATCCGCGGCTCGACCTGATCACCGCGCGCCACGTTTTGAGCCATACGACGGGTTTCCAGAATTGGCGCTCCGACTCCGAGCCGCTCGCCATCCAGTTCACGCCGGGCACCAAATTTCAGTATTCGGGCGAGGGTTACAGCTACCTGCTGTCCGTGATTGCGCGGCTCACCGGGCAGCCGATCGAAGACTATATGCGCGAGCACGTGTTCGCGCCGTTCGGGATGACGTCGAGCGGCTACTTGTGGCGCGACCTGTACGAGCGCGAAGCCGCGTCGCCTCATGACGAGGCCGGCGAGCCGTTGCCGAAGGGCAAGCCCGACGAGGCTTCGGTGGCGCGCTACGCGTCCGCCGGTGCGCTGCACACCACGCCGACCGACTACGCCAAGTTTCTGATCGAGGTCGTCGACCCGAAGCCTGCGGACGAGTTCCGGCTGAGCGGCGGCGCGCTCGCGGAGATGGTGCGGCCGCAGGTGGACATGCACGACCAGTTCGGCCGGTGGTGGGCCCTCGGCTGGACGATCGTCCGCCGCGGGGATCGCGGCGACCTGATCTCGCACGGCGGCGACATCCGGGGATTCCACAGCTACTGCGTGGCGTCGACCGACCACAAGGCCGCATGGGTAGCGATGACGAACGGCGACAACGCGCAGCCCGTGCTGTTGCCGCTGCTGCGCAGCGAGATCCTGGGGCGACTGCTGGACGAGTAGCTCCGGGGGGGTCAGCCGTCGACCGCGGCCGAACGCGCCGGCTCGATCGGCCGCAGCACATCGCGATAGTGCGCCGCCGCGACATCGGGGTGCGAGCGCAGCCGTATCTTCAGGTAATTCTCGCCGAATACCCTGAGGACGGGATCGTGCGGATCCGCGTTGTTGCCGCCGCTCGCGGCTGCGGAGAGCTCCGGCGGCAGCGCCACTGGATCGAACACGCAGTCGAGCCGCGGGTGGAAGAAGTAGGCCACCGACAGCCGTGGCTCGAGGCCGAGCGGGCTACGCACGCGATGTTTCGTCGCGCGCAGGTAGCCTGACGTCGCGGCTTGCAGCATCTCGCCCAAGTTCATCACGTACGTGCCGGCCTTCGGCGTTGCATCGATCAGGGTATCGCCGACCTCGACTTGCAGTCCGCCGACGTCGTCTTGCAGCACGAACGACACGAGCCCGGAGTCGTGGTGCATGCCGACGCCTTGGCCGGTATCCGCGTGGGTGTGTTGCGGCGGGTAGCGGCTGAGCTTCAAGTGCGGATCGCCGCGTGGCAGCACCGCCGAGTCGAAGTGCTCGAGCGATTGACCCAAGCCGAGCGCGAGCGCGCGCAGCACGGCGAGGCCGAGCCCGTCCATCGCGCGCATCCAGTCGAGCACGGCCCTCCGCATGCCGGGCAAGGTCGCCGGCCATTGGTTGGGCCCGCGTAGCCTGAGCCACACCGGATCGCCGGGAGCGACGGACACGGCCGGCTCCTCGGGTCCCGCGTCGAAGACCTCGCGCCAATCGCGCGCCTTCTTCGTGATCTCCGCGCCGAGCAGGGTGTAGCCGCGGAAGTGGGGCGAGCTCGCGATCGCGAGCTCGCGCCGCTCGTTCTCCGGCAGTGCGAAGAAGTTGCGCGCGGCCTGCATGACGGCGGCATCGGCGGCGGCGGGGACGTCGTGGCCGGCGATGTAGCAAAAACCGGGGCCATGGCACGCCGCGCGGAGCTCGCCGACGAACGCGGCGCCCGCGGCACTGCGCGGGGCGGCGAGAAACCCGCTGATGTCGAGCTCGGGGAGCGATTGCATCGTGCGAGCTTACGACGGAGTTGCGTTTCGCCGCAGCTGCCGTGTGAACTGCGTCCCAGGTGCGGTCGTGCGTCACTCCTATACTTCCTGCGACTGCTTCGGGAGGGATCCGATTATGTCGTCCGCGAGAATCGCCGTGTTTGCCGTCGCCGTTTCAGTGCTGGCCGGCTGCGCCGGAATGAGCGAGCAGGCGTGCCTGACCTCCGACTGGCGAACCGTCGGCTTCGAGGACGGCTCGGTTGGCCGCGCCGAGAGCATGATCGGCACCTACCGTCAGCAGTGCGCGGAGCACGGCGTGTCGCCTGATCTCGACGCGTATCGCGCCGGGCACGCGCAAGGCGTGCAGAGCTACTGCAAGGCTGGCAACGGGTTCGAGGTCGGGCACAGCGGCGCTACATATCAAGGAGTGTGTCCGCAGGATCTCGAGGCCGGCTTCGTCCGCGAGTACAACTCCGGACGGCGTCTCTACGACCTCGAGGCCGCGCTCCGCGACGTGGACAACCGCATCTCCAGCGGCAAGTACGAGCAGGAGCAGATTCGCGGCGAGCTCACGCGGATCGCGGCGACGATCGCCGCCACGGACACGACCGTGGAGCAGCGCGTGCTGCTCGTCTCACGCAGCGCCGAGCTCGGCCGCCGCTACGGCGAGCTCAGCACCATGATCGAAGTCGCGCAGCGCGACCGCGTCGGTCACGAGGTCGAGCTCCGCGAGTACCAACAGACGTTGGCGTTACGCTGACGGAGGCGCCGTCTCCATCCCTTCCGCGCCCTTAGCGCGGTTCGTACTTTTTTACGGTCTGCGACCAGACCTCGGCCCCATAAATGTGACCGCCGGAGTCGGCCGCGATGCCGTGCGCGCCCGTTTCCTGGTCGCGTGAGGGGTCGAAGTCCGGGTCGGGGATGAACGCGCGCACCACGCCGTCGCGCGCGCTGCCGATGCGGATGCCGCGCGTCCAGCCGGGATGGCGCGCCGTGTTCGACTGGTTGTCGGAGACGATCAGCGTGTCGTCGGCGGTGATGAACAAACCGCTCGGCCGGCCGAACTGCGTCCACTGGTCGAGGAACTTGCCCTCTTGATCGAAGATCTGGACGCGGTTGTTGTCGCGGTCGGCGACGAACACGCGCCCGCGCGAGTCGAGCGCGATCGCGTGCGGCACGAGGAACTCGCCCGGAGCAGAGCCGCTGCGACCCCATTCCCTGATGAACTTGCCGGCGCTCGTGAATTTCACGACGCGGTTGTTCGAGTCGGTCTCGTGCCCGTCGGTGACGAACACGTCGCCGTTTGGCGCGACCGCGACGCCGGTGGGACCGTTGAAGTGATCGGGCCCGCCGCCCGCGACGCCCGCGGTGCCGAGCGTGAGCAGCACGCGTCCCTTGGCGTCGAACTTGATCACGCGGTGGCCGCTTCCGTTGCCGGCGCGCGCGTCGGTGACCCAGACGTTGCCGTCGGGGTCGACATAGATCCCATGAGGAAACGCGAACATGCCGGCGCCGAAGGTCGCGAGCACTCGGCCCGCGGAATCGGCGCGCAAGATTGGCGCCACGGCGTCGTTCATGCTGCAGTCGTTCGCCCCGCAACGTTCGGCGATCCACACGTTGCCGCCGGCGTCGGCGGAGACGCTGCTCACCGAGCCCAACGTGCGGCCGCTGGGCGTGTGCAGCCAGCCGTCGACTGTGCGGAACGGGTTCGACTGCGCGGACGCTGGCGGCGACACGCCGACGCTCGCGGCAAGCCAGGCGATAGCGGCCGCGTTGTTAAGGTAGCGCGACATCGAAGCGCAGTCTGCGCGCGCACCGCGTCGAGGTTCAAGCAGCCGGAGGCCGCTCCGTGACCGTCGGATCCTGACCTCCCGACCCACGGGGATCTAGTTGGAGGGTACCTCTGGGAGATCGTCACGCCGCCGGACGAAATCAGAAAACCGTCCGGAAACGCCGGACGAATGTCGAAAGTCGTCCGGCGCCGTGACGATCCGGCCGGAGGACGTCGTGCTTCGGCGCTCGGCGGAACCGGAAACAGGAACTTCCGGCGCGGAAAGGCCGGAGAGCCGCGCCACAGCTGGCGTGCGCGCGTAACATTTGGTTACAACCGGGCTCGCGGTCCCACCGTATAGTGACGACAACCGGCAGCACCGAGCAGATGACCGACCCCGCCCACATCCTCGTCGTCGACGACGATCGCGAGATCCGCACGCTGCTGCGCGACTACCTCGAGAAGAACGGCTTCCGCGCCACCGCCGTCCCCGACGGCAAGGAAACGCGGCGCGCGCTCGAGCGCTCGCATGTCGATCTGGTCGTGCTCGACCTCATGCTGCCGGAGGAGAGCGGCCTCGAGATCTGCCGCGCGCTGCGCCAGACGTCGGACATTCCGATCATCATGCTCACGGCGCTCGGCGACGAGGTGGACCGCGTGGTCGGCCTCGAGGTAGGCGCCGACGACTACGTGCCGAAGCCGTTCAGCCCGCGCGAGCTGCTCGGACGGATTCGCGCGGTGCTGCGGCGCACGTCGCAGACGCGGCTCGCCGAGCCCGCGAACGTGCGGGCGTATCGGTTCGCGGGCTGGACGCTCGACACCACCGCGCGCTCGCTCAGCGATCCGCGGGGCTCGACGGTCGCGCTCGGCGGCGCGGAATACCGGCTGCTCTCGATGCTACTCGCGCACGCGCCGCGATTGCTCACGCGCGCGCAGCTGATGGAGCTCCTGCGCGGCCGCGATCTCGACCCGTTCGACCGCAGCGTCGACGTCCGCGTGAGCCGCCTGCGCCAGACGCTCGGCGACGACGCGCGCGCACCGACCATCATCAAGACCGTGTACGGCGAGGGCTACGTCGTCGGCGTACCGGTGGAGCAGGTGGGGCAATGAAGCTGCGCCTCATGCCCGATTCGCTGTTCGGCCGCCTGCTCGGCGCGCTGCTGGCGGCGGTCGGTGTGACGCTGGTCGTCGTCGTGCTGCTGATCGTGCGGGAGCGCCGCGATCTCCTGTTTTGGGGCGGGGAGAGCGCGGCGATCGTCAACGCGATCGCGGAGACGAGCACGGCGCTCGCGGCGTTGCCCGCCGACGCGCGCGCGGCGGAGCTCGCGCGATTGCACGCCGCGCCCGTCGTGCTCGCTCGCGCCGCGAGCGCGCGGCTGCCGCCGTCGCGCCCCGAGGACGTCGCCGCGGCATCGCGCTCGCTCGCGCAGCGGCTCGAGCGCGAGCTCGGCGACGCTTACCGCGTCACCGTGCAGCCGGCGCGGCCCGGACCGCCCGGCGATTCGATCCGCGTGCAATCGCAGCCGCGGCGCGAGTCGTTCGGCGGAGGAGGCGGCCCCGGCTCCGGACCGGGCGGACCGCGACCGCCGCCGCCCGACGATCGCACGTCCCCGAGCTCGTCCGGTGGATCTCCGCCGGCCGGTCCAGGCCCGGGACGCGGGTTCGAGCCCGACCGCGGCTTCGGTGGGGGCGGCGGCCCGCGCCCCAACGACCGCTTCGGCGGCCCCGGGCCGCGCGAGCTCGACGTCTCCGTAGCACTGCCCGACGGTTTCGTGGTGCCGTTCAGAACGGACGTGCCGCGCGCGGGTCCGCCGTTGCCGCGGCAGATTTTCGTCGAGCTCTTGGCGCTCACATTGGTGCTCGGCGCCGTCTTGTACCTGATGGCGCGGACAATCACGCGGCCGCTCACGCGGCTCGCGAGCGCGGCGGACGCGATCGGTCGCGGCGAACGCGCCCAGGCGCTCGACGAGACGGGGGCGCGCGAGCTGCGCGAGGCCACGCGCGCCTTCAACGCGATGCAGGAGCGTCTGCATCGCTATCTCGACAGCCGCACGCAAGTGCTCGCCGCGATGTCGCACGACCTGCGCACGCCGCTCACGCGCCTCCGGCTCAGAGTGGAGTCGCTCGACGAGCCGCAGCGCGATCGCTTCGTCGCCGACCTCGACGAGATGAATCGCATGGTCACCGGCGCGCTGAACCTGTTCCGCGGCATGAACGACGACGAGCAACCGCAGCCGGTGAGCATCGAGGCGCTGCTCGACGAGCTCCGCGCGGAGTTCGCCGAGCTCGGGGGCGAGCTCTCGGTGAGCGGCGCCGCGAGCGGCGCGATCGTCGCGAAGCCGCTCGCGCTCAAGCGCTGCCTCACCAACTTGATCTCGAACGCGGTCAAGTACGGCACGCGCGCGGCCGTCACGATCGAGGACGGCCCCGCGGAGCTCGTGCTCACAGTTGCCGACGAAGGTCCCGGGATCCCCGAGGACATGCTCGAGCGGGTGTTCGAGCCGTTCTTCCGTCTCGAGGGCTCGCGTAACGCCGCGACCGGCGGCACGGGCCTCGGCTTGAGCATCGCGCGCGACATCGCGCAGGCGCACGGCGGCTCGCTCGTGCTGCGCAACCGCACGCCGCGAGGGCTCGAAGCAACTCTGCGACTGCCGCGCGCGTCTTCTTGACGCGGGCGCAATCGGTGCCGCGCCACCGATGTCTGGCACCGTCAGCTTCGCGTCAGAAAGCTGGCGCATCGTTCATTCGCCGTTCAGCGATCTTCAGCGAAGCTCACAGTTAGTAACAATTCCTCACAGCCGATGCGCAGCGCGACCGCTAGATTGCCAATGCACCGTCCAACATTCGCACCGTGGAGTCGCTTCGGGAACTTTTCCGTCGACCGCGCCGAATGTCGGAAGGGCGGCCGCGAACGCGGCCGACGACAGCACGGTCTATCGATGCAGGAATGGACGCCAAGAGATGAGCTCACCGCCGCGCACAACGCGCCTCGAGAAAATCATGGACTGGATCGCGATCGTCGATATCGCGATCTTGATCATCGCCACGGTTGCATTGCTCGGCGGCTCGCCGGGGCTGCCGTTCGGCGTCGCGACGCCGAGCGCGGGCACCGACGTCGCGTCGACCCTGGCGCTCGCCGAGCGCTAGCCGGCGGCGCAACGACCCGCAGCGGAGCGCCCGCGGCCGCCGAGTCGAGGAGGGCAGCATGCGCCGCCTGACGATCGTGGCCGCCTTGGTCGCCTCCACCGCAGTGTTCGCCGCCGATCTGGCCAAGGACCGCTTCGGCGAGGAGCGTTCCGTTTACCCGAATTTGGGGGTAGCGGCGTCAGCCCCGGCCGGCGCCCAATACGGTGACGACGCCCTGAAGCTGGCGCCGAGCATGCGCTTGCGCGTCGCCAAGGACCTCGACTTGGATGTGACATATGCCGCTCGCTGGCGGCTTCCGGAAGCGTTCGGCTACCATCTTTCGACCCTCGACGCCGCCGGGTCCGAGCCCGCTCCCGCGGGCGACTCGAGGTTCCGCGACGACCGCTCGCCATGGGAAGGCCGGCGCGCGCCGCGAGTGCAGTTCTGACCCCCTTCGCGAGTACCCCACATGCTGCTTGCCCGCTCGCTGTTGTCAGTCCTGCTCGCCGCCACCACGGCGTGCGCTCAGCAAGGCGCGCGCCAAACGGCGGAAGCCGGCTGCGCGCTGTCCGTGATCGTCGCGTTCGCGAGCCCGCCGGACGACGCGCTGCTCGCGGACCTCGGCCGCGGCGCCGGCGTGCGCCTCGAAGGGGCGACTTCGCTCACGACGAACATCTATTCGCTGACGCTGCGCGCGGACGGCGCCGAAGCCGTCTGCCGCGACGCGGTGCAACGGCTGCGCGCGGATCCGCGCGTCCGTTCCGTTGACCTCGACGAGCGCCGGCAAATCCAAGCACGGTAGGAGTGCGACCGAGCCATGACGAACCGAAAGCGGCCGATGATCCTCGACCTCCTGTGTCGCACGCTCGTCGCCACGGCCGTGCTCGCGGCCGGCACGGCGCTCGCGCAGGAGCTGAATCCCGCGCGCCGCCATCCCGACGCGGCGGCGGACGTCGGCGACTCGCAGCAGATCCTCGTGCGCTTCAAGTCCGGCGCCGCGGACAAGGGCCGCGCGCAGGCGCTGTCGGCGACGATGGCCACGGATCAGGTCGCGTCGCTCGCCGCGCGCAGCGGCATGATCGTGCGGCAAGCGCGCCGCCTTACGTCCTCGTTGCAAGTGCTGGAGGTCGAGCCGCTCGCGGCCGGCGAGACGCTCGCGGCGCGGCTCGAGCGGCTGCGCGCAGATCCCTCCGTCGAGTACGCGGAGCCCGACCTGCGCCGCTATCCGCACGCGCTGCCGAATGACCCGCTGTACACGGGCCAGTGGTATTTGCAGGCCCGTGCCGACGCGCCGGCGGCGGTCGACGCGGAGCACGCGTGGGACACGACGAAGGGCAGAACCGGCGTCGTGATCGCGGTGCTCGACACCGGTGTGCTCTACAACCACCCGGATCTCAAGCGCGCGGCGGCGGGCGGCCGCCTGCTGCCGGGTTACGACTTCGTGGCGTCGACGTCGGCGGCGAACGACGGCGACGGGCGCGACCCGAACCCCACCGATCCCGGCGACTGGGTTACGCAGGCCGAAGCGAATACCGCCGCGTTCTCCGGTTGCGACGTCAGCGGTAGCTCGTGGCACGGTACGCGCACGTCCGGCATCATCGCGGCGCGCACCAACAACTCGGAAGGTGTCGCGGGCGTGACCTGGAACCCGTGGATTTTGCCGGTGCGCGTGCTCGGCAAGTGCGGCGGCCGCGACTCCGACATCCTCGCGGCGATGCTCTGGGCCGCGGGCATTCACGTCGACGGCGTGCCCGACAATCAGTACCCGGCGAAGATCGAGAACATGAGCTTGGGCTCCGCGGGCGGCTTCGCGTGCCCGGCGTCCTACCGCGACGTGATCCGCGACGTGTCCGCGCGCGGCACGCTCGTCGTCGTCTCTGCCGGCAACGAAGGCGGGCCGGTCGACACACCCGCGAATTGCCCCGGTGCGGTGGCGGTTGGCGGGCTGCGTCACGCGGGCACGAAGGTGGGCTACAGCAGCTTGGGGCCGGAGGTCGCGGTGAGCGCGCCGGCCGGCAACTGCGTGAATACGGGTGCCGGGGCGCCGTGCCTGTTCTCGATCGATACGACCGTCAACCTCGGCCAGCAGACGGCGGGCGCGTTCGACTATACGAACCAGATCAACGCGAACTTCGGCACCAGCTTCTCCGCGCCGATCGTTTCGGGCATCGCCGGCCTCATGGTGTCGGTGAACGGCAATCTGAGCGCGGCCGACTTGCGCGCGCGGCTCCGCGAGGGCGCGACGAAGCCGTTCCCCGTGTCGACCGACCCGACGGTCCCGCAGTGCCACGTGCCCACCGGCTCGGGCGACCTGCAGCCCGCCGAGTGCAGCTGCACCACCAGCGTCTGCGGCGCCGGCATGGCGAACGCACCGGGCTCGGTTGCGGCGGCGCTGCGGCCGGTCGCGGCGGTGGCGGTGCCGGCCTTCGTGAGCGCGGGGCAGAACGTGAACCTGTCGGCGGCGCGCAGCGCGGCCGCCTGCGGCCGAACGGTCGCGGGCTACGCGTGGTCGGCCACGCCGGGCGGCGTGACCAATCCCACCGGTCCGACGACGACGGTGGTTGCGCCGCCGCCGGGGAGCACCGTGACCGTGCATCTCACCGTCACCGACGACGCGGGTCACACGGACACGGCCGACGTCGCCGTGACGTCGAGCTCCGCGACGACCGCGGCCCCCGCGGACGCGGGCGACGGCGCGTGCCTCGCGGACATCCCGGCGCCGCCGGCCGTGACCGTCGCGGTGGCGCCGGCGAGCGTGAGCTTGTCGGCCGGCGGCGGCACGCAGTCGTTCGTCGCCGTCGTGGTGAACGCGCAAGACACATCGGTGGTTTGGCAAGTCAACGGCACGACCGGCGGCAACGCGACTGTCGGCACGATCAACACGCTCGGCACCTATACGCCGCCGGCGGCGATGCCTTCGCCGGCCACGGTGACGATCGCGGCGGTGTCCAGCGAGGACTCGGCCGCGAACGGCTCCGCGCAAGTCACGTTGACCGCGCCCGTGGCGGTGCCGATGACCAGCGGCGGGGGCGGCGGAGGCGGCGGCGGCGCGGGCCTCGACCTCTTGCTCCTCTGCGCGGCGTTGCTGGGTGCTCGGCGTCCATCGCGGTCGGCCGCAAAATAGCGTCCTGCATTTGCGGCGCTCCTGACGCGTAAAGTTCGTAACAATTGCTTACAGCCCGCGCGCCGCGCGCTCGCTAGATTTTCCTCACGCCGATTCGGCGGGAGGGAATCTCGATGCGAGCGAAACACTTTCACTACGCGTTCTTCGCGACGTTGTTGATGGCGTCGGTGGCGGTGGCCCAGCCGCCGGGCGGCTCCGGCGCGGGCTCGGGCCCGCCCGGCGGCCACGGCGGTTTCGGCGGCCCCGGTAACGGCGGCGGCTCGGGTGTGCCGGGAATCGGTCCGGGCTCGGGCGGCCACGGCGGCTTCGGCGGTCCCGGCGGTCCCGGCGTCGGCCCGGGCGCGGGCGGACCCGGGGGCAGCGGCGGACCGGGCCGCCCCGGCGGACGGGGTAGGCCGCCGAACATGGACCGTCTAACGACGCTGCTCGATCT
The DNA here is from genome assembly GCA_035644475.1 of Gammaproteobacteria bacterium. Lineage (GTDB taxonomy): Bacteria > Pseudomonadota > Gammaproteobacteria > Steroidobacterales > Rariloculaceae > FEN-1219. Next base: position 96 of record DASQOL010000199.1, on the reverse strand, counting down.
CGACACCTACCAGAAGACCCAGCTCCAGGGCGTGCTCGAAGAGGAGCGCGCGGCGGTGGACGCGTCTCGCGAGCAGCTCGCCGCGTCCGGCGAGCA
>DASQOL010000198.1:0-7112 GCA_035644475.1 Gammaproteobacteria bacterium | reverse complement strand
GTTCTTTGCCGACAGCCGGCCCGAGTACGTGTTCATGGCGGCGGCGAAAGTCGGCGGCATCCTCGCGAACGACACGCATCCCGCGGACTTCATTCGCGACAATCTGTTGATCCAGAACAATGTGATCGACGCCTCGCATCGGCACGGCGTCCGCAAGTTTTGTTTCCTGGGGTCGAGCTGCATCTATCCGCGGCTCGCGCCGCAGCCGCTGCACGAGGACTCGCTGCTCACGGGGCCTCTCGAGCCGACCAACCAGTGGTACGCCGTGGCCAAGATCGCGGGCATCAAGATGTGCCAGGCGTTCGCGCTTCAATACGGCTTCAACGCGATCTCGGCGATGCCGACCAACCTCTATGGACCCGGCGACAACTTCGATCTCGCGACCTCGCACGTGCTGCCCGCGTTGATCCGGAAGTTTCACGAAGCCAAAGTCCGCCGCGACCCGACGGTCACGATCTGGGGGTCGGGCACGCCGCGGCGCGAGTTCCTGCACGTCGACGATCTCGCCGACGCAGTCTGCTTCCTGATGGACCGCTACGACTCGCCCGAGATCATCAACGTGGGCTGCGGCGAGGACCTCACGATCGCGGAGCTCGCGAAGCTCGTGCGCGAGATCGTGGGCTTCGACGGCGAGATCGTGCACGATCGCAGCAAGCCCGACGGCACGCCACGCAAGCTGCTCGACGTCACGAAGCTCACGGAGCTTGGCTGGCGCCCCCGCATAACACTGCGCGACGGTATTCAGAGCACCTATCGTTGGTTCCTGGAGCACGTGCGCGATCGGTCCGAAGGTTGAGCTCGGGGCCCCACCGGTGAGGAAGAACATCCGGGCCCTGCTCGACTCCATCGGCGTGCGCCGCCGCAAGACGGCTGCGAATCGCGGTGTGCGGCAGCTGCTGCGGGGCCTCGAGCGGTTCGAGGTCGACGTGATGCTCGACGTGGGTGCGAACGTGGGGCAGTTCGCGCGCGAGATCCGCGTGTTCGGCTTCGCGGGCCGCATCGTAAGCTTCGAGCCGTTGGCCGACGCCCACCGCCGGCTCGGCGCGGCCGCCGCGCGCGACGGTGCCTGGCACGTCCATCCGCGCTGCGCGATCGGCGACCGCGACGGCGAGGTTACGATCAACGTGTCCGCCAACTCGGTTTCGTCGTCGCTCTTGCCGATGACCGCCGCGCACGTCGGGGCCGCGGGTGCCTCGGCCTACGTCGGCCGCGAGACGGTGCCGCTCTCCCGGCTCGACGCGGTCGCGGGCCCCTATCTCGCGGCCGCCAAGAATCCCTTCCTCAAGATCGACACGCAGGGCTTCGAATGGCAGGTCCTCGACGGCGCGGAGCAGTCGCTGCCGCGGCTTCGCGGCGTGCTCTGCGAGCTGTCGCTCGTCGAGCTCTACGAGGGCCAGCACCTCTGGCTCGACGTCCTCGATCGGCTCGGCGGCGCAGGCTTCACTCTGTGGAATCTGCAGCCCGGGTTCGCCGATCCGCGTGACGGCAGAACGCTGCAGATCGACGCCGTCTTCTTCCGCGTCTAGTCGTCCGTCAGAAAACGGCCACGCGCGCGGTCGTGCCACCGAGCCACCACGCCGCCTCGCTGAACGTGCTCAGGTAGCTCGCGAGCAAACGCTCCGCGCGGGCGAGCAGCAGCATGTCGATCAAGTCCTCGACGATGCCTTCCGGCGAGCCCCAGCTCGCGAGCCGAGTCGTGCGCCGCGGAAAGTGCAGCACGCGCGCCGCGCCGTAACGCTGCTCGAGCTGCGGCAGCACGTCGTCGCTGTCGCTGACCACGAAAAACCTGGCGTTGGGCGCGGCGGCGTCGAGCATCCGCACGAGCCGCTTCCACGCCGGAAGGTGATACTTGCGGTGGCGACGCGCATCGTCGCGCCATGTGCGGATCTGCACGCCGATCGCGGCGGCGTCGAGATTCGCGGACGCCCACTCCGCGGCTCGCGCCGCGATCTCGGGACGCACCGCGATGCGCGCGAACAGCGGCACATACACGTTGCGCAGGTGCTGCGGGATGCGCCCGTACTCGAGGTCGATGTGGCGCGCGTCCGCACGCGTCGAGCGGCGCGAATGCTGCTTCGGGAACAGCATGAACCGGTAACGATCCGACCGGCGGCCGGTGAGGGTCCACCACGCCTTGCCGACGCCGCGGACGAGCGGGTGCGCACCGGCGCCGACGGTCGCGAATCCGGACGGCAAGTGCGCCTCGTCCTCGGGGAGGATCGCGAGCCGCCACGAGGAGTAGACGTCCGCGCCCGGCGGCACGGCCGCGACCTCGCACGGATTCGTGAACAGGTCGCCGAACCGCGCCGGCATGTTCGGCGTGACTTGCCAGAGCACGCGCGCATCGGCCCCGAGCCGCATGGCCGAGACCCAGGATTTCAGACGATTGCCGAGCCCCGCCGTCTCGGCGGATACGACCAGCGGCGCGTTTCTTTCCATCGCGTGCGAGCGGCCTTCGATGTCGCCGCGCATTCTACACGCGGCATCGCGCGCATGCCGGCGGCGATGCGCCGTGAAGTGCGTCGCAAAACGCGCCCCCATGGGAAGCAGTTCCTCCTCGGTCCGTGAAACTTCTGGCAGCATCCACGGCCGAAGATGCGCGCCACTTCGCCCCTTTGTGAGTCCGACGAGCACGACGAGTCCAACGAGGCAGATCTCAGATGATCGGCAAGAGGATCGCCGTCCCCATCGCGGTGTGCGCGTTGCTCGGCGGCGCGCTCGCGGCGCACGCGGGAACCGAGCCGCGCTTCGGCGACGACCGCAGCAGGTGGGCGTACGACGGCGAGTGCGACGATCCGCGGTTCGAAGGCGCCGGCAGCGCGGGCACCCAGCTCGACAACGACCGAGCGCACGACGCAACCGACTGCAAGAAGCTGTTCGAGCAAGGGCGCGTCGGGCTCCGCAACGGCGACGGGCGGCACTCGGACTTGGGCGGCGCCGCGGCCAACGGCGCGCGCATCGAGCACGGCAACCTGCAAAACGGCGACGACGTGCTCATGTCCGGCGAGTACGCCGACACCTTCCGCTTCGACGGCAGCAGCGGCCACCGCGCGGTCGTCGACCTACGCTCGGCGGACTTCGATCCCTACGTGGTCGTCCGAACGCCGAGCGGCGCGCAATTCGATAACGACGACTACGGCGACGACGCCGGCCGCGCGTTGGTGGCGCTCGAGCTCGACGAGAGCGGCGAGTACGAGGTGGTCGTCACGAGCTTCTCGGAGGGCGAGACCGGCGCCTACAACTTGCGCTTGGTGCTCGAGAACGACGCGGCGGCGACGCGGCGACGCGATCGTAACGGCGAGCTCGACTTGGGCGACGAGACGCTCACCACCGGAGAGTACGTCGACACTTACCGCTTTCAGGGCTGGCCCGGTCAGCACCTGTCGCTCGACCTCGAATCGGACGACTTCGATACGTACCTGATCCTCAAGGAGCCGCACGGCGGGCAAGTCGAGAACGACGACACCGACGAGTCGGGCCCCTCCGGGCACAGCCATATCGAACGGGACCTCTCCGAGGCGGGCGTCTACAGCGTGCTCGTGACCTCGTACGAGCCCGGCGAGATCGGGAGCTATCGGCTCGAGATTCATCCGTCGGGGCGCGCCGGCGACGAAGCGGCTCCGGCGCAGCACACTGCCGTACCGCTGACGGTGAGCCTGCGAACGCGGTAGCATCGGTCCGTTCGACGGAGCGTCGAACGTAGCACCGCCGCGCGACTGCCCGGCGATAGGACCGCGATGAACGCCGCCGACCCCACCGCCGCCAAATCCGCGCCGCGCTTCGAATGGCATGCGGTGCGGTCGCTCGCGCCCCACCTGTGGCCGGTGGGCAACCTCTCGATCCGCCTTCGCGTGCTGCTCGCGATCGCACTGCTCGCGGCCGCGAAGCTCGCCAACGTCTACGTGCCGTTCCTGTTCAAGCGGATGGTGGACCTGTTCACCACCCCGCAGAACGCCGTCGTGGCGCTGCCGCTCGCCCTGATCGTGGGCTACGGCGTGCTGCGCGTCGCGGCCATCGCCTTCTCCGAGCTCCGCGACGCGGTGTTCGCCAAGGTCGCGCAACGCGCGATTCGGCGCGTCGCACTGAGCACCTTCCGCCACCTGCACGGGCTGTCGCTCGCCTTCCACCTGGAGCGGCAGACGGGCGGTCTGTCGCGCGCGATCGAACGCGGCACCACCGGCATCGAAACGCTGCTCACGTTCATGCTGTTCAACATCATCCCAACCCTGATCGAGATCGCCCTCGTTTGCGGGATCTTGTGGGCGTTCTTCAGCGTCTGGTACGCCGTGGTGACCTTCGTCTGCGTGATCGGCTACATCGTCTACACGCTCGGCGTGACGAATTGGAGGACGAAGTATCGGCGCCAGATGAACGAGACCGACCAAGAGGCCAGCACGCGCGCCATCGACAGCCTGCTCAACTACGAGACGGTGAAGTACTTCGGCAACGAGGAATACGAGGCTCAGCGCTTCGATCAGGCGCTGGCGCGCTACGAAGGCGCGTCGGTGGCGAGCAAGAGCTCGCTGTCGCTGCTCAACGTCGGTCAAGCGTCGATCATCGGCGCCGGGCTCGCCGCGCTCATGACGATGGCCGGGCGCGGCGTGATCTCCGGCTCTATGACCGTCGGCGACTTCGTGCTCGTGAACACCTTTCTGATCCAGCTCTACATCCCGCTCAACTTCTTGGGCTTCGTGTATCGCGAGATCAAGCAGGCGCTCACGGACATGGAGCAGATGTTCAACCTCATGAGCGTCGCCGCGGACGTGCGGGACGCACCGAACGCGCCGCCGCTCGCGCCGGGCCCTGGCGCCGTGACGTTCGAGCACGTGACCTTCGCGTACGACCCGCGGCGCACGATCTTGGACGACGTGTCGTTCAGCGTGCCGCCGGGCCGGCGCGTCGCGATCGTCGGCGCGAGCGGCGCCGGTAAGTCGACGATCTCGCGCCTCCTGTTTCGGTTCTACGACGCCGGCGGCGGCGCGGTGCGCATCGACGGGCAAGACATCCGCGGCGTGACCCAGGCGAGCGTGCGCGCGTCGATCGGCATCGTTCCGCAGGACACCGTGCTCTTCAACGACACGATCTACTACAACATCGCCTACGGCCGTCCGGGTGCCTCGCCCGCCGAGGTCGAGGAGGCCGCGCGGCTCGCGCGCATCCACGACTTCATCGTGGCGTCGCCCGACGGCTATCGGACGATGGTGGGCGAGCGCGGCTTGAAGCTCTCGGGGGGCGAGAAGCAGCGCGTCGCGATCGCGCGCACGATCCTGAAACGGCCGCGGATCCTGCTATTCGACGAAGCCACCTCGGCGCTCGACACGCGCACGGAGCGCGAGATCCAGACGTCTCTGCGCGAGGTGTCGCGCGGCCACACGACGCTCGTGATCGCGCACCGGCTCTCCACGATCGTCGACGCCGACGAGATCATCGTGCTGGCCGAAGGCCGGATCGCCGAGCGCGGCACGCACTCGGATCTGCTCCGCCGCGATGGGCTCTACGCGGCCATGTGGCAGCGTCAGCAGAGCGGCCTCGACGACGTCGCGGTCGAGCCCTCCCGCGACTATCGCGTCGCCGCCACCTAGGTCTGCGGATTCGCCATCTTGGGCGGCATCGCCCTCGTCGCGCGGCAGCGCTCGCGGCCCGCCTCGCCGTAAGGAGGCGTTCAGGAGGCGTGCGCTCAGCTCGTCGCCGCGGCGCCCTTCGGCAAGGACAGCCCGATGGTGTTAGCGAGCACGGAGGCGCCGAGCATCGCGCCGACGATCGGCAGCAGCGTGCCGTCGTAGAAGAATCCTGTCAGAGCCCCGAGGATGCCGCCGAGCCCGAACATCAAAGTCGTGTAGACAGAGGCGGCGCTGCCGGCGAGTTTGTGAAAAAATCCCATGTAGCGCGACGAGCCCGCGGGTCCCACGAGCCCGAGCGCCGACATCATCAACACGATGAACGGCACGAACGTCCACAGCGACGCATGGCCGCTCGCGACGACCGCCACGAGCGTGACCACGGCGAACAATTGAATCGCCAACCCGCGCCGGAAGAGCGACGCGGCGTTGTGCGGCCCGAGTCGCCTCATGCTGAACAGGTTCATCGACATGAAGCCGAGCACGCTCGCCGCAAACACCATCGGAAAGTGGAATCCCGACACGCCGAAGTACTGCTGATAGATGAACGACGCGTTCGTCACGAACATCATGAGGCAGCTCGAAGCCAAGCCCATCGCGCACGCGTAGCGGATCGGAATGCGCCGCCCGTCTACGCGCCGCGTCACCACGTCGAAGCATTGGACGAAAATCGAGCGCACCGACAGGCTCCGCCAGTGCCCGGGTCGCGTCTCGGGCACGATCGCCGCGTACGCGCAAAGGAGCGCCGCGGCGTACGCGGCCTTGACGAGGAAGATCTTGTGCCAGCCGAACGGCACCAGCATCGTACCGATGACCGGCGCCACCAGCGGCGCGCATAGCACGATCATCGTGACCGTCGCGAAACGTCGGCCGAGCTGCTCCAGCGGATAGACGTCGCGCACGGACGCCATGCAGATCACGGTGGAGAAACCGCCGCCGATCGCCTGAAAGAAGCGCAGCACAAGCATCTGCGACACGTTGCCCGCGAACGCGATCGCGAGACTCGCGCAGATGTACACGCCGAGCCCGATGTAACCGATCCGCTTGCGGCCGATCTGATCCGAGAACGAGCCGCCGAAGAACTGACCGAAAGCGTAGCCGATCAAGAACGCGCTCAACGTGTTCTGCACGCTCACGATGCCGACGCCGAAATCCCGCGCGATCTCCGGGAACGCCGGCAGGTACGCGTCCACGCTCAGCGGGCCGAGCGCCGCCAACGCCCCGAAGAACACGATGAGGTATCTCGGCGGCGCGCCGACATCCGCTACGGGCGCAGACTGCGAAATCGACTCATCCATCAACAACCGGGCTCCGAATGGGGCGCGGATTATCGCAACATCCCCCCAAACACGCGAGACGCGGGCCGCGTCACGTTTTGGGCCAACGATGCGGGTAATGGCTGCGGCCGCATCTCGAACGCGTGCTCCGCTGCGGCGGTAGCGACGAGCCGAGCCACAGCGCCGAGAGCCGCGGAGCCCGGGCGCGCAGCGCCCG
>DASQOL010000197.1:0-5289 GCA_035644475.1 Gammaproteobacteria bacterium | reverse complement strand
CTCGAGCGCCCAGACTTCCATTTCGCCGAAGCGCTGGCCGCCGAACTGCGCCTTGCCGCCGAGCGGCTGCTGCGTGACCAAGCTGTACGGACCCGTGGAGCGGGCGTGCATCTTGTCGTCGACCAAGTGGTTGAGCTTCAGCATGTACATGTAGCCGACCGTGATCGGCCGGTCGAAGCGCTCGCCCGTGCGGCCGTCGTAGAGCACGGTCTGCCCGGTCTCGGGCAGGTCCGCCATCTTGAGCAGCTGCTTGATCTCGTCCTCGTGGGCGCCGTCGAACACCGGCGTCGCAATCGGCACGCCGTGGCTCAAGTTGGCCGAGAGCTCGTTGACCTCGTCGTCGCTCAAGCCGGCGATGTCGGCCTTCTGGCCGCCCGTCTGGTTGTAGATCTTGTCGAGGAAGCCGCGCAGGTCCTTCGTGGTGGTGCCGGTGCGGATCATCTCGCCGATCTTCAAGCCCAAGCCCTTCGCGGCCCAGCCGAGATGGGTTTCGAGCACCTGACCGACGTTCATGCGCGACGGCACGCCGAGCGGATTGAGCACGATGTCGACCGGCGTCCCGTCCGCCGCGTACGGCATGTCTTCCACCGGCACGATCATCGAGATCACGCCCTTGTTGCCGTGCCGACCGGCCATCTTGTCGCCGGGCTGCACGCGGCGCTTCACCGCGAGGTAGACCTTGACCATCTTGAGCACGCCCGGCGCGAGATCGTCGCCCGCCGTGATCTTGGTCTTCTTCTCCTCGAAGCGCTTGTCGAACTGCTCGCGCTGCGAGCGCAGGCGCTCCACGGCCTGCTCGAGCAGCACGGTGGCCTCGTCCGTCTTCACACGGACTTGGAACCACTGCTCGCGCGGCAGCGCATCGAGATACTGCTTGGTGATCTTCGCGCCCGCGGCGAGGTCGTTCGGGCCGCCCACGGCGACCTTGCCGACCAACGCATTGCCGACGCGTTGATAGATGTCGTCCTCGAGGATGCGCTGCTGGTCGTCCAAGTCCTTGCGCACCGACTCGAGCTCTTGGCGCTCGATCGACAACGCGCGGCCGTCCTTCTCGACGCCGTCGCGCGTGAACACGCGCACGTCGATGACGGTGCCATCCATGCCGGGCGGCACTCGCAACGACGTATCCTTAACGTCGGATGCCTTCTCGCCGAAGATCGCCCGCAGCAGCTTCTCTTCCGGCGTGAGCTGGGTCTCGCCCTTCGGCGTGACCTTGCCCACCAGAATGTCGCCGGCGCTCACTTCCGCGCCGATGAACGCGATGCCGCTCTCGTCGAGCTTGGTCAAAGCCGCGTCGCCCACGTTCGGGATGTCGGCCGTGACCTCCTCGGCCCCAAGCTTGGTGTCGCGCGCGACGCAGGTAAGCTCCTCGATGTGGATCGTCGTGAAACGATCCTCCTCGACCACGCGCTCCGAGATCAGGATCGAGTCCTCGAAGTTGTAGCCGTTCCACGGCATGAACGCGACGAGCAGATTCTGGCCGAGCGCGAGCTCGCCCATGCTCGTCGACGGACCGTCGGCCAGCACGTCGCCCTTCTCGATGTGGTTGCCCGCCTTCACCAGCGGCCGCTGGTTGATGCAGGTGTTCTGATTCGAGCGGGTGTACTTCGTGAGGTTGTAGATGTCGACGCCGGCCTCGCCCGCCTTCGTCTCCTCGTCCTTGACGCGTACAACAATGCGCGACGCGTCGACCGAGTCGACGATGCCGCCGCGGCGCGCGACCACGGTGACGCCCGAGTCGACGGCCACCGCACGCTCCATGCCCGTGCCGACGAGCGGCGTCTCGGTGCGCAGCGTCGGGACCGCCTGGCGCTGCATGTTCGAGCCCATCAACGCGCGGTTCGCGTCGTCGTGCTCGAGGAACGGAATCAGCGACGCGGCCACCGACACGATCTGCTTCGGCGACACGTCCATGTACTGGATCTGATCCGCGGGCAACAGCGCGAACTCGTTCTGGTGCCGGCTCGACACGAGATCTTCGGTGAACTCGCCCTTCGGCGACAGGACCGCGTTGGCCTGCGCGATCACGTACTGGCCTTCCTCGATGGCCGACAAGTAATCGATGTCGGCCGTGACCCTGCCGTTCACGACGCGGCGATACGGCGTCTCGAGGAAGCCGTACGCGTTGGTGCGCGCGTACACCGACAGCGAGTTGATCAAGCCGATGTTCGGACCTTCCGGCGTCTCGATCGGGCACACGCGGCCGTAGTGCGTCGGGTGCACGTCGCGGACCTCGAAGCCCGCGCGCTCGCGCGTGAGGCCGCCTGGTCCAAGCGCCGAGACGCGCCGCTTGTGCGTGACTTCCGACAACGGGTTGTTCTGGTCCATGAACTGCGACAGCTGGCTCGAGCCGAAGAATTCCTTCACGGCCGCGGCCACGGGCTTCGCGTTGATCATCTCTTGCGGCATCAAGCCTTCGGACTCGGCGAGCGTGAGGCGCTCCTTCACGGCGCGCTCGACGCGCACGAGGCCGATGCGGAACGCGTTCTCCGCCATCTCGCCCACCGACCGCACGCGGCGGTTGCCCAAGTGGTCGATGTCGTCGACGACACCGTTGCCGTTCCTGATGTCGATCAAGGTCTTGAGGACGGCGATGATGTCGTCCTTGTCGAGCACGCCCGGGCCTTCGGAGTTGTCGCGGCCGACGCGCCGGTTGAACTTCATGCGGCCGACGGCCGAGAGGTCGTAGCGCTCGTTGTTGAAGAACAAGTTCTGGAACAGGTTCTCCGCCGCCTCCTTCGTGGGCGGCTCGCCGGGGCGCATCATGCGGTAGATCTCGACGAGCGCCTCGAGCTTCGTGGACGTGGAGTCGATGCGCAGCGTGTTCGAGATGAACGCGCCGCGGTCGAGGTCGTTGGTGAACAGCGTCTCGATCGTCTTGATGCCGGCGGCGGTCAGCTTCTCGAAGATCTCCGTCGTGATCTCGTCGTTGGCGGTGGCGATGACCTCGCCGCTCGCCTTGTCGACGACGTCGTGCGCGAGGACCTTGCCCACGAGATACTCGACGGGAACCTCGAGCTCCTTGACCTTCGCCTGCTCGAGCTCGCGGACGTGCTTCATCGTGATGCGGCGGTCCTTCTCGACGAGCGTCTTGCGGCCGATCTTGATGTCGAAGCTCGCGGTCTCGCCGCGCAGGCGCTCCGGCACGAGCTTGAGCGTGATCGGGTCGCTGAGCTTGAACTCGTTCTTCTCGAAGAAGAGGTCGAGGATCTGCTCGTTCGAGTACTCGAGCGCGCGCAGAATGATGCTCACCGGCAGCTTGCGGCGGCGGTCGATGCGGACGAACACGGAGTCCTTCGGATCGAACTCGAAGTCGAGCCACGAGCCGCGGTAGGGGATCACGCGCGCCGAGAACAAGAGCTTGCCGCTCGAATGCGTCTTGCCCTTGTCGTGGTCGAAGAACACGCCCGGGCTGCGGTGCAGCTGCGAGACGATGACGCGCTCGGTGCCGTTGATCACGAACGTGCCGTGCTCGGTCATCAACGGCATCTCGCCGAGGTAAACCTCCTGCTCGCGGATGTCCTTGACCTTCTTCTTCGGGCCCGGGGCTTCCTTGTCGTAGATCATGAGCCGCACGAGCACGCGCAGCGGCGCCGCGTACGTGAGCCCGCGGAGCTGGCACTCCTTGACGTCGAATACCGGATCGCCCAAGCGATAGCTCACGTATTCGAGCGCGGCGTTGCCGGAATAGCTCACGATGGGGAACACGCTGCGGAACGCGGCGTGCAGGCCCATCTCGGCTCGTTGATCCGGCGTGACTTCCTGTTGCAGGAACTTCTGATAAGAATCGATCTGGATCGACAGGAGATAGGGCACCTTCAAGATGCCCGGCAACTTGCCGAAGTCCTTTCTGATGCGCTTCTTCTCAGTGAACGAGTAAGCCATACCTGCTACTCCAAATGTGCCAACCGGCGTTGGGCGACCATGCGAGCGACCGTCAGACAATCAGAGGGATAGCCAGCGGGTCGATGAACGGCCGGCAGCGGACCGGCCCGGAAACGAAGCGAGAAACGAAATAGACGCCCGGGGCGCGCGATCGCGCCCGGCGTGCAGTTTTGCTGCGTGGCTCCGACGCCGCTCGTGTCATGCACGAGCAGGCGCCTGCCTCAGGTAACGACGCCCCATCACTTGATGGTGGCTGCCGCGCCTGCGTCCTCGAGCTGCTTTTTGATCGTCGCGGCCTCTTCCTTGCTCGCGCCTTCCTTGACCGTGCTCGGCGCCCCTTCGACGAGGTCCTTCGCTTCCTTCAAGCCGAGGCCCGTAACGGCGCGCACGACCTTGATGACCGCGACCTTGTTCTCGCCGAACGAGCTCATCACGACGTCGAACTCGGTCTTCTCCTCGACCGGCGCGGCAGCCGCTGCGGCTCCGCCGCCGGCGGCGACGGCGACCGGCGCCGCGGCCGAAACGCCCCACTTCTCCTCGAGCGCCTTCACGAGCTCGACGACCTCGAGGATGGGCTTCGCGCTCAGCGCGTCGATCAATTCTGCATTGGACAGTGCCATGACTTGCTACTCCTAACGTGATACCTGAATACGTTTCTGTCTAAAGACGAACCTCTATCGAAGAGGGCTCAAAGCGACCGCGCTGCTACGCCGCCGGCGGCTGCTGCTCGCTGCGCGCCTTCAAGGTGCGCGCGAGCATCGCGCCGGGCTCGGCCAACGTGCGGACGAGCTGCGACATCGGCGCCTTGAGTAGGCGCAGCAGACCGGCGCGTGCCTCGTTCAGCGTCGGCAGCGACGCGAGACGATCGAGGTCGGACGCGGGATACAGCTCGCCGCCCACCGACAGCGCGATCGTCACGAGCTTCTCGTGGTCCTTGGCGAACCCCTTGAACACTCGCGCCGCGGCGCCCGGATCCTCGCGCGAGAACGCGAGCACCAACGGGCCCTTCAAGCTGGCCTTCATGCACTCGAAGCTCGTGCCCTCGATCGCGCGCTTCGCGAGGGTGTTCTTGACCACCTTCACGTAAACGCCCGACTTGCGGGCCGCCGCTCTGAGCTTCGTCATCTCGCCGACGGTCAGACCGCGATATTCGGCGGCGACCGCGGACTGCGCGGCAACGGCTACCGAATTCACCTCGGCGACTATCGCCTGCTTCGCTTCGACACTCTGCGACATTCCAACTCCCGGCTTCTCCCAAGCGGAGACGATGTTCCCCTCGCGGGGCCCTACACTTCACTCGCCGCGAGCCGCTCGTGCGGTTCGCGGTTTCGACGGTGCGTCCCTTGAGGCCAAGCCGAGTCAGGTAACACCATCTGCGTAGGCGGTCGATCCATTAACTCCGCC
>DASQOL010000196.1:0-18411 GCA_035644475.1 Gammaproteobacteria bacterium | reverse complement strand
ATCGTGGCTTCGTAGCGCAGATGGTTCGGGCCCATCGGCGTGTAGCGCTCGGTGACCTTCGCGTTGCCGCTCGCGTAGTTGCCGGCGCGGTCGAGCCACGTGAGCCCGTTCAAGCCCGTGACCACGACGACCAACGTGTCGCCTTCCCAGTGCGCGTTCGACCAGCCCATCCAGCTGTCGAGCGGTGCTTCGTCTTTGCCGTCGACGAAGATGCGGCGGAAACCCGTGGCGTATTGATACGAGATGATGATGTCGCGCGGGCTCTGCACGATCTGAAACGGATACGGCATGTACGTGGAGCGTGGTACGCCCCCGAGATAGCACTTGCCTTCGGGGTCATCGGTGAGGCGATTGGCGAAGCGTTTGTCGCGCTCGGCGAGGGCCTCGGGCAAGTAGGGGAGCTTCCCTCCCTCGACGACGCCTTGGCCGGGTGGCACCGCCAGTTGCGCGCCGAGCTCCAGCACAACGGGATAGGCCGACACGTGCGGCTCTAGGTTCCAGTGCGCCGCGTTCAGCGTTTGCCACACGCCGCTCAAGTCGGGATGCCCGTCGGCGGCGCGCGGAAATTTGTCGAGCACGCCGTCCGCGATCGCCGGCGCCGCGGCTGCGAGCACGAGCGCGGCCGCGAGGAGGCGGTTCAACGGGTGCTTCATGGCGTGGGCGCGGTTTCGCCGGTGGCCGGCTTCGAGCTGTCGAAGAACAGCGCACGGCCGTCGGCGAACATGATATCGCGGCCCACCGCCTTGTTGGTGCCGTCGCGCGTGCCGTAGCCGCGCACGGTGAGCTCGGAGCCGACCGGCACCGAGGCTTTGGTGACGCCTTTGCGCACGAGCGCGTTCGGGCTGCCGCCTTCGATCATCCAGGTCTCCGGCTTGCCGTCCTTGCCGATGACCTCCAGCGTGATCCAGGAGTGCGGATTGATGAGCTCGATCTTCGTGACCTTGCCCTTGAGCTCCACCGGGCGGTTCACGTCGAACTCGGTGGCGAAGGCGTGGTGGGCCCGAGCGGGTGCCACCGCCACCATGAACACGACGACGCCGAACGCTATCGCTGCAGCTCTCATTGGCCCCCCTGTGACCAACCGACGCTGTTAGATGATGCCTTACTCGAGGAGGAGAGGACTAGCGACGATGGGGGCACGCGCTTCCGGGCCCACGGTGCAACGGCGACTTCGGGCACGCGTCGGCCCGGACGGCCGAGTGAGCTCGCGAGCGACGGTGACGGCGACGGCGGGAGTTTCCGCGGAAACATTTGCGCACGGTTCTGGTGCAAAATCCCTCCGCGGAGGGCTCGTCCGCCTGCCCGCGCGGAACATCTAGAATTGGGTCGTGACTTCCGGGGGGACGTCGACAATGAAAATGCTTTCGTCGGGTGCCGTTCTGGCTGCCATTTCCGTGGGCGTCGCGAGCCTGGCTTGCGCGCAAACCGCCGTGCCGCAAGGCGCGCCGAACGCCGAGTGGCCCACTTACGGCGGCGATCTCGGCTCCACGCGCTACGCCGCGCTCGAGCAAATCGACGCGAGCAACTTCGGCTCGCTCACGGTCGCATGGCGGTTCAACACGGCCAACTTGGGCCCGACGCCCGAGTACCGTTTTCAAAGCACGCCGCTGGTCGTCGACGGCGTGCTCTACACCACCGCCGGCTCGCGCCGCGCGGTCACGGCGCTCGACGCCGCCACCGGCGAGCAGCTCTGGGTCTACGGCTTGAACGAAGGCGAGCGGGGCGCGAACGCGCCGCGGCGGCTCTCGGGCCGCGGGCTCGCGTTCTGGCAGCGCGGCAGCGACAAGCGTGTGCTCTTCGTGACGCCGGGCTACCGGCTCATCGCGCTGAACGCCGCGAACGGTCAGCCGATCGAGAAGTTCGGCGAGCGCGGTATCGTCGACTTGCGCGATACGCTCGACCAGGGCGGCGACTGGGACACGAGCCAAATCGGCACGCACACGCCGCCCACGATCGCAAACGACGTCGTCATGGTCGGCGCCGCGCACACGCCGCTCGCGCCGGCCAACCAGCCGAACAACGTCGTCGGCTACATCCGCGGCTTCGACGTCGTCACGGGCAAGCTGCTGTGGACCTTCCACACCGTGCCGCGCAAAGGCGAGCCGGGCTACGAGACGTGGTTGAAGGGCTCCGCGGAAACCGGCGGCGGCAACGCCGGCGTCTGGGGCACGATCTCGGCCGACGAGAAGCTCGGGCTCGCATATTTGCCCGTGGAATCGCCGTACGGCGACATGTACGGCGGCTTGCGGCCGGGCGCGAACCTCTACGGCGAGAGCATCGTCGCCGTGGATTTGAAGACGGGCGTGCGCCGCTGGCACTTTCAGACGTCGCATCATCCGCTCTGGGATTACGACATCCCGACCGGGCCGATCCTCGTCGACGCGGTGAAGGACGGACGCACAATAAAGGCGCTCGCGCAGGCGACCAAGCAGGGCCTCCTGTTCGTGCTGAACCGCGAGACCGGCGAGCCGATTTGGCCGATTCCGGAGACGCGGGTGCCGCAAGGCAAAGTGCCGGGCGAGTGGTACTCGCCGACGCAGCCGATCCCGACCTTGCGCTACGGCCACCAAGGCATCGCGCTCGATGATCTCATCGACTTCACGCCGGCGCTGCGCGCGGAAGCCGAGCGCGTCGTGGCCAAGCACCAGCTCGGGCCGATCTACACGCCCGCCGTGCCGTACGACGCGAACGGTCCGATCAGCACGCTGATGGTCATGGGCGGCAGCAACTGGCCGGGCGGCTCGTACGATCCCGAGTCGCACATCGTCTACGTCACCTCGAGCGTCGGTGTGAACAGCATGACGATCTGCCGCTACGCCGAGGGCTCGAAGATGCCGCACGGGATTTGCCTCGGTCCTGACGCCGGCGCGTTCGGCGGCGTGCGCAACTTGAGTGTGCAGGGCCTGCCGCTGCTGAAACCGCCCTACGGCACGATCGCCGCGTTCGATCTCACGAAGGGCGAGAAGCTCTGGGAGATTCCAAACGGCGACACGCCCGACGCGGTCAAGAACAACCCAGCGCTCGCGGGCGTGAAGGTCGGCCGCACGGGCCGCTCGGGGCAGCCGCCCGGCGCGCTCGCGACCAAGACGCTGCTGATTGCCGCGGAGCCCGGCTACGGCCCGACGCCCGACGGCAAGCGCGGCTCGATGCTGCGCGCCTACGACAAGAAGACGGGCCGCGAGCTCGCGGCGCTGCAATTGCCGGCGCCGCAGAGCGGGTCGCCGATGACCTACATGCTCGACGGACGGCAGTATCTCGTGATCGCGGTGAGCGGCAACGACTACCCGGGCGAGCTCATCGCGTACAGCTTGCCGAAGCCGAAAGCGGCCGCGCCGGCGGCAGCGGAGTGACTTCGGTTCCGCCACCGAGTGTCGCGCGCTTGACAGAACTCCCGGCTCGATTGGAATAAGGTCGCCTGCGCGGTCGCGGTGCGGACCGGAGCCTCCCCCTCGTTCGTCCAACGTCTCGCACGTTTGATTGAGGAGTCACAATGTTGCTGGAGTCGCTCGACACTTTCATCGGGCTCATCACCATCTTCCTCGTCCTGAGCCTCATCGTCAGCGCGCTCGGCGAAGGTGTCGGGAACGTCCTGAACCTCAAGGGCCACGTGCTCGAGCAGTCGCTTCAGGTGCTGCTCGGCAAGGACGACGCCCAGCGCTTCTTCGAGCACGAAAGCGTCGTCCGCTTGTGCAAGCCGGGTTTCTGGAACGCCAAGAAGGTTCGGCCGCCGTCCTACGTGCCCGACGCGGTCGTGGCGAACGTGATCGTCGATCTTTGCGTCAATCGGCCGGCGCCCGCACCGCCCCCGGCGAGTCCGCCCGCGCAGCCGACGCCGATCAATCCCAATAGCGTGGACCGCGCGTTGGCGGCCTTGAGCACGCCTTACGCCGGCGCGCTGCGGGAGCTTTGGCAGCGGGCGGAGTTCGACGTCGACGGCTTCAAGACGGCGATCGCCGGCTGGTTCAATTTGACGGGCGATCGTTCGACGGGCTGGTTCCGGCGCAGGCTCGGATTCCTGCTGTTCGGACTCGGCTTCGTCGTGGCCATCGGCCTCAACGCCGACACGATTCATATGTTCGATAGCCTATCCTCGGACGCGACCTTGAGAAGCGAGTTCGTCGAGCGCGCCACGGAAATCGTCAACACCACGAAGCAGGCCGAAGACACCTGCGGCACAGATGCCGCGTGCAGGGAGAGAGTGCGCGCGGATGCCTGCGGCGCGGTTCTGAAAAAAGGCGAGGAATGCACTCCGCAAGCGCTGATCCACAGCACGCTTCCGGAGATCGCTTCGCTGATCGGTCTCGACTTGCTGCCGGGCGAGTACGAGAAGGCCAATAAGGCCAATAGGAAGTGGCTCTTCGTGATCCTGAAGCTGCTCGGCTGGACTCTCACGGCCGCCGCGGTCTCGCTCGGCGCTCCGTTCTGGTTCGACCTGCTCCAGAAGATCGTTCAGGTCCGCACGTCGGTGCGCCCCCCCGAAACCCCGGCACCGGCGCCCGGTGACGACGCGGACAAGGCCAAGCCTGCTTCCGGCTCCATCACCGTCGACGCGCCGCGTGCAAGGGCATTGATCCGGGTCGCCGCCACTGCCGACGCGGAGGCGTTCGAAACTCTCGCACACTTCGAAGCCGACAAGTTCGGCTTCAGCCCCGTCAATCTCTTTTGGTGCGCGCGCCTGGCCGAGCTCGCCTACGTGCTCGACGGCGAGCTCGTCAAGCAGCAACTCGCCGAATGGGGCGCCGAGGGCGAGCTGCTCTCGACCGGCGACACGCAATGCGTCGTGGCCTGCACTCCCAAAGCGGCGTTCATCGTGTTTCGCGGCACGGAGCAGTGCCTCGAGGATTGGATGACCGATCTCAAGGCGACGCTGGAGGCGCCGAAGTGGAACGCCGCCGCGCCCTACGAGGTTCATCAGGGATTCAACGAAGCGCTCGACCTCGTCTGGAACGCCGTCGACGGCGCGTTGACGCAGCTGCGCGTGTACGAGCGCGCGCTGCCGATCTGGCTATGCGGCCACAGCTTGGGCGGAGCGCTCGCGGCACTGGCCGCGCTGCGTCTGCGTGAGGATCTCGACAAGAACGGCCGCCGCAACGTCATCGCGTGCCTGCACACGATCGGCCAGCCGCGCGTCGGCAACGCCGCGTGCGCGCAGGCGCTCGATGCGCAGCTGCCGAGCCGCTACTTCAGGTCGATCAACAATCGCGACGTAGTGCCACGCGTTCCGTTGCCGCAGACGCCCGACCTGCTCGCGAAGATCAAAGCCATCGGCAGCCCGCTCCAGATCCACGCCTACGAGCACGGGGGCCGCGTCGTCTACTTCACGGATACCGGCAAGGCGATGATGGATCCGCCGCTCTGGTACCGCGGGCTCGATACGCTGGCCGTGGGCCTCACCAAGGCCGACATCGTGAACGCGATGAAGCAAACCGTCGGCGATCACAACGCCGGCGGCTATGTGCGGCTCCAGCGAGCGCTCGTCGCCGGCAGCGCAGCGAAATGAGCGCCGACCCGGAACCGCAACTCAGCTTCACATGAACGGCGCGAGGATCGTTCGTGCGATGCCGCGCCAATGTTCCGTCTGCGAGTAGGAGAGCCGCAGGGATGCCACGGCCATCGCGACGACTCCGATCCAGTACACCGGATGGATCCGCCGCTTCGTCACGAGATCGTGGACCATCGCCACGAGCAGGGGCGAGTACCAGAGAGCGAGGCGCACGGCGCGGCCGCTCGAGGTCGCGGCTTCCGCAAACACACCGGCAGCGTTGATGGCCCGGCCAACCGCGGCGAACATTATGGCCACGGCCGCGAGCACGATGAGCCGTTTGTGGATCTCGGGCTTGCTGCGATACGCGATCGCTGCGCCGAAGAAGCTGCCGAACAGCACCATGTCGACGAGCGGTACTGCGAGGAACGTTTCCGCGCGAGTCATCGTCCAGACGCCGGTATGCACGTTGATCACCGGCATCGCGATCGCCACGATCAAGCCCAGCACGAGCACGAGCGCGCCGTACGCGATGCCGAAGTTGCCGACCTTGCGGTGCGCGGCGATCCGGCCGCGCGCCGCGAGCGACGCCTGCGCGATCAGCAGCGCGAGCCAGCCGACGTACACGGCCGCGTGGACGTGGATGATCCACGGGTGGGAAACGCCTTCGACGACCGTGCCGTAGAAGCTCGGGCTGAACCCCGCGAACACTATCGCGGCGATCATGAGCGCGAGGCCCATGTAGACCTTGGTTCGGCCGGCGCGTGCTTTGGGGCGCGCGTCGGCTGCGATCACCGTCGCCATCGCGCCGTTACTTCACGCAGTTGTAGGGGCGAACTTGCTCGCCGGGGCGCCACTCCCATTCCTTCTTCAGCGTGACGGGCGCGGTGAACGTGAGCGGGTCGCTGACCGTCATCGTGTAGAGCAACCGGCTGCCGTCCGCATTGAGTGAGAATCGCTCCTCCACGCGCGCGCCCTTGCCGAGCGGGATGCCGCGCCCGTCGAAGTGCGCGTAGTCGATGCCCGTGGTGTCGACGACGAGCGTGCCGCCGTCCCAATGGCCCGCTGAGACCCCGAGGCGCGGCGCGTTCGCCTTGGCCGGCGTGCCGGTCATCGCGATGTGCCGCACCGTGTCGTACTCCTCCATCTTGAGCACGAGGTCGTCGCCGTCCTTCGCGAATTCGACCGGGTACGGCTGCTCCATGATGTAGGTCATGCCCTTCGGTGTGCAGTTCTGCGTGGGGTCGTCGAGCACGGGCCGGAACTTCGCGCGCGCGGCGGCCGCGGCGGGCGTGAGCGGAAAGTCCTGCGCCCAGAACGCCGCCGGCGAAGTGACGTTCGTCCAGACGCGGAAGATGCCGAGCTTCTGCGAATCCGCCGACACCGCGCTGCGGATGTCATTGCCGACGGTGCGGTCGGACCAACGCGGCGCGATTGCCGCGCCGAACAGGATCTCGCGGCCGTCCGGCAGCAGCATGTTCGTCACCCACATCACGTCGTCACGCTGCCGGCCGCCGTTGCCGGCGAGCTTCACGTGCTCGCCGACCTTGACGAGACCCTCGCGGAGCCCGAACCGGCTCACGATGCTCACGGAGTTCGACTCGATGTCCCACGTCTTGGCGGCGTCGCGCACCTTGAAACGCACGTGCGGGTTGGTCCACGAGACCTCGACGACGTCGCCTTCCGCCTCGACGACCGTGTCGCGGTCGTAGACGGCGGCCGAGGAGTGGTGGGGGAGCGCGGCGCGCGACAGAGCGAGCGCGGCGAGACCGAGGACCAGCGGCAAGACCTTCATGGAGTTTCCCCGAGGTGACGCATCGACCAGCTCGCTCGCTACCGAGCAGCCGCCGGTAGCATACACGGGATCGCGCGGAGGTCAGCGCTCGCCGGGCGCGGTCAAGAGATACACCGCGAAGGTCGGCAACCAGTGGTCGCCGGCGTAGTGCGCGGTCGCGAAGGTCGCGCGCACTCCGGCCGTACGGTGTCGAACGGCGGCGCCGCGCAGCGTCGCGATGCGCGAGTCGCCCTCGGGGAGCGCGTTGGCGACGTTTTCGAGATTCCACGCGCGCGAGAGGTTCAGTCCGTGCAGGTGCACGAGCCGGCCGTCGCTCTCGTCGGCCACCTCGGCGCACGGGAGCCAATGCGCGTCGTCGCGTTGCGGAATGCCGGGCAGGAAGCGCGCGAGCCAAACCGCAAGCTCCTGCGCTTGGAGCACGCGCCGCATGAGGTCCGCTTCCATCAGCGCCGGCGAGAGAAAATCCTCGCCCGATGGCTCGAAGCGTAAAGGTGCATCGAGGTCGTCTCGATAGAAGCGCAGCGCCGCCGCGCGCGACGTCTCCAGAAGCGGCCCGTCACCGCGCGTCCCTGCGGCGTCGATCAGCAGCGTCAACGCGAACGCCGTCTGACTGTGCGTGCCCGAGCGCACGGGCCGGCGCAGCTTGTCGAGCCAAGCCGCGAGGTTGCGTCGTGCGATCGCGGCCGGCCGCTCGAGCGCAGCGGCCCAATCGCTCGCGCCGGGCGCGCCGCACTCGGCGATCTCCGACTCGAGCAGCACTAACCACGCGAGGCCGTACGGCCGCTCGAACGCCGGATGCTTTTCGAGGTAGTCCGCCTCGACGCTCGTTCGCGCGCCGTCGAGTGAGCGCGACAGCGCCGCTTCGATGTCGGCGCGCAGCTCGATGCGCGGCTGCGTGCGCAGCAGCCGAACGAGCAGCCAATGATTGTGCACGGCCGAGTGCCAATCGAAGCAGCCGAAGAAGCACGGGTGCGCGACGCGCGGCGGCACCGCATCGGCGTCGGCGTTCAACAGGTATTGCGGGTGGTTCGGGTACTCGCGCGCGATGTTGGCGAGCGCGCGGCGCGCGAGGTCGGAGGCGTGGGAAGGGGAGAGCGCGGTCGCGTCGCCGCCCCTCACTTCTGCCAGCCCACGTCCTCGGGATTCGGCAGCAGGAATCCGGCGGGCCCGAAGTTCGCGAGCCCCTTTTTCACGACGTACTGCGACGGGCCGTTCTGGATCGGGAAGATGCCGTAGAGGTGCAGTGCCGCGCGCTCGGCGTCGTTGAACGTGCGCAGCGCCTCGCCCGGATCGCGGATCGCTCCGACGCTGTTCAGCAATGCGTCGACATGCTCGCTGCCGACGCGCGAGAAGTTGCTCTCGGATGTCGAGCCGTAGATTTGCCACGCGAACGCGTAGCCGAACGGGCTCTCGCCCCGCCAGCCCATGAAGACGACGTCGAACGTGCCCTCGGACAGCGTCTTCGAGAAGTCCGAGCTCTTGCGCACGTCGATGTTCATCTTGAGCCCGATGTCCTGCGCCATCTTCTGCTGGGCGCGGGCCATCGCGATGAACACCGGCTCGTCGCCGAACGTGACGTACGTGAACTCGGCGGGCTTGCCGCTCTTGTAGCGAATGCCGTCCGCGCCGACGGCCCAACCCGCCGCGTCGAGCACGGCGCGTGCTTGCGCCGGGTCGTAGCGCATGTCGGGCATGTTATTGCGATACCCCTGCTCCCAGGTATAGATCAGCGCGGAGCCGGGGGCTTCTTCCTGCCAGTCCATGCCCTGGTAGCGGACCTCGGAGAGCAGCCGGCGATCGGTGCCGAGAACGTAGGCTTTGCGAGCGGCCTCGTCCTTGAATAGCTCGCTTTCGCGTCCGAGCTCGTAGATCGACGTCGACACGGCGAAGCCACGGCGGATCTGTGCGTCGCGCACGCCGCGGATCTGCTTCAGCGTGTCGGCCGTCTGCCGGGTGCCCGTGATCGTCGTGCTGTCGACTTCGCCGTTCTGGAAGGCGTTGACGGAAGCGACGTCGTCCATGCGCCGGTAGATCACGGTGTCGAGCTTTGCGGTGTCGCCCCACCACTTCGGGTTGCGGACGAGCACGAGCCGTTCCTCGCTCAACGACTCCACCGTGAAGGGCCCGGCGAGCAGCTCCGTGTGGAGCTTGTTGAGCCAGCCCGTCTTGTAGAAATCGGGATCTGCGTTCTTCGGATGCTCGAGCTGCGGAAACAGGTTCTCGACCGGATAGAACGGCTCTTTGAAAATGACGATGACCTCGTTGTCCTTCTCGCCCTTCACGACGCTCGCGATCGACTTGTAACCGTCGGAAGCCGCCGGATTGAAGCGCGGGTCCTGGCCACTCTGGGTTTTCCACGTCGTCTCGAACGCCGTCCAGTCGATCGTTGTGCCGTCGTTCCACTTCGCGCTAGGGTTCATGGTGAACTTCACGGTCTCGGGCTCGGCGCTCACGGTCTCCACGGACAGCAGGAAGTCCGGGTTCGGCGTGGCGCCGCCCGTGATGCCGTAGTCCCAGAGCTGCGGCACGAACCACGATGTGATGCTCTTGAGGTCCACCGTGTTGCCGTCGACGCTGAAGAGGTTGAGGTTCGGGCCGATCTCGCCCGTGGGCAGCGTGAGCGTGCCGCCGTCCTTGATGTTGCTGCGCGGCTGCGGATTGTTGTACGCCTTGCCGGGCTCGGGCAGCGGCAGCGGGCTCGTGCCGGCGGGCACGCCGTCCGGGGGCTGCGGTTGCGCGGCGCCGGGCGCGCTCGACGCGTCGACGCCCGGCGGCGTGGCGTCGTTCGAGCCGCCGCAACCCGCGAGCGTCGCGAGCAGCGCGGCGAGAACGAGACCCGACGCGCGCTGCCCGGCGGTCATTGCGGCGAGTCCTTCTGCCAGCCGACGTCTTCCGGGTTCGGCACCAGGAATCCGGACGGGCCGAAGTTGGCGAGCCCCTTCTTCACGGCGTATTGCGACGGCCCGTTCATCGTCGGGAACAGGCCGTACAGCCCAAGCGCCTCGCGCTCGGCATCGTTGAACGTGCGCAGGGCCTCGGCGCTGTCGCGAATCGTGACGACACTGCCCAACAACGCGTCGACGTGTGCGCTGCCGACGCGCGAGAAATTGCTTTCGGAGGTCGTGCCGTAGATTTGCCACGCAAACGCGTAGCCGAACGGGCTATCGGCCTGCCATGACATCGCGACGACGTCGAACGTGCCCTGGGTCAACGTCTTCGAGAACTCGGTGGTCTTGCGCACCTCGACGTTCATCTTGAGTCCGATGTCCTGCGCCATCTTCTGCTCCGCCCGAGCCATGGCGATGAACACGGGCTCGTCCCCGAAGGTGACGTACCTGAACTCCGCGAGTGTGCCGTTCTTGTAGCGGAACCCGTCGGCGCCCATCGCCCAACCGGCCGCGTCGAGCACGGCACGCGCCTGCGCCGGGTCGTAGCGGACGTCGGCCATGTTGTTCCGATACCCCTGCTGCCACGTGTAAATCAGCCCGGAGCCGGGAGCCTCTTCCCGCCAGTCCATGCCCTGGTAGCGGATCTGCGTGAGTAGCCGGCGATCGATGCAGAGAACGAAAGCCTTACGCGCAGCCGCGTCCTTGAACAGCTCGCTCTCGTTGCCGAGCTCGTAGATCGACGTCGACGTCGCGAAGCCGCGGCGGATTTGCGCGTCCTTCATGCCGCCGATCTGCTTCAGCGTATCGGCCGTCTGTCGGCCGCCCGTGATCGTCGTCGTGTCGACCTCGCCGTTCTGGAACGCGTTGACGGACGCGACGTCGTCCATCTGCCGGTAGACGACGGTGTCGAGCTTCGGGGGGTCGCCCCACCACTTCGGGTTGCGCACGAGCACGAGCCGGTCCTCGGTCAACGACTCGACCGTGAAGGGCCCGGCCATCAGCTCGGCGGGCATCTTGTTGACCCAGCCCGTCTTGTAGAAGTCGGGATCCGCGTTCTTCGGATGTTCGAGCTGTGCAAACACGTTCTCGATCGGATAGAAGGGTTCCTTGAACGTGACGATGACCTCGTTGTCCTTCTCGCCCTTCGCTACGCCGGCGATCGACTTGTAGCCGTCGCTCGACCCCGGGTTGAAACGAGGATCCGCGCCGCTTTGCGTTTTCCACGTGGTCTCGAACGCGGTCCAGTCGATCGGCGTGCCGTCGTTCCATTTCGCGTTCGGGTTCACGGTGAACCTCACGGTTTCGGGCTCCGTGCTCACGATCTCCACGGATGCCAGGAAGTCCGGGTTCGGCGTCGCACCGCCCGTGATGCCGTAGTCCCACAGCTGCGGAATGAGCCACGAGGTGATGCTTTTGACGAACACGGTGGTGCCGTCGACGCTGAACAGGTTTAAATTCGGACCGAGCTCGCCGATCGGCAGTGTCAGCGTGCCGCCGTCCTCGATGTTGCTGCGCGGCTGCGGGTTGTTGTACGCCTTGCCGGGCTCGGGCAGCGGCAGCGGGCTCGTGCCGGCGGGCACGCCGTCGGGCGGCTGTGGTTGCGCGGCGCCGGGCGCGCTCGACGCGTCGGTGCTGGATGGCGCCGTCCCGGAGTCCGGTCCGCCGCAGCCGGCGATGCTAAGGAGTAACGAGGCGAAGGCGAGCGAACGAGCGTGCTGGCATTTCATGCCAAAGGATAATGACACGCCCTCGCGACGTCCGTCACGCCGTCCCCGGTCAACTGTGGATCCTCGTCGACGCAACGGACCCGTGCCGGGTCGCGCAGCGTCCTATAAGTGGGGCAGCGGGTTCTGAAACGGCAGCCGCTGATCGCCGTCTTCGCGCTCGGGATGTCGCCGGTCAGCACCGTCCGAGCTTTGGCGCGCTCGAGATTAGGATCGGGGATCGGCACCGCCGACAACAGCGCGTTCGTGTACGGATGGCTCGGCCGTGTGAACACGTGCTCCACGTCGCCGATTTCCACGATGCGCCCGAGATACATGATCGCGACGCGGTCCGCCATGTGACGCACCACCGAGAGCGCGTGCGACACGAACAGGTACGACAATCCGAGCTTCGCCTGCAGATTCTCGAGCAGGTTGATGACGCCGGCCTGAATCGACACGTCGAGTGACGACACGGGCTCGTCGAGCACGACGAGCTTCGGCTCGACGGCAAGCGCGCGCGCGATCGCGATGCGCTGCCGCTGTCCGCCGGAGAATTGCTCGGGGAAGCGGTCGACGTGGTCGGGGTTCAACCCCACGAGGTCCATGAGCTCGCCGATCCGCGTGTTGACGGCGGCGTCCTTCCAGCCTTGTGCGGTCAGCGGTTCGGCCAGAATGTCGTAGATCGCCATCCGCGGATCGAGCGACGCGAGCGGATCTTGGAACACGATCTGCAAGTTGCTGCGGATCTGCATGCGGTCGGTGCGGCTCGCGAGACTCGCCACGTCGTGGCCCAAGATCGCGATGCGTCCCTCGGCGGGTTTCGCGAGGCGCATGATCTCGAGCAGCGTGGTGCTCTTGCCGCAGCCGGATTCGCCGACGAGCGCGAGCGTCTCGCCCTCGCGGATGTCGAAGCTCACGCCGTCCACGGCCTTCACGGTGCCGATGCTGCGGCGTAGCAATCCGCCGCCCGACAGCGGGAAGTACCGCTTCAGGTTCTCGACTTCGAGCACGGCTTTGCGGTCCGCGCGCGCGACGCCGGCGAACACCGACGACACGTCCTCCGGCACCGGGAACACGTCGGACCAGCCGAGCCGGCCGCGCTCGATCTCGTCGGCACGCACGCACGCGACGGGATGGCTGCCCGCGCCGCCGCGCGTGACGAGCGGGGGCTCGCTCTCGCGGCAGCGGTCTTCCGCCATCGGGCAGCGCGGCGCGAACGGGCAGCCGGGCGGCAAGCCGATCAGCGACGGCGGGTTGCCCTCGATCGGCACCAGGCGTCGCGACTTGCCGAGGTCGGGCCGCGGCACCGCGGCCAGCAAGCCCATCGTGTAGGGCATCGTGGGCCGATAAAAGATGTCGTCGGCGCTGCCGTATTCGACGGGCCGTCCCGCGTACATGACGAGCACGTCGTCCGCGAGACCCGCGACGATCCCGAGGTCGTGCGTGATCATCAAGACGGCCGCGCCGGTCTCGCGCTGCGCGGCGCGCAGCGCGTCCAGGATCTGCGCCTGGATCGTCACGTCGAGTGCCGTGGTCGGCTCGTCGGCGATGATCACGGACGGGCGGTTCGCGATCGCGATGGCGATCATCACGCGCTGGCGCATGCCGCCCGACAGCTCGTGCGGATACGAGTTGAGCCGCTCGGCCGGGTCCGGGAGGCCGACCAAGTCGAGCAGCTCGACCGAGCGCTTGCGGACCTGCTCGCGCGACAGGTCCTGGTGCATGTCGAGCCCCTCGGCGAGCTGCTTACCGATGTTCAACACCGGCGTCAGCGCCGACAGCGGGTCCTGAAAGATCATCCCGACGTGCTTGCCCCGAACGGTGGACAGCTCGCGATCGGACAGACCCACGAGCTCGCGGCCGCCGAGTTGCACGGAGCCCGTAACCGCGGCGTGCTCCGGAAGCAGGCCCATGATCGCGAGCGCGGTGACCGTCTTGCCGGAGCCGGACTCGCCGACGATGCCGAGCGTGCGTCCGGGCGCGAGCGCGAACGACACGCCGCGCACCGCGGGCACCGGGCCCGCTTCGCTCGCGAACGTCACGCGCAGCTCGCGCACGTCGAGCACGGAGGCCGGCGAAGCGGCGACGCCGGCGGCGGCCGCGTCGCCCGTCACGCGCGCCCTCCGGAGGCGGAGCTCGGGTCGAGCGCGTCGCGCAGCCCGTCGCCGATCAGCGTCATCGAGAAGCACAGCAGGAGCAGCAGCGCGGCGGGCTCCAAGAACATCCACGGCGCGGTCAGCAGCGTGCCGCTGCCCGCGCGGATCAGCACGCCGAGCGACGTGTCGGGCGGCGCGATGCCGAAGCCCAGGAACGACAAGCCCGTCTCGGCCTGCACCGCGTAGACCACCCCGAGCACCGTTTGAATGATCAGGATCGAGCCCAGGTTCGGGATCATGTGCCGGCGCAGGATCGTGAACGACGGCACGCCCATGAATCGCGCGGCGGCGACGTACTCGCGCTCGCGCAAGCTGAGCGCGATCGAGCGCAGAATCCGCGCGTAGCCCACCCAACCGAAGATCGTGAGAGCCGCGGTGAGCCAGAGCCAACCGTTCGTGCCGGTGGCGCCCTTTACCATGATCGCGAGCAGAAAGAACGTGGGGATCACGAGCATCATGTCGATGATCCAGACGCCCACCTTCTCGCGCCAACCTTCGAAATACGCGACCGCCGTGCCGACGAACGCGGCGATGACTGTGATTCCGAGCGACGCGATCACGCCGATCATCAGCGACCGTCCCAAGCCCCGCATGCAGAGCGCGAGCATGTCCGCGCCGACGATGTCGGTGCCGAGCCAATGCGCCGCGGTCGGCGGCTGCTTGAGCGCGAGGAAGTCGAGATCGTCGTAGCGATACTTGCTGAGGTAAGGCCCTGCGATCGCGAGCAGGGCGAGCAGCATAAAGATCGCGAAGCCCAGCACGGCGGGCGTGTTGCGGCAGAAGCGCCGGACGATCAGCGTGCTCTTCGGCACGCGCTGCACCGCGGTGTGCTTCGCGAGCTTTACTTCCTTGGACGTCGCGAGGTTGGTCGACACGTGCGAGCGCTCAGCTGATGCGGATTCGGGGGTCGAGCATCGAGACCACGATGTCGGCCAGCAAGAGGCCGGCGCAGGTGGTGAATCCGCCCATCGCCGCGATCGCGACTGAGCCGTTGATGTCGTTCTTGGTGAGCGCGTCGATGAAATACTTGCCGGCGCCGTCGATCGCGAAGATCGTTTCGGTGAACACGGCGCCCGTGATCACCGACGTCAAGCTCCACACCACGCCCATCGCCGTCGGGATCAGCGACGTGCGCAGCGCGTGCCTGCGGATCGCGAGATGCTTCGGCACGCCCTTGGCGCGCGCCGTGCGCACGTAATCGGCGTTCATCGTGTCGAGCAGGTACGTGCGCTGTGTGAGGTGATAGCCCACGTAACCCACGAGCGTCAGAGTCAGCGTGGGCAGGGCGACGTGCTGCAAGTAGTCGAGGAAGCCGCCGTCACCCAGGCCCGTGACGTAGAACCAGCGCACGCCCACCGCGTCGTTGAAGCGGATGCCCGCGAGCACGATCACGAGCCCGAGCACGAACGTCGGACACACCAGGAAGAACGCGCTGACGGCGCCGCTCACCCGGTCGAACAGCCGGTACTGGCGGATCGCGCTGGCGACGCCCAGCGACACGCCGATCACGACGGCGAGGAGGGTGGCGATCAGCACGAGCTTGGCGCTCACGACCGCGCGGTACGCGATGGCCGCGTTCACCGATTCGCCCTGCGGGCTCAAGCCCCAGTCCCAGTGGAGCGCCACCTTCTTCAACCAGACGAGGTAGCGCTCGACGACCGGTACCTTGTCGTTGACGTTCGCGAGATTCAACGATACGTCGATCGACGCCTCGGGCGGCCTCGGCCGCATCTGCAGGTAGTTCGTGCGCGGATTCAGGAACGAGGACGCGAGGAAGTAGGCGAGGGTGGTCGCCGCGAACAGCATGACGGTGTAGTTCAGCAGCCGGCGGCCGATGAAGCTCAGCACTCTCGGTCCTCCGCCGGGTGCTCCGCCGGACCCGGCCGGAAGGCCGCGCTGCCGCGGGACGTTGCGGGGGCGTGCGGTGAAACGCCGTCAGGCGTCGAGAGAGTCGGCGGAAGAGCTCGAACGAGGTAACTACTGGTTTCCACGAGCCAAACAGACCACGGCTTTCGCCCAAGTATCCCATGAAGCGCGGACCCGAGCAGCGCTCGTCGTCCTTGCCGCCGGCTTCGAAGTGCGCTAGCCGGATCTTGAATTTCACGCGTGCAGCGGCGGCACGCCGCTGCACGAGACCGTGGAGTCGCGTACAGTCGCGCCCCATGTCGCGAACCTTGTACTGCGGTAACCGCAACTACTCCTCGTGGTCGATGCGCGGCTCGCTGCTGCTGCGCCAGAGCGGCCTCGATTGCGCCGAGGTCGTGCTGCCGCTCGACACGGAGGAGGGCATGGCGAAGATCGCCGAGGTGAGCCCCAGCCGGCGCGTTCCCGTGCTCCATTTCAACGGGCTCGTGATTTGGGACACGCTCGCGATCGCAGAGCTCTTGAACGAGCTCGCGCCCGCCGCCGGCCTCTGGCCCAAGGAAGGGCCGGCGCGCGCCGTCGCGCGCAGCGTGAGCGCCGAGATGCATTCGGGGTTCGGCGAGCTCCGCTCGCGCATGCCGCTCGACGTTCGCGGCAGCCACCCGGTGCCGATGGACGACGAGCTCCGCGAGGACATCGAGCGCATCCAAGCGATCTGGAGCTACTGCCGTGCCACCTACGGGCGCGGCGGCGACTATCTGTTCGGGGACTGGTGCGCGGCCGACGCGATGTTCACGCCGGTGGTGAGCCGCTTCAGGACGTACGGCGTCGCGTTGCCGCCCACGTTGAGCAAGTACAGCGAGGCGGTGTGGCACTGGCCCGCGCTCGCGAGCCTCGTTGCCGAGGCCGCCGCCGAGCCGTGGACGCTCGACCTCGGCCTCTGAGCCGTGTCCGAGACTCGCTATCCGACCTACGCGGAGCTCGAGGCTCAGCTCGAGACGTTCCGCGCCGCGCCGCGCGACGGCGGGCGCGTCGAGCTGATCGTGCGCCGCCCGACGAGCGGCGCGCGCGAAATTCTGTCCTCGGCTCGGCTCGATACCGACGAAGGTCTCGTAGGCGACCGCTGGTTCGCGAAGCCGAACCGAGAGCGGAAGGAACAGCTCACGGTGATGTGCGCGCGCGTGATCGCCGCGTTCGCCGGGTCGCGCGAGCGCTGGCCGCTCGCCGGCGACCAGCTGTTCGTCGATCTCGACCTGAGCACGGCCAATTTGCCGCCCGGCACGAGGCTCGCTGTCGGCACCGCCGTGATCGAGGTCAGCACCGAGCCGCACTTGGGGTGCAAGAAATTCCGCGAGCGGTACGGGCTCGACGCGATGCGCTTCGCCGGGTCCGATACTGGCAGGTCGCTGCAGCTGCGCGGGGTCAACGCTACCGTGATCGTTGCGGGCGAGGTCGCGCTCGGCGACCGGTTGCGTAAGCTCTAGCTCAGGGCCTCGGCGAGCACTCGCGCGACGTGCACGGCCTCGCGCTTGGCGCCGTCGTGGATCTGATGCCTGCAGCTGGTGCCGTCCGCGACGATCACCGTGCCGGATTGCGCCGCGCGCACGGCGGGCAACAGCGCGAGCTCGGCCATGCTCAGCGACACGTCGACGTGCTCTGCCTGGTAGCCGAACGCGCCCGCCATACCGCAGCAGCTCGACTGCACGACCTCGACGGCGAGGTCCGGCACGAGCTTCAACGCCGCGACGACTGCCGGCATGACGCCGAATGCCTTCTGATGGCAATGCCCGTGCACGAGTGCGCGCGCGTGGGGCGAGCGGTGTAGCGGCAGCTCGAGCCGGCCCGCGCCGCGTTCGCGCACGAGGAATTCCTCGAACGTAAGCGCGGCGGCCGCGAGCGCGGCGCTGTCGGCCCCCGGGAGCAGCGCGCCGAGCTCGTCGCGTAGCCCGAGCAGGCACGACGGCTCGAGGCCGACGACGGGCACTCCGCGCGCGACGTGCGATCCGAGCGCCGCGAGCATGCGCCGCGCTTCCGTGCGCGCCTCGTCGGGCATGCCGGCGGCGAGATAAGTGCGGCCGCAGCAAAGCGGCCGGCCGCCGTCGGTCGGCGCGGCGACCGTGATGCGATAGCCGCCGGCCGTGAGCACGCGCGCGGCGGCGCGCAGATTCTCGGGCTCGAAGTATGTATTGAAGGTGTCGGCGAGCAGCACGACCTCGCGGCTCGATGTCGAGACCGCGACCTCGGCTTGACCGCGGAAATAGTCGCGCCGCCACTTGGGCAACGAGCGGCGCGCGGCGAACCCCAAGACCTTCTCCGAGAGCGCCGCGAGGCCCGGCACGCGGTCGCGGAGATTTGTCAACGGCGCAAGCCGCGCGGCCGTGCGCGCGTAGCGCGGCAAGTAGGCGACGAGCTTGTCGCGGAGCGAGCGCGGCTTGCGGCGGTGATAGCGGTGGAGGAACTCCATTTTCATGCGCGCCATGTCGACGCCCGTCGGGCACTCGCGCTTGCAGCCCTTGCACGA
>DASQOL010000195.1:0-11691 GCA_035644475.1 Gammaproteobacteria bacterium | reverse complement strand
CCGACCGCCATGGATGGCGGGAGTGCCGCAGCTGCAGGAGCATTCCTGCGGCGTCATGACCCGAGCCTCGCCCGCAGCCGCTCGAGATCCGCGTGCTCGACACGATTCGCGTCGAGCCATTCGACGACGGGATACGCCGCGTCGCGCCGGCCCGCGGCGAGCGCAGCCTCGAGCAGGAGCCGCGCGTCGACCGGCTCGCGCTGCACGGCCCAGTTCGCGACCGCGGAGTCGAGCGCGCGCCGCGGGTCGTCCGACAGATACAGCGCGAAGTACGCGGCCTCGCGCGCGTGCGTGCGGTCGAGGCCGTCGAGCGCAAGCTGCAATCGGTAGCCGAGCTGCTCGCGTAGTGCGTCCCACGAGGCGCCGGTTCGCCGCTCGGCGAGTGCGAGACGCAGCAGGACCGGGTCGGCCGGCGGCGCTCCCGCGAGCAGCTCGATCGCCGCGCGGGGGTGCCCCTCGCGCAGGAGGAAGTCGGCGTAGTCGACGAGCAGATAGACGCTCGGAGCGGCGCCGCTCGCGTCGAGCGCCGCCCGATAGTGACGTGCGGCGTCGGCGCCGCGCCCTAGCGCCTCGGCCGTCTCGGCCGCGAGCGTCTCGAGCCACACGGCAAGCACCGGGTCGAACCCGTCGGGCTCGCGAAGGGCGCCTTCGAGGAATTGGTAGGCGCCGCCGGCGTCGCCGGTCACGGCGCGCGCGGCCGCGAGACAGCCTCCGGCCACGACGGCGTCTTGGAGCAGCACGAGCCTGCTGCACGCGGCGCGGCTCGCGGCGTAGTCGCCGCGTGTGAGATCGATCGCGGCGAGCGTGAGCCAGGCCTGACCGTCGCGGGGCGTGCGCCCGAGCAGCCGCTCGAGCTCCGCCCGCGCGGCGTCGAACCGATGCATGAGCTGCGCGATCTCGGCGCGCTGCAGAGCGATCGAGATCGGCGGATCGCGCTCGGCGCTCCACGGCTCGAGCTCGCGCTCGGCATAGGCGACGAGGCGCGGATCGCCCTGCGCGCGGAACAGCGCGAGGTATCGTTCGACGATTTGCGCCGCGATCGCGCTCCTGCAGTCGCGGCAGTCGGTTCGCCGCGCGAGCTCGGCGCGCAGCGCCGCGATCGCCTCCCAGTCGGGACCGGTGCGCGGCGCCAGCTTCTCGAGAATCTGGTTCGGATCGGTCGGCACGAACGGCGCTGCGATTGCGCAATGCGCGACGAGCAACGCGATGCCGCAGAAGAAGGCGGCGGCGCCCACGCGCCGCCGCCCAAGCCGACTCACTCGAAGGTCAAAAGTACTCATCGAACGCGTTCTCGTTCTCGGTGACGACGAAGCTCAAGTCGTTCACCGCGCGGGGCTCGACGTACTCCGGGTCGTCCATCCCGGAGCGCGCGAAGGCCGTAAAGTCGGTCTCCCCGGCCGGACCTGCGGGACCCGGCCCACCGGCAGGGCCTGACGGTCCCGCGGGCTCCGGACTGCCGGCAGAACCGGCAACCCCGGGACTGCCGGCCGTGCCCGGATCGCCGTCGCACCCCGCGAAGAACACCGCGGCTGCGAAGAACAGAAGCGAAGCGTAGTTGCGGTTCATCGTCCTCTCCTCGCTCAGTTGCTCGGGCTGCCGGCAAGCGGCGTGTTGAGGTACGGGAACGTGTTGCCGAAGTCCGTGGACGCGACCGTCGCGCCGTCGGTGTACGGCAGGCCGCCGGTCGGCGCGTCCGCGGGCACGCAGCCGAACGTTGCGGGCTGATTGAGCGTGCAGAGCACGCCCATCGCCGCGCGCAGCTCGATGTCCACCACGTCGTCGCCGGGACGCCGGCCGTTCGGGAAGCCCGCGACGTCGCCGCCGAGCACGCCCAAGTTCGACTGCGACTCGCGCACCGTCGGAGCCAGACCCGTGTTCAAACGGAGCATCTCGCCCGGCGCCGTGAGATTCGCCGGCTTCGTGAGACCCGGGATGCCGGTCAGGAACACCGCCACCAAGTCGTTGCGCGGGAAGTTGTTCGGCGCACGCACGCCGGCGCTTCCGAACAACGCCTCGAGCAGCTCCGGCAGCGCCGGATTGGTCACGTACTTCAGGAACTGCGGATCCTGCACCGGCCGGCTCGCGTTGAACCGATCCTTGTCGCGGATGCCGATCACCACCTCGTTGACGAGCGGGCTGCCGAGCCGCGACACCTGCGTCAACGCGCCGCCGTCGAGCGAGGCGTTGCTGCGGCCGTTGTCGAAGCGTGGCGCCGGATTCAGGATCGTTACCTGCGGCAGGCTCGCCGTCGTCCAACCGCCGACCACGGGATCGCTGCCCGACGTGAGGCACGCGACCGGCACCTCGAGGATCAACGACGTCACGTTCTTGTCGTCGATGATGTTGTGCTCGCCGTTCGGCGGACCCACGGCGTTCGTGTTCACGAGATCGAACACTTCGCCCAGATTCACCGAGAACGGGTCCTTGCGCTGGCCGACGAACAGCTTGCCCGGCTGGCAGCCGGGGATCGCGACGTTGTAGATGTGCGCTCCCGCATACGCCGCGTAGTCCGGAATCGACTTTGCGCCCACGTTGTCGACCGGCTTCGTGAAGACGTTCGGGTCGGCGCCCCCCGCCATGTTGGTCAACGGCCGGCCGAAGTTGCGCCGGTCGCCGCGGATGAGCTCCACGGAGTACGTCTCGATGACGTTCAAGCCGTTGCGGTCTAGCGCGCCGGGGCCGACGCCGCCCGGAACCGTCGTGATCAGCGGCACCGGGACCGTCTGCGTGTTGCCCTGCGGGCCGACCGCGAGCGAGATGTCCTGGATCGTGTTCTTGAAACGGAAGCGGAACACGAGGTCCTCACGCGCGTCGCCGTCGTTGTCGATGTTGATGTCGTACACGGCGTCGGGATCGAGCGTGAAGTAGTTCGGCCCGCCGTACGCGTCCTGCAGCGGCAGATAGTTCGCGACCAACGTCACGTAGCCTTGGCGGCCGGGCTCGTAGCTCCTGAACATGTAGAAGTCCGTGCCGTCGACTTTCGGATGCTCCGCGATGAACGGAGCTTCGCGGTGGCTCGAAGCGAGCGCGGCGAGCGGCAGTGCCGCCGCGAGCGCGAGGGCCAAAGGTCGGTAGTGGAATCGCATGCGAGTTCTCCCTGTTTAGGTTGTCCGAGAAAAGCGAGTACGGCGGTGATACGCGGGACAGGGAGATTCGGATGCAGCCAACGCGAAAACGAACGACGATCCCGGCCGATCGCGCGCGAGACAACAGAGTGATACGTACGAGCTCGCGATTTGGATGCACATCGCGCAAACGAGTTGCCGCGCGGGTTCCGCGCGGGTAACGTGCACGGGCAAGATATTTCTTGAGATAGTCGGATAGCCGCGGGATGACGCTCGACGACACCGGCCAGGCGGGCCTCGAACAACTCCTCCACGCGTGCGCGTCGGGCGATTCGGCGGCGTTGAAGCAGCTTTACCGGAATACGGCCGCGCAACTGTTTGGCGTGCTGCGACGTATCTTGGTGAGAGACGATCTCGCGCAAGACGCGCTGCAGGACGTATACGTGAGCATCTGGCGCAACGCGAAAGACTATCGCGCTTCTCGCGGCGCGCCGTTCACCTGGATGGTGAGCATCGCGCGCTATCGCGCGATCGACATCAAGCGCAGCCGACGCCGCGAGGTCCAGTACGCCGATCCGATCGACTACGTGCCGGAGAGCGACGAGCTCGCGGATCCCGATCTCTCGTCCATCGCCGGGCGCGACGCCGACGCGAAACGGCTCAAGGAGTGCATCGAGCAGCTGACTGTGCAGCAACGAAACGCCGTGTGCCTCGCCTACATGAACGGGCTCACGCACGAGGAGGTCGCCGGCAGGCTCGACGCGCCGCTCGGCACGGTCAAGAGCTGGGTGCGCCGCGGCCTCGAGAGCCTCAAGGGATGTATCCAACGATGAGATACGACCCGTGAGATACGACCCATGAGATACGACAAGGGCCAACTGCTCGACGCGCTCGCGCGCGAGTACGTGGTGGGCACGCTCAAGGGCCGAGCGCGGGCGCGATTCGGCCGGGTGCTGTCGTCGTCGCTCGTTGCGCGGCGCGCGGTGCTCGCGTGGGAACGCGATCTTGCGCCGCTCGCGCGCGCGGTGAAGCCCGTCGAACCGCCTCCCGACGCCTTCGAGCGCATCGAGACCGCGCTCGGCATGCGTGCCGCGCGGCCGACGCCCACGCGCGCCGTCGGAATCTGGCCGGCGCTCGCGGCCGGTCTCGCGCTCGTCGCCCTGATCTTCGGTGGGCTCTACTTCGGGCAGCGGCCGACGGCCGAGCAAGCCACGTACGTCGCGGTGGTCAACGACGCGAGCACACCGGTCTGGCTGATCCAGGCTTACGTCGAAACGCGGGCGATCAAGACGAGCACGATCAACCCGCGGCCGGCGCCGCCGACCAATTCTTACGAGCTCTGGATGCTGCAGGACGGCGCCAATCCTGTATCGCTCGGAGTCATCGCGGGCACAGGCGCGACGGACAACCCGCTGAGCGACGCACAGCTCGCGGTGCTCATGCAAACCATGACGCTCGCGGTCAGCCTCGAGCCCGCGGGCGGCTCGCCGACGGGCCTGCCGACGGGCCCCGTGCTATTCACCGCGCCGCTGCTGCGCTCTTAGGGTCTGACCCCTTTGGGGTCTGACCCTAATTTCTTCGCTCTTCGATCTTCGCCGCGCTAATTAGGGTCAGACCCTAGCGCGGATTCGGGTGGTGCGATCCGTCGACGATGTGGTCGATGTCCTGGTCGACGCACGGCGCGGCTTCGACGAGGTCGAGGTCGGTCAGGTGCGCCGTGCGCAGCGGCACTTCCCACGGCTCCGTGAGCACCTTCGAGTCGTAGACCGTCGCGGTCCAGTCGAGTGTGTCGGCCGTGCGCTTCAGGCGCTCGACGACCCGGAGGTCAGTGCTGTGGAACGCGCCGTCGTCGGTGAGCCAGGTCTTGTCGTTGAAGCTCTGGCTCTCGACGACGAGCGTATCGCCTTCCCAATGGGCGACGGATTCGCCGAGGAAGCTCGGCTCGACGTCCTTGCGATGCGCGCGGCCGTCGGTGGGCACGATGCGAAAGAAACCGCCCGACACGTCGTCGTAGAGAAACACGGCCTCGCCGGCGCGCTGCACGATCTTGTCGGGGGGACCGATGCGGGGGATACCCGGGGCCTGGCAGCGCAGCACCGGGTCCTCCTCCACTTGGCGCTTGGTAAGGTCCGCAACCTTCGCCTGGAGCTCGGGCCGGTATTGCGGCCGCGTGGGGCGCGGCGGCGCCGCGGCTTGCGCCGCGGGGCGCGGCGAAGGAGGCGCGGCGCCCGGAGCGGGGCCGCAACCGCTCACGCACAGCGACTCGCCGCGCTGTTGCGGCTGCACGAAGTCGATGCCGGCGCCGTTCTCCCAGATGCCGCTCAAGTCGGGATGGCCGTCGGCGAGCCGCGGTATGGGCTTCTCCCTCGCGGGCGCTTGCGGGCTCCCGGCCACCGGCAACAAGCCGGCCAACAAGGCCGCCGATATCGCAACCAAGAGCTTGCCGTCGCCTCGAGCCGTTACGCTCGAACGTATCGTCGGAATCAGCATGACCTTCCCCTTCTTGCGAAACGCCGCGCTATTCGCCGGCGAGTTGATAGTAGTGGCCGTCGTCGTAGGTCAGCTTCGACACCCACGCGAGTGCCTGCGTGCCGTCGCGCGCGAGGATGGCGTTCGCCGTGACCTTTGCCCCGTCGGCGAGCAACATCTGGCTCGTAAGACCGGCCTTGCGCATCATCGCCGTCGGCAAGGTCTCGAGCCGCCACGTCGTCACGACGCCCTTCTCGTCTTTGACGTCGAGGTGGATATAGATGTGTGGATTGACCCAGTCGATCTTGGAGATCACCCCCGTCAGCCGCACGGGCTTGCCGCTGTCGAATTGCCCCGCGACCGAGTGGTGCGCGGTCGCGCTGCCCGCCGCTGCCGCCAGGCAGCATGCCGCGAGCATCCTCAGAATCCCCTTCGCCATCGGTAGCCCTCCACCGCGATTCATCGCCCGAACGAGCCTCGATCTTAGCTCAGTTCGCGGCCCGGTTTGGCCCTCCGAGCCGACGCCCAGTGCCGTTTCGCTGCGGTGCGGGTTTGCGCGGCGGAGGCGCGTGTGCGTGCTCCGCTGCGGCACCCACGCCCCCGCCGCCCGCAACGCAAACCGTCCTCGACGAAACCGGCGCCCGAGGTCTGGTCAGTTGTCGAGCTCGACCTCGCTCGCCAGAATCGCCTTCGACGCGATCTCCACGCCCTTGACGGATACCACCGCGCCCCGCGCAAGCGCCGAGAAGAACTGCGTCGAAGTAAGCGCCCCGCCGTTCGCGGCGCGGAACACCGTGGACACGCCGGTGCCCACCTGCACATTCAACACGGAGAACGCGGGCGTGGCGACCGTCTGTACCAGGCCGCGCAGCTCCACCCGTGTCTCGAGATTCTCGCGCTCGAGCCGCGCGGCCAGCACCTCGCCGCTGCCGACCGGAAGCTCCACGCCGCGCACGTCCACGTAGTCGCCGGACGAGAGGTTCGCGAGCGAAAAGAGCCGCAGCTGAAGCGAGCTTTTGTCCTCGATGCGCGTGAGCGCATCGACCTTCGCCGTGATGCCGAGCATGACGAACGACCCGGCCGCGGCGTTCACCGAGTCCACCTGTGCGGTCAACCGCACGCCGGCGTCGCGGCGAATGTCGACGTTGCTCGCGGCGAGCACGCCGCCGGCGCCGACGGTGCCCTCGACCTCGACCTTCAAGTTGAGGCCGAGGTCGGAGGCGTTGCCGCCGCTGAACGTCGTCTGCGGGTTGGTGGTGACGGCCACGCCGGCCACCGCGAAGTCGCCCGCCGACACGAAGCGCGTGATCAGGCCCTCGACCTCGGCGCGCGCGCCGACGTCGGCCGCGACGGCGCCGGTCTTGAGCTCCACGCGCGTCGCCGCGAGCACGCCGCCGGTGACCGTCGTGCCCTTGACCTCGACGAGCTGGCCCTCGGCGATCAGGCCTGCCGGAAAGCCGTCGAGCATCGCGGCCGAGTAGTCGACGAGCTGCGCGTTGATGTTGAAGCGCTTCGCGGCCGCGTCGTGGCTTGCGACGACGCCCGTGATCTCGAGCTCCTGGGCCGCCGGTTTCGACTCGATCCGCGTCGCGCGAATCGAGCCGTCGCTCGCGACGAGCCCCGACACCTCGACCACGTCGCCGACGGCGAGGCCCGCGAGCGACGCGAGGCGAATCGAGTTGTCGAAAGACGTATCGGCGTCGACGATCACGGTCTGGCCGAGCACCACGAGCGTGCCGGCCGCCGCGTCGAGCGCCGCAATCGGACCCTCCACGTTGTCGTCGAAAGTCACCGTGTCGGCGGTGCCCGTGAGGCCGCTCGAGCCGAGCGTGCCGGTGACCGTGACCACGTCGCCCACCTCGAGCTCGTTCTGCGTGCCGATGCGGCCGTCGATCTTGAACGTGGCGCGCGCCGTGTCGTAGCGCACGCCGTTGACGATCACGCTGCCGAAGCCCGTGACCGGGCCGAACGCGATTGCCGTCGCGCCGGTACGGTCGATGCCGGCGAAGTCGCCGCCCGCATCTCCGCCGCCGCAACCGGCCAACAGCAGCGCGGCCAGCAGGCCGCAACCGACCGCCATGGATGGCGGAAGTCCCGCAAATGCAGGACGCCGTTTGCGGCCGACCGCCATGGATGGCGGGAGTGCCGCAAATGCAGGACGCAATTTGCGGCCGAACAGAGCGATTTTCCTAGTCATTTCCTTCGACCTCTTTGCATGTCGTCCCGGATCAGATACGCGCCAAAGCCGGCCAGGCCGCGCTTTTCGCCTTCGGCGGGCACCAGCGCGGGCGGCCTGCCGCGTCTAGAAAGTCGGGGTCGAGGTGCCACCCGACAGGAGTTGGGAGATCCTATATGAACGTGCAGGACGGTTCCCGGGACTCATATCGCGGCGGCGGCGGAGCCCTCCTCGAGCCGGTGCTATGCTCGTCGGCCGTCGCCCAAGGGGGGAGGCAAGAACGATGATTCGACATCGCTGGTTGCAGGCGGCCGCGGCACTGCTCGCCTGGTCGGGCACCGCACGCGCCACCGACGTTGCGGTGTGTACCGACGAGGGGCGCTTCGTCATTCAGCTCGCCGACGCCAAGGCGCCGAAACACGTCGACAATTTCCTGCGGTATGTCGACATGGGCTTTTACTCGGGTACGGTGTTTCACCGCGTGTCACCCGGCTTCGTCGTTCAGGGCGGCGGCGTCGACCGCAAGCTGCGCGCACGCGGGCCGACCCTCCCGCCCGTCGAGAACGAGTCGCGAAACGGCTTGACCAACGTGCGAGGCACCGTCGCGGCCGCGCGCAAGGCCGATGACCCGAACTCCGCGAACTCGCAGTTCTTCGTGAACCTCGGGGACAATGCGCAGCTGGACGCCGAGCAGGACCTTGGCTTTACCGTGTTCGGCCGCGTCATCCAGGGAATCGAAGTGCTTGAGCGAATCAGCAGGCTGCCGACCGGAGCTGCCGGACCGTTCAAGGAGCAGGTACCGACGCCGCTGGTCGGAATTCAGTCGGCCGCGCGCGTGGACGCTGTCGCACTTTCCGCCTTGCCAGACCAAGGACGCGACGAGGAGCTGAAAGCCCACGTCGAAGCGGCCGCCGCGGCGCAGGACCACGCGGCGACGTTGCAGGCCGTAGGCCTCTATCACGCCGCCTGCGGAACCGCGGATGCCGAGATCGCCTTCCTCGAAGGGAAAGCGGCGCTTGGGCTCGACCAGCGGGAGCGCGCAAGGTTCGTCCTGGAGAACTACTTCGCAACTGCGAAGGAGGACGCTCCGACCTACACCGAAGCGCTCGAGCTTTACCGCAGCGCGGTGCAGGACAATCAGCCAAGTGCCGCGCAGATCGTCAACGACTGCGTGCCGCCCGCGCCGCCTGCGATCACGGACGGCAGCACCGCGAGCAGGGAGGAGATGGTCGCGGGCCAAGCGCGCGTCAAGCAATTCGTCGCGGCCGGTGACGCGTACATCGCGTGCGTCGCGAAAATCATCGACAACTCCGGGCGCGCGCCGGTCGACCGCAACGCCGCCACGGCCGAGCACAACCGCATGGTCAGCGCGATGGAACAAGCGGCCGCGGACTTCAACGCGCAGATCCGCATCTTCAAGGGCCGCGCGCAGTGAGTCGCCGGTGACCGCCTTATAACCGCGCGCGCGTCTCGGATCGCCGACGCCGTCGCGCTCAAGCCACCGATCGCCGGAAACGTACACGACGGCGAAGCTGTCGCCGTTGTCGACGCCGCGCGCGCGCCGCACGCCGACTCTTAGCGTCGGCCCATAGCGACACTCGCGCTCTCGCGCACGCCCGCACATCGCGCGTAACTGACTGTTTCTTCGTCTACACGCCTTGCTGGTACGAACCTTGCTCCATTTCGCATGACGCGGCGGCGAGACGTCGCCGCGATAAAGAAAACTACTACTGCACACCACCCCACAGGGAGGACATCATGCGAACAGGCATAGGACTGTCGACCGCAGCCGTTTTGCTCGGAAGTACCGTCGCCCTCCAGGCGAACGCGCAGCCGCAGCGCGAACGGTTTCGGATCAGCGGTCAAGTACAGACTGAGCAGCAGGCGGTGGACCCACGCACGGGACGCCCACCGCCCCCGCCGCGTTTCAGCGAAGCACCGACCGGGTTCGACAACTTGACGAATGGCTTTCTGCCGCAAGGCCCGGACTTCGACACGCTCGAGGACGACGCCGTGGTTCCGCTGCGCTCGTTCAACGACGACCGCTTCATCTTCGAGGAGGTGGAGGTCGTCCGCGACGGGCTCGGGCCGATCTACAACGCGCAGAGCTGCCGCGAGTGCCACCAGAACGTCGCGACGGGCGGCGCGAGCCAGATCGCCGAGCACCGCACGGGACACATGACGAACGGCGCTTTCTTCGAGTCTCAGGGAGGCTCGCTCATAGGCTCCCGCACGACGCATCCCGACATCCAGGAGCGCGTCGTGTTCGAGGACAGCATCCGCACGTTCCGGATCTCCACCAACACGCTCGGCGCGGGCTATGTGGAGGCGATCGCGAACCCCACGCTGATGGCGATTCGCTTGGCCCAACCGTCGTCCATGCGGGGCTCCATCGTGCTCGCGCCGGTGCTCGAGGCCGGCAGCCTGCCGCGAATCGGCCGCTTCGGTTGGAAGAGCCAGCACGCGAGCCTCGAGTCGTTCGCGGCTGACGCGTATCTCAACGAGATGGGCATCACGAGCCCGCTGTTCCCGGAGGAGAACACGTCGAGCGGCATCAATGTGTCGTATCCGAGCGACTATGATCCCGTGCCCGAGCCGGAGGACGACGGCGTCGACGTAAAAGCGTTCGCGGACTTCATGCGCTCGACGAAGGC
The DNA here is from genome assembly GCA_035644475.1 of Gammaproteobacteria bacterium. Classification (GTDB taxonomy): domain Bacteria; phylum Pseudomonadota; class Gammaproteobacteria; order Steroidobacterales; family Rariloculaceae; genus FEN-1219. The sequence continues at coordinate 1,327 of DASQOL010000195.1, read as the reverse complement.
TCCGTCGCGCGGCCCGATCACGGCGGACGTGCTCTCCGGCGAGACGCTCTTCAAGAACATCGGCTGCGCGACGTGCCACGTGCCGACGATCCCGACGTCGCCGCCTGGCACGCCGATCAACGGCGGAAAGCTCGTCGTGCCCGAGGCGCTCGGCAATAAGCTCATTCATCCGTACGCCGACTTCTTGATGCACGACATCGGTACCGGCGACGGCATCCCAGTACAGCCGACACCGGAGCTCGCGTCGACGGCGAGCCAGATCCGCACCGCGCCGCTCTGGGCGCTGCGCACGCGGAACCGGCTAATGCACGACGGCCTCACGTTCACGGAGCGCGAGGCGATCGAGCGGCACGCGGGGCAGGCCACCGCGGTCACGCAGCGGTTCAAAGCGCTGAGCGCCGCGGACCAGACATTGCTGCTCAAGTTCCTCGACTCGCTGTAGACCCCTCCCAGCGATCGAGCGCAGCACGGCAGGGCCGTTCGGGGGACGGCCCTGCCGCGGTGCGATTGTGTTGAGTCGCGTCTCACTCTGGCCGTTGGCGTCGGGGTGGCTGCGGACGCACCTCGAAGGGTGCTCCCGAGACACGCCGGAAGACCATCCCTGGGGCTCCGCGCGGCACATCCGACCGCCATGGATGGCGGGAGTGCCGCAATTGCAGGATGCAAATTGCGGCCATGTGCCGCGAGGGTCTCGGGAGCACCCTTGGAGATGCGTCCGCAGCCGGCACGCGCAGCGAGCGGCCAGAGTGAGACGCGACGTCTTTGTTGATGGGGTAAGATCGCGGCCATGAGCCTCGATGTGCAAACCGAGCGCGCGCGGCCCGGCGAACGCGGCGCGGACGCCGCGCGCGCGTTGCCGCTGATCGGCCACCGGATCGGCGGCAAGCACGCCTCGGGCGGCACGCGGCGCACGCCCGTGTTCAATCCCGCCACCGGCGCCACGATCGCGGAAGTCGAGCTCGCGGATCGCGCGCTCGTCGACCGCGCCGTCGCGGCCGCGCGCGACGCGTGGCCCGCGTGGCGCGACCTGGCGCCGCTCAAACGCACGCGCGTGCTGTTCAAGTTCAAGGAGTTGCTCGACGCGAATCGAGACGCGCTCGCCGCGGCGATCACGCTCGAGCACGGCAAGGTGCTCTCCGACGCACGCGGCGAGACGATGCGCGGCATCGAGGTCGTGGAATTCGCTTGCGGCATTCCGCAAGCGCTCAAAGGCCAGTACAGCGACAACGTCGGCGGCGGCATCGACAACTGGTCCCTGCGCCAGCCGCTCGGCGTCTGTGTCGGCATCACGCCGTTCAATTTTCCCGCGATGGTGCCGCTGTGGATG
>DASQOL010000194.1:0-7661 GCA_035644475.1 Gammaproteobacteria bacterium | reverse complement strand
GGACTGCAAACGCTCACCGACAATCAGACCACTCGGTTGTCCGCCGTGGTCAACTGAGCACGAGTCCAACCGAACCAGGACTCACGACTCGTACACCACGCCGTGGGACACGATCCGGACGGTGCCCGCTGCGCGGCCACGCCTCTCAACCTAGTGCTAGGTTGCACGCGTATACCGCATGCCACGTGTTGGCCTCATTTCTGACACCCACGGTCTCTTGAGGCCGGAGGCAATCACGTTTCTCCGCGGCAGCGATTTCATTATTCACGCCGGCGACGTTGGTGACGCCAACGTGCTGGAGAGGCTCGAGAGTATTGCGCCGATAACGGTCGTTCGTGGCAACAACGACAAAGGTTCATGGGCCGATGCGATGGCCGAGACCGAAGTGCTGCAGGTCAACGACGTCCTAATCTATGTTCTGCACGATATCGCGGAGCTTGATCTTGATCCGGTTGCGGCTGGTTTTCGCGTCGTAGTCTTCGGGCACTCACACCGTCCGCTGAGCGAGACACGTGATGGAGTCCTCTATATCAATCCAGGAAGCGCTGGTCCGCGCCGGTTCAAACTGCCGATTTCCGTTGGCGAATTGCAGGTCGTTGACGGATCGGTGACCTCGAAGCATGTCGAGCTGGTGGTCCCGAGTACAGCCCAACAAGCACGATGAAGCGCACATGGACGATCATTGGCGTCGCGGATGTGGCGCGCAGCTTCAACTGGTATCGATCGCTGTTCGGTCAACCAGAATCGGTACCCGCCCATGACTATTTCGGGCAAGTCCTCGATACGGACGGGACGGTGTTGCTGTGTCTTCACCAGTGGGGATCCCACGACCATCCAACCCTCAGCAGCCCTGATCGCGCGGAGCCTGGCAATGGGCTGTTGCTCTTCTTCCGGGTCGATGATTTCGACGAGGCGCTGGCGCGCGCCAAAACCCTCGTCCGTGAGCTCGAGGAGGAGCCGCAGACGAATCCTGCCACCGGGACTCGGGAGTTCGCACTCCGCGATCCGGACGGTTACTACGTCATGGTCAGCGCGATCGCCTGAAATGCGGTGCTCGATACCTCGCCGCCGGAGAGAACGACGTCACGTTTCGCCGGCGAGACCCCGGCGACGCATTCCAGCGGAAATGCGTCACGCTTTGTCGCCGCACGGCGACAGCCGATTCGCGCCGCGCGCAAGCGTTTCGCGCGTTGCAAGCGAAATACTGTAGCCGCGCGCCGACAGTCGCGGCGCGGGTTGCAGCCGCGAACGTGCTCCGGAGCCGCGTCGCCGGGCCGAAGCCCGCGTCACACAAGGCGTGGCACGGATCGTGCTTTGTCGCACACGAGCTGGCCGCCGGCTGCCCGCGGGAAGACTGAGACCTGGCTCATAGACCCGCGCGGCTGCTAGGAAATATGGTTGCAACGCCCTGTGGGGGAATTATGTTTCCCGCGGGATGAAGTCCGTCTCGGTGGGTGCCGAGATCGACGCTGCGTCCGGTCCGTTTCGTCGCGGAGGCTCGAGGACGTCACTTTGGATCGAACCGACTCGAGGGAAGCGCGACGATGGCAGGATTCAGAGCAAGCAGAGCAGCGAGCGCGCTTGCCGCGTTGACCGCGGCGGTGTCGGTGTGGGCAGCGACGCCGCTCACCGGCGCGGAGGCGCCCGACTTCGTTCTGAGGAGGGTGTCGGGCGGCAACCTGCGGCTGTCGGAGTATCGTGGGCAAGTCGTCATGCTGAGCTTCTGGGCGACGTGGTGCGGCGACTGCCGCGCGCAGCTCGAGCAGCTTGCGAGCATGCGCTCGCACTACGCGGATGCGGGTGTTGAGCTTCTCGCGGTGAGCCTCGACCAGAACGAGAAGCAGGCGGGCGATCTCGCCGCCAAGCAGCACCTCGACTATCCGGTGCTGCACGATGCCGGCGGAGAGGTAGGGCGGCTCTACGACGTGGGCAAGATCCCCGTGATGGTGCTGATCGACCGCTCGGGGACGGTGCGCGAGGTATTCGAGGGATACCGGCGCGGCAATGAAACGAAGTACCTCGAAAGCGTGCAAGCTCTGCTGCGCGAGTGAGCGCGGTCGGGTGAGGGTGGCAACGGTTTTTGCGGGCGCTCGACTCGAGCGGCGGTTGGAGTGACAGATGGTAGCCAGGTGGATCGCGTCGACGTCCCTACTCACGCTCGCGCTCGCAAGCGGGCTCGCCGCGGCGCAGGACGGCGCCGGCGAGACGGTCGTCGCGGCCGCGGCGCCGCAGTTCACGCCGAACCCCAACGTGGTGGAGAAGGACGCCGCCGAGCGCGGTGAGTTCCGCACGCTCGACGAGGACGTGCAAGGCCTGAAGAAGCAGGTGCTCGACCTGAACCGCGACTTGTTCCTGCTCGAGGAGGAGCTGCTGTTTCCCGCGAGCACGCAGGTGGCGGTGTTCGTCGCGATGGACGTGGGCGAGTACTTCGGCCTCGACTCCGTCGAGCTCAAGCTCGACAACAAGAACGTCACCAACTATCTCTACACGGAGCGCGAGGTCGACGCGCTCGTCAAGGGCGGCGTGCAGCGCGTGTTCATCGGCAACCTCAAGGCGGGCGAGCACGAGCTCGTCGCCGTCTTCACCGGCCAAGGGCCCCACACGCGCGACTACCGGCGCGGCGCCTCGCTCAAGTTCGAAAAGGGCATCGGCCCGAAGTACATCGAGCTCACGATCTCGGACCGTGAGAGCAAGCAACAGCCGGAGTTCGTGGTCAAGGAGTGGGAGTAGCCGGTGCCGGCACGCCTCTCCATACTGGCGGCGGCCGCGTCCGTCGCGGCGCTCGCCGCGGCGCCGGCCGGTGCGCGCGAAAAGCACGAAGGTATCGTCGTGCAGGATCTCGCGTACGGCGAGGTGCTGTTCGGCTACTTTCAAGAGGACTACTTCACCGCGCTCACCCGGCTGCTCGCGGCGCAGCAGCGTAACGAAGTTCCGCACCATGCGGCCGAGGCCGAGCTCATGCTCGGCGGTTTGTATCTCTCCTACGGCCAGCACCGCTTGGCCGGCGAGATCTTCGAGCGCGTGCTGAAGGAGTCGGTGGAGCCCGGGTTCCACGACCGCGCGTGGTTCTTCCTCGCGAAGATCTGGTATCAACGCGGCTATCTCCCCGAGTCGGAAGCCGCGCTCGGCAGGATCTCAAGCGAGCTCCCGGAAGAGCTCGAGCCGCAACGGCACATGCTCTACGCACAGGTGCTGATGGATCAGGGCCGCTTCGCCGACGCGCTCGCCGCGCTCCAAGCGTGGAAGCGGCCGAGCGACGCCTGGATCGGCTTCGCGAAGTTCAACATCGGCGTGTCGCTCGTGCGGCTCGGGCAAGTCGAGGAGGGCGCCCGCGTGCTCGACGAAGTCGGGCAGATGGCACCGGAGAATTCCGAGCTCAACGCGTTGCGCGACAAGGCGAACGTCGCGTTGGGGTACGCCTGGCTCCAGGCCTCACGGCCGGTCGAGGCCAAGCCCTCGCTGCAGCGCGTGCGGCTCGACGGGCCGTTCTCGAACAAGGCGCTGCTCGGCGTCGGCTGGTCTGATGCCGAGACGTCCGACTATCGCGCGGCGCTCGCGCCCTGGCTCACGCTTCGCGACCGCAGCCTGCTCGACTCGGCCGTGCAGGAATCCCTGCTCGCAGTGCCGTACGCGTTCGCGCAGCTCGGCGCCGACAAGCAGGCCGCCGACCACTACACCGACGCGATCGACGCCTTCAACGGCGAGATCGAGCGCCTCACGACTTCGATCGACGCGATCGAGCGCGGCGCGTTGATCACCGAGCTCCTGGGTGAGCACCCTGACGCGGCGCCCGAGACGAGCGGCTGGTACTGGCGGCTCGACAAGGTGCCCGACACCGTCGAGAGCCGTTACCTCTACGAGCTGCTCGCGAGCAACCGCTTCCAGGAAGGGCTCAAGAACTATCGCGACCTGCTGCAGCTCAACCGCAATCTCGACCGCTGGACCGAGAGCTTGGGCGCGTTCGACGACATTCTCGACACTCGGCAGCGCGCGTACGAACAGCGCCTGCCGAACATCGACGGCAGCCTCGCGAGCGTGGATCTCGACGCGCTCGCGGCTCGCCGCGTGGAGCTCGCGTCGCGGCTCCAGGAGATCGAGCGCAGCGAGGATGTCGTGGCGCTCGGCACCGCGAAGGAGCAGCAGAACTGGCGCACGCTCGAGCAGATGGAGCCGAACCTCGCGGCACTGCCGAACGACGCCGAGTCCGACGAGCTTCGCGCGAAGCAGCAATTCTTGAAGGGGCTCTTGCTCTGGGATTTGCGCCGCGACTACAAGGCGCGGCTCTGGGCCGAGAAGAAAGCCTTGGGCGAGCTCGACCGGCAGCTGCGCGAGGCGCAGCGGCGTCATCATCAGGTCCAGAGCGGGCGCGACGACTGGCCCGAGAAGTTCGTGGAGCTCACGGCCCGGATCGACGGGCTCGAGCCGCGCGTGAACGGGTTGAAGACCACGGCGGCCACGGCGCTCGCGCGCCAGCAGACCTTTCTTCAGGGTCTCGCGATCGAGGAGCTCAAGGCGCAGCGCGAGAGGCTGCGTACCTACACGGTCCAGGCCCGGTTCGCTCTCGCGTCGATCTACGACCGCGCGGCCGCGCGCACGGCGCCCGCCACTCCGGCCGAGCAGTCGTTGGCGGGAGCCCCACAGTGAGCACACCGCTCCTCGTGCTGCTCGCCGTGTCCGCGATCTGGCCGTTCGGCCGGCATCGCGACGACAAGCCGAACGGCACGATCAAGGACCTCGAGCGCGCGACGGTCGAAGTCGACACGAGCGAGCGGATCGACGGCAGCGAGGCGAAGGCGATGGAAAGCTATCGCCTGTTCCTCGACATCGCGTCCGACGACCCGCTGCTGCGCGCGGAGGCGATGCGCCGCTTGGCCGACCTGCAGCTGGAGTCGACGGAGGCCGAGCAGCTCGCGAACAACGTGAAGGCGCTCGGCGGCACTCTGGGCAGCACGATCGACATGTACGAGAAGCTGCTCGAGGCGTATCCCAAGTACGAGAAGAACGACCTCGTGCTCTATCAGCTCGCGCGCGCCTACGAAGCCGGCGGCCGGCTCGAGGACTCGCTCGCGACGCTCGATCGCCTGATCGGGCAGTACCCCCGCACGCCGCACTTCGACGAAGCGCAGTTCCGCCGCGGCGAGACCTTGTTCGTCGAGAAGCGCTACCCGGACGCCGAGCGCGCCTACGCAGACGTGCTCAAGCGCGGCGAGAGCTCCACGTTCTATCAGCAGGCGCTCTACAAGCACGGCTGGTCGCTGTTCAAGCAGCAGCAATACGACGACAGCTTGGGCTCGTTCTTCTCGCTGCTCGACGTGAAGCTCGGCACCGACAACGAAGCCACGGGAGCGCGCGACCCGGCCGTGATCTACTCGGCCATGGGCCGCGCCGAGCAGGAGCTCATCAACGACACGTTCCGCGTGCTCTCGATCGGCTTCTCGTATCTCGACGGGCCGGAGGCGGTGTCGAAGTATTTCAGCAAACATGGCGCGCGGCCGTACGCGTTCATCGTCTACACGAACTTGGGCGACCTCTACCTCGAGCAGGAGCGCTACCAGGACGCCGCCGACGCCTATCACGCGTTTGTCGAGCTCGACCCGTACCACGCAAAGGCGCCGCTTTTGCAGGTGGAGGTCATCGAGGCGTTCAAGCAGGGCGGCTTCGCCGACCTCGTGCTCGACGGCAAGGAGAACTTCGTCGAGACCTATGGTCCCGGCAGCCCGTACTGGAAGAAGTTCACGTTCGAGCAGCAGCCCGAGGTGGTGGCGCATCTCAAGAGCAACGTCACGGATCTCGCGGCCTATCACCATGCGCAAGCGCAGCAGACGCACGAGGCGGCGGAATACACGGCCGCCGCGCGCTGGTATCGCGCCTATTTGCAATCGTTCCCGGACGACCAGAACGCGCCGGAGACGAACTTCCTGCTCGCCGAGGTGCTGTTCGAGAGCGGCGCCTATCGTGACGCGGCCATCGAATACGAGCGCACGGCGTACGCGTACCCCTTCCACGCGCACGGCGGCGAGGCGGGCTACGCCGCGTTGCTCGCCTACGCGAAGCAGGAGGAGCTCCTGAGCGGCGCCGAGCGCTCCGCGTGGCACGCGCAAAGCATCGAGAGCGAGCTGCGCTTCGCCGAGGGCTACCCGACGCACGAGCGCGCGGCGCAGGTGCAAACCGACGCCGCCGAGAAGCTGTACGCGCTCGACCAATACGCCCGTGCGCGCGACGTGGCTCGCGCGGTCGTGGAGCGTACGCCGGCCGTGGAGCCCGCGCTGCAGCGCACGGCTCTCACGGTGCTCGCGCATTCGCAGTTCGACCTCCAGGATTACGCCAACGCCGAGACCGCCTACGTGCGCTTGGGCGCCGTCGTGCCCGCGGCCGATCCGCAGCACGGCGAGATCGTGGAGCGGATCGCGTCGTCGATCTACAAGCAGGGCGAGCAGGCGCGAGCCGCGGGCGACTACGCCGCCGCCGTCGGCCACTTCCTGCGCGTCGGGCAGGCGGCGCCGACGTCGCCGATTCGCGCGACGGCGGAGTACGACGCCGCGGCCGCCCTGATCCAGGTGGGCGACTGGTCACGGGCAACCACGGTGCTCGAGGATTTCCGCCGGCAGTTCCCGAACCACGAGCTCGCGGCCGACGTCACGGCCAAGCTCGCGGTCGCATACGTCGAAGTCGGCAACAGCGCGCTCGCGGCCGGCGAGTTCGAGCGCATCGCGAACGGCGCCGGGCCCGACAGCGAGAAGCGCGAGGCCCTTTGGCGCGCGGCCGAGCTCTATCAGAAGACGGGCCAGAATGCGGCGGCGGTGACCGCGTTCGGCCGCTTCGTCGAGCGCTATCCACGGCCGGCGCCCGAGGCCGTGGAGGCCCGGCAGAAGCTCGTGGACCTCGCGGCGGCGAACGGCAACCAAGCGGAGCGTACGCGCTGGATGCAGGAGCTCGTGACGGCGGACGCGACGGCCGGCGCCGAGCGCAACGACCGCACGCGCTATCTCGCGGCCAAGGCGCAGCTCGATCTCGCTCAACCGGCGCGCGACGCTTTCTTGGGCACGCGACTCGTGATTCCGCTCGACAAGAGCCTCGCGGCGAAGCGCAAACGAATGGAAGACGCCCTCGCGGGTTACCGCAAGGCGGCCGACTACGGCGTCGCCGAGGTCACGACCGCCGCGAACTACGAGATCGCCGAGCTCTATCATTCGCTCTCGAAGGACCTGATGGGCTCCGAGCGGCCCAAGGAGCTCAAGGGCGAGGAGCTCGAGCAATACGGCCTCCTGCTCGAGGAGCAGGCGTTCCCGTTCGAGGAGGAGTCGATCCAGCTGCATGAAGTGAATGCCGCGCGTACGGCCGACGGCATTTACGACGAGTGGGTCAAGAAGAGCCTAGCCGCGCTCGCAGAGCTGCTGCCGGCCCGCTATGGGAAGTCGGAAATCGGAGAAGCCTTTGTCGACGCGATTCGCTGAACATTGGCCGCGGGCGCGCGCCCTCGGCGCCGCGGCGCTCGCGCTCGGCCTCGCGGCCTGCGGCGCGTCGACGCCCCGTCAGGCCGAGGTGAAGCCCGCGCCCGCGATCGTCGCGGCGGCGCCGGCCGCGGCGCCCAAAGCTGCGGAGCCGAAGACCGCCGCGGAACCGAAAGCCGCGGAGCCGAGCCGCAAGGATCGACGCGATCG
>DASQOL010000193.1:0-16530 GCA_035644475.1 Gammaproteobacteria bacterium | reverse complement strand
TAGAACAGGGCCAAGTCCGTCAGCGGCCCGATCAAGTCCGCGGCGTTGATGCCGTGGAGCGTTTGCTCTGCCTCGATGCGGGCGATCAGCTCGCGCTGCTCGTCGTTCGAGCCGGAGTCGAGGGAAAGCTGTGAAACCTGTGAAACACCGTCGCGAGGCGCGCCGACGGCCGCGAAGGCCAGGAAACCGGCCGCCGCCTTTAGCCACAGACGCATAACGACTGGGACCATCGCCCAACGATACCACGGCGCCCAGGGTCTGACCCCGCAGGGGTCTGACCCTAATTTGCCCCTATTCGCAAACGAAGCTCGAGGAAGACTCGAGGTCCCCCGAGCCCTGGTACCGCGCGACCCTCGGCCAATCGCAGAGCGGCCGCGACCGGGTCTTGCTCCAGCCCGGCGGCAGCTCCGCGTTGTCCGCCCGCACCGTGGCCGTCACGGCCTGCGGCGCCTTGCCATGCTCCACCCAGTCGACGAGCGCCGCGAACAGATCGAAGCGGTCCGTGGCCGGCCCGCCGCCGCAGTGCGTCATGCCCGGCACGGGATAGAACCGAGCGAAGCCGCTCGCGTCGCCGCCGTTGTTCAAGCGGACCTTCTCGTACCAATCGATCGTGGCCTGGAGCGAGAACGCGCCGTCGCTCGCGCCGTGATACACGATCACTTTGCCGCCGGCCGCCTTGAGCTCCGCGAGCTTCGGTTGCCGCCAGTCGGTGGGTGCCATGAAATCCATCGCCGACACGGGGAAGTCGGCGCTCGTGACGAGGATCTTGGACGCGCCGCGCTCCACGTCGAAGTGGCGCAAGTAGTCGAGCAGCGCCGCCGGCGTGCCCGCGACGCGCGTGGGCGGCGTGCTGAACACCCCCGCGAGCGAGCCTGCGCCGAGCGTCGCGATCAGCGGCAAGCCCTCGAACCCGGGGATCGGGCTCTCGAGCTTCCAGGTACGCCAGCCGTCCGCGCCCAAGCCCGCGTCGAACGGCCACGAGGTGTAGAGCGCGCGTCCGCCCTTGTCCTTCGGGCCCGCGAACGAGCGAGTGAGCGCCGCCACCTGCTGCTCGTTCAAGCAGGCGCCCTCGCCGTTCGCGCCGCACTGGAGCTTTTTCAGATCGAACGTCTTCTGGCACGCGGCCACGTCGCCGACGATGCCGTCGGCCGCGCCGTCGAGCGCATCGCACTGCTGTTTGACCCCGTCGGCCACGAGCCGCATGTCGTCGCGCGAGAACGCGCGGCGCACGTCGCCGCCGGCGCCGTCGAAGCTCTGGATGTCCCAGGCGTGCTGGAGCGCGACCATCGGCAGGTTATAACCGGGCGCACCCGCGAGAAATCCGTCGAACTCGCGCGCGAGGCGCGTGGCGCCGACGAGCGCATGCCGACCGCCGTTCGAGCAGCCGACCATGTAGGAGCGCTCCGGGCGCCGGCCGTAGTAGCGCTCCACGATGGTCTTCGCGAGCGGCGTGAGCGTGACGTTCGCGGCGTAGCCGTAGTCGAGGCGCGCCTGCTCGTCGAAGCCGAACAGGTTGCCGCCGACGAGGCCCGCGTCGCGATTCGCCTGGCCGTCGTGACCCGAATCCGAGCTCAGCACGGCGTAGCCGCGCGCGAGCGCGTTGTCCGGCTGATTGCCGAGCAGGTTGCCGTAGGCCGGCACCACGGCGCCGTCGTTGCCGCCGTTCACTTGGTCGAAATAGCCGCCGTTCCACCGGTCGGGCAACCGCATCTCGAAGCCGATCGCATAGGGTTTGCCGTCGCTACCCGTGCGCTCGTTGACGGCGCCGCGCAGCACGCAGTGCGGGCCCGCCCGGGGATCGTCGGTCACGGCTGCGGCCGAGACGATGCGCGTGGCCGTCAGGCCGAGGCGCGTGAAGCTCGCAGCGTCGCAAGAAAGTGCAGGCTGCGCCGCCGGCGCCGTGGCGATCGCCAGCGCGGCCATCGGCACGGCCCAACGGAAACCGGAATTCAGGCGCGCCCTCGTCATCGCGACACCACCCCCCATCGTGCGGCCAAGGCAGCGTAGCGGCGCCCTCGTACCACGGCAACTCGGAGTGGCCGCCGCGCTCGGCCCGAGCAAGCGCGGCTCGGGAATCGGCAGATTCAAAAGAGCGGTAACAGCTGCGGCGGTGCTCGCGCTCCGTCGCATCCATTGCGATCGATCCGGGAACGCGGCCGCCATGGGACCTCACGAGCGAAGTGGGCGTGGCCACACACAAACGGCCACGCCCACTCGAAGCCCACGAGCGGCTATGTGAAAAGCATCAGAACTCTAGCCGCGACGATTCATCCCCCGGACCGCCGGGGCCATGACAGGTAACTTTGGCTTGAACGTAATCTATGGAGGTCAACCCGTAGTAGTTGTCGTAGACATAAATAGAGCCGGTCGACGAGAGGCCGTGTTGGGGAATGGTGCCGACGTACGTGCCGTAGTCGTAGTAATAGTCCAGGTCTACGTCGCAGCCATCTTGGGCGTCCGTGGCATTCCAACCGAAAACGTAAACGCTAGGGTGCGGCAGAGAGCCACTGGAGATGTAGTAATAGGAATTCGGGTCCGGCGCTGTCCTGTACACCACCACCGAGGCGGTATTTGAATCGTAACTGCTGCTTGAACCCAGGACCGTCACGATCGTATGGACGTAGTAGTAGTAAGTGTTTTGGTATTTATTGGTAAAACCCTTGGAGGTGCTGGCGGCAGGGGTATTCCAGTTTCCCGAGCTGCCGCCGTATTCAAAGAGGGTACTGCAGAACGTGTAATTGAAACCATAACCGCTGGGCTCATCGTGACACCCCAACGGCGTATCCGGGAAGCTCACGGTGTAGCTCCCGTCGTAACTCGGTGACGGCGAGATACTCACGGCCGCCCAGACCATCTGACTAGAAAGAAGTAGCACCAACGTGGCTGCAGCGCGGAGTCCCTTGTGATCCAGCCGCTTGAACGTCTCTGTAAGTCCAAAGTTTGTTTCCATCGTAGTTTCCCCTGTATCCGAACAAAGACTCGACTTGATGAACACTCCGCCGGCCCAAGCCGGCGGCTCCCGGTTACGGCCAAAGGCCCAGCTTCGATCGGCCTCGGGCCAGTTACGCGACAAAAGTGATCGTCAGGTTCGGGCGACTCCGCGTGATGGCCTTTGCAGCCCGTCTCGGCATCTTCTTAGTATTGAACATTATTCAAAACGGAGGCATCATGCAAGTAGATAGTGGGCGCAAGCATATTAAATTTGCGTGACGAGCGCCGATCGATTCGCAAACGTAGGCGCGAACCGTCGCCTTCTCGCGCGCGCTCATGCACACTGAGCGAGGAGACATGTCGATGATGATTCGCACAGTGTCGCTCGCCTCAACGAGCGCTTTGGTCGGCGCGGGGCTGACCTACTTCTTGCTGGCCACGCCGGAAGCCAGCAACCTCGAGCCCACGGTGCAGAGCTCGGCTAACGATGGCGCGCGGGTCGCTTCGCACGAGCCACCGGCGACCGTCGCGATAGAGCCGCGCTTGGTATCGTTCCTCGATGGACGCTTCGACGTCGGTGAGCGAGCCGCTGTTTATGGAATCGCAGCGAAGGCTGGAGTCGAGACGCTGCGAGCGATGGCTCGGGAGCTCTGGGCTAAGGACAAATCGGCCAACAGGGAATTCGCGCTCGACGTGATCTTTTCACGAATGACGGAGATCGATCCCAACGCGGGAATCCAGCTCGTCCAAGAAGGCAGCCCGGACCGCGAGCAGTTGTTTGCCGCCGCCCTCTCCATCATTGCTGCGCAGGGTGTCACGGAGGCGAACATGAGTCGCCTCCTGAGCGTCCTACGGGAGCTGGACGAAAGACGGTTCAGGACTGCGGCCCTCATGCGCCTAGCCGACTCCCACCCGGACCAAGCAGTTGCGCTTGCCGTCGCGCTGCGCGACCGGGGGCTTCGCATCGGGCTGCTGCGCGAGATCGCGATGGCCTGGTTCGCGCACGACCCAACGGCCGCTCGAGCTGCGCTGGCCACCCTCGCCGACAACGCAAACCGGCGGGCGTTCGAAGCGGGCATCAGGACGCGGCTTGCACAGACCGATCCCGAACAGGTGTTGCTCGAAGCGGGGCGTCGCGCGACGCTCTCCGACGACCCCTCGGACACGGCGTCGGCCGCCCGAGAACTGGCCAAAACCGATCCCAGGCGAGCGCTCGAGCTAGCGGATCGGCTCGCGGGCGAGGCGCGCGAGACGGCTCTCAAAGCGGCCATTCACGAATGGAGTAGCACGGACCCCTATGGCGCGCTTGGCTTGGTCGAAAAGCTTGGGCAGGGGCGAGATCGTGACGCACTGCTGCAAGCGGTCGGTCAAGAACTCGGCCGTCAGGACCCCGAAGGCGCGTTGGCCTGGTTCAGATCGCTCAGCACCATACCGCAAGGGCTCTATGGGGCGATCCTGCAAGGCATAGCCCAAGACGAGCCCCGACGTGCTCTGGAGCTCGCGCTGGATAGCACCGACCCGTCTGCCGAACAATCCTTGATGCTATTCACCTCGGCCGCACTGCAGTCCGGGGATGTTTCGTTCGCCCACGTCGCCGAACGAATGATCGCGATGGACAACCGTGCCAGTCGCGAACCGGGTATCCAGCTCCTCTTGAGCGCATGGGTGAACGACAAGCCCGAGGAAGCCCTGCGCTGGATCGCCGGCCACAGCGACAAGGTGGGTCGCGCCGCACTCGGCCAGGCGGCCGCGACGCTGGCACGGAAGGATCCGGACGCGGCAATCAGGTACACGGAAACGCTGCCCGCCGAGTACAGGGACGGATGGATCAGTGCCGTCGCATTGGGCTACGCCCAGCACGATCCGGCCGGCGCCAAGGTGTGGATGGAACAGTTCCGCGGTAAAGCGATTTACGATGCCGGCATGACCGCCATCGTGCGTGCCGCAGTCATTCAGCATCCTGCCGAGGCGGCAGCGATGCTACCGAGCTTCGCCGAAGCAGCCACGCGCGATGAGGTAGCGACCAACGTCGCCCAACAGTGGTCCATGCGTGAGCCGCGCGCGGCCCAGGACTGGGCGGCAACGCTGCCGGCAGGGCCCCTCAGGGATGCCGCTCTGACCGGCACCATGATGATGAGCGACGAGGTTCCGGAGGCGGCGACGCTCGTGCTTTTTCAGTCCGATCAGGCGCGTCAGCAGGCGATCCTCAACATTGCCTATCGCAGGGCCCGCGACAACGTCGACGACGCGCGCGCGATTGTAAAGCGTCACATAGCCGATCTTGGCCTGCGCGGCCAGGCGGAGCAAAAGTTCCAACGAATCGAATCGCGGCCACACGGTCCGTTCGGGGACTAGCTCGATCGCCAGTGCTGGTTAGAGCACGGGCCGGTTGCGCACGAACTGCGAGACGATCCACTTCTCGCCGGGGCTCGGCTGTCGGCCTGCGTGCAGCATGCGCGTGTCGGGCTTGCCGTCGGCGAGCGCGTTCACGAAGAACAGCCCCTCCCCGCGCCTGCCCTTGTGGCTGACGTCGAGCCGCGGGAACGCGGTCTCGCCCGCGCCGTAGTCGTCGTTCAAATAGATCAAGAAGGTCACGACGCGCTCGCCGCGCTGCGCGAGCTCTTGCTCGTAGTTCGGCACGTCGGGGTCGATGAAGTCGTAGTGATTCGTGATCTCCTCGCCCGGACCGTAGTGCAGCACGCTGATGGCCTCGAAGTGCCGAATTGTCGTGCCGAGGCACGCCGCCATGCGCAGCTGCGCGAGCACGAAGACGAGATCCGTCTCGAGCAGATTGAAGCTCGCCGCAGTGTTGGTGCGGCTCGAGCCGACGGTGACCTCTCTCTTCAACGCCTCGTAGACGAGCGCGCGTGTAAGTCTCGGTCGCGCGCGTCCGACGAGCCAACGGCACACGGATTGACTCACGAATTGCGGATAGGAGCGGACCAACGGGCTCGCGCTCAAGTCGACGGATGGGGGCGGCGTACCCCACGCGCCGAGATCGATGCGTACGCCGAGCTCCCGCCAGCGCTGCGCGCCGCCGACGCGATCCGCGTCCGGGGACGCGGCGGCCAGCACCTCGAGCTGCTCGCGGGCAGGCAACCAGCCGCGTTCCGCCGCGACTATCAGGCTCTCCAACGCCGCGGCGAGGTCGTGCTTCGGGCTCGTGCCGACCGCATAGAGCGTCGCCAGCAGGCAGGCCGCCTCCGCTCCGCCGGCGGCGCTCGCTTCCTTGAGCAAGCCCGCGCCGTCGTTCGGTAGGCAGGGAGCGCGGTCGCCGACGAGCAGCCGCTTGCCGAGACGCGTCGTGGCTTCGACGTCCTTCTTGCGCGTACCGGCGATGAGATGGTTCACGGCGTCGCCGTGCGCGCCGGCGGCGTCGGCCTGCTCGGCGCACCGCACGTCCGCGGATAGCTGCTCTGATGCAGGATGCGACGCCATTCGCTCGAGCCCTTCGTGCCGGCGAGGAATCGCCGGGAGAAGGATTATGGAGCAACGGCGAGCACGAGGCTCGCCGTTGCGTCCCTAACGTTCCTACGGGCCTAGAAGCTCGCCTTCAAGCCGACGTAGAAGGTGCGGCCCAAGATGTCGTAGAAACCGGCCTCGGTCGTGCCCGATCCCGTGCTCGGCGAGGGATCTTGTGCCGTGCGACCACCCGTCCACACCGCAGGCGCGTCGAACAGGTTGTCGACGCCGAAGCGCAACGTCGTCTTCCCGTTGATGTTCCAGGCGCCCGAGAGATCGAAGATGTCGTACGACTCCTGCGCGCCGGTCTGCGTCGACGTTGCCACCACCACCTGCGTCGCATCGAGGGCGGTAGGCAGATGTCGCCAACGCAGCGCCGTATTCCACTTGTCGCGGCCGTAGTTCACGGTCGTGAACGTGCGGTAGTCGTACGCGCCGTTGTTGAGCGACGTGCCGGGGTCCGGTCCCAAGCTACCCTTCCAGTCGATCACCTTCGAGGCAGATGTGGCCTGGGTCTTCTCGTCGAGCAGCGAGCTGATCATGAAGTTCACACCAAAGTTGCCGCCGACGAGGTCCGTGCGCCAGTCAGCCGTGACGTCGACGCCCGACACCTTTGCGAAAGCCGCGTTGATGTAGGACACCGTCGTCGGGGCCGCTCCGCCGTTCGCGGGATTTCGGTTCACGCGCAGACACGCCGGGCTGTTCACGTCGCCCGTGGGATTGGACGCCTGGCTCAGGCACGCCTCGTACACCACCTCGGCCGGCTCCACCGAGATCATTCCGGTGAGCTCGATGTCGTAGTAGTCGACCGTGAGGTTGAGCCCGTCGAGCTTTTCGTGACCGGAATTCGGGCTCCAAACGAAGCCAGCGGTCCATGTCTCGGCGTCCTCGGGGTTCACGCTCGGGTTGCCCGTCGCGTTGACGAACGGCGTCCAGAACGTGCCGTTCGGCTGCGTGCCGGTGTAGAACGTGGCCGCGCCCGCCGTTCCCATCCGCGCCCCGCAGATCGCACGGGCCTGGGCAAAGCCGGCCGGATTCGCGGTCGCGTTCGCTCCGTATTTCGCGTTGCTGTTCAGACCGCAAGGATCCCCCGTGCCCGACACGTACCAACTCTGCGTGTCGGCCTGGAACAGCTCCGCGATGTTCGGCGCGCGCGTCGCGAGCTGCTTGCCGCCGCGGAAGCGCAGCGTGGGCGTGATGCCCCAGTCGATGAGCGCCTTGGACGTGTCGACACCGCCTTGGAGGTCGTAGTCGGAATAGCGATAGCCGAGCTCGAGGTTGAGGTGCTGCGCGCCCGTCTTACCCTTGAGCAGCGGCAGCAGCATCTCGCCATAGACCTCGTCGACGCCCGTCTGACCGCGCGTGTTGTTCGCCGGGAAGCCCATCGGGTTGTCGTTGAACGACTCTTGCGTCTGCAACGGATCGAAGATGTAGTAGTACGAGTTCTCGCGGGAGTGAACGCCCGCCGAGAAGCGCGCCTCGCCGGCTGGCATGTTCACGAGGTGGCCCTGGAGGTTGCCCTCGAAGAACTTCTGGTCCATCTGCGACTGGTGATTGAGCGTTACGAAGATCGCATCGAGGCAGTCCTGGCTGATGACTCCGTGATTGCGGAACACGGGCATGCCGCTCGTGCAGGTCGCCACACCGCCCGAGAAACCGCCGCCCGGGGTTCCCGAGTTGCCCTGCGCGAAGAACCCCGTGCCCCAGTTCGGCGAACGAGTGAACAACGTGCGCGTGCGCTCGAGCGACGCATAGCCTTCGAGGCGGACGTCGAGCTTCGCCTTACCCTCGGACACGATGACGTCCCACGTGCCGTCGATGCCCTCGATGGCGCCGCGCAAGCCGAACGAGAACTGGTTCGTGCGCGTCTCGCTGAAGATCGAGCGGAAGGCCGAGCCCGGCGCGCCGAACGCCGAGAAGTCGAGGCCGAAGTTGAAGCTGAAGTCGGCGTTCGGATCTTGCCGCGAGTTCAGGAGGTTCGTCAGCTCCGGCGACACCGGCCACGCTTGCGACTCGGTGCAACCCCCCGTCGCCGGGCAGTTGAGGCCGAAGCGGCCGCCAGGTAGGTATTCGAGCCGCGTGCCCATGTTCTCGCCCGGGTCGGCGGTACCCGGGAGTCCGTCGGCGCCGAGCGAGACGACGGAGGGAGCGTAGAGCGTGTTGCCGTGCGGCGCGGTCATTCCCCAGCCGGCGACGGCCGGCGACTCGGTGAACAAGCGCCGCGTCTGCGACTGCACGGACAGCACCTGGGCATACGCAGTGATGCCCTCCGTGAGGTCGTACTCGGCGCGGCCGAAGACCGAGCCGCGGTCGAGCGGGATGTTCGCCTCGTACTGCAGCAGCTCTTGCGAGATCTGGCCTTCCGCGTCGATCTTGCGGAACGGGTAGTCGCCCGGGATGTCCGCGTCGCTGCGGGACGTGTACGTCGGACCGTTGTAGCGATAGGTCCCCGCCGTCGCGTTCGGATGATTCGGGCCCGCCCCGCCCGGCGACACGCCGTTGAACGACTCGCCGCCGGTGTAGACCGAGCCGTCGTCGTTCCAATAGACGCGGCCGGAGATCCCGCGCGGCGCAAGCGGATCGCGCAGCACGACGCCCGCGGCACCGGCGCGCGAGAAGATGGCGTCGATGGCTTGGGGCGTCGGCGGATTGGCCGTTTCGATTTGCCAGTACGGGCCCGTGTAGATGAGCTCGGTGCCTTCCACGGTGCCGTCACGCAGCGCGTGGCGGTAGAAATCCGTGTCGTCGGCATGGATCTCCTCACGCTTCGCCCGCTCGAGACCGAGCATGATGTTGCCTCGGCCGTCGGAGCTGTTCACGCCGAACAGCACCGACGCTCGGCTCTCCGGGCCTTTGCCGTTCTGCATGCTGCCGGTTTGGACGTCGATGTCGACGCCTTCGAAGTTCTTCTTCAGGATGAAGTTCACGACGCCCGCGACGGCGTCGGCGCCGTACACTGACGACGCGCCGCCGGTGATGACTTCGACGCGCTCGACGGCGGCGCCCGGGATCGAGTTCAAGTCAACCGCCATCGTGGAGTTGACCGGCACGGCGCGGTAGCCGTCGATCAGCACGAGATTCCGGTTCGGGCCGAGGCCGCGCAAGCTGATCGTCGAGGCGCCCGAGGTTTGCGTTGGGAAGTTGTCGGTGAGCTGGCTCTGGTCCTGCAGCTGCGTCATGCCCTGGGCAGCAGGCACGAACTGCGGCAAGTCGTTGAGCGCGGTCTCGAGCGAGATCGAGCTCTGGTTCTCGAACGCGCTCTTGTCGACGGTCTGGAGCGGACTGTTGGCGTCGTAGTCCCGTCGCACGATGCGTGAGCCCGTGACGAGGACCTCCTCCGGTTGTTGCCCCGTCTGCGGAGCCGGTTGCGCATTCGCAACCTGGAAACCGATCGCCTGCATCGCCAGCGCGGCGGCGACGGCCCTGGCGAGCTTTTTCGGCTCGAGAGAAACGCGATTGCTCGACGCGCGCGCGCTGACGCGCCTTCTTGTGGTTGTCATATGGAGGCCCCCTGATTGGTTGATAGTCATGGCCGCGATCACCTGCGAGTGCGCGCAAACAACACGGCCTTCTTGGATCTTATCCGCAGGTCCTGCACTATTCGCGGCACCGGTATTCATAGCGGCATATGCACCACGCGCACCGCTCGGTTCGGTGCGGCGCTCGCGCGAGCGCGCATCGCGAGCAGCCACGCGGGTGCGAAGCAAGTAACATGACCGGACAGAAACAAATCGCGGATCGCGGCTCGCCTCGCCGCGTCGCGCGCGGAGGGGGGAGATTCATGCGAAACCGGGTCTTGTATGCGCTCGCGTTGCCGGTTTGGACGATCGTTTCGGTGGGCTGCGGGCAACGCGCGGACGACGCGCCGCCGCAACTCGCGGCGCCGGCACGATCGCAGGCCGCGGACGCGGCGCCCGGCGACTGGCCCGCGTACAACCGCACTCCGTCCGGCGACCGCTTCTCCCCGCTCGCGGAAATCGACCGCGCCAACGTCGCCGGTCTGCAAGCGGTCTGCAGCTATGCGCTGCCCGAAGTCTCCGCGCTGCAAACCGGCCCGCTCGTGATCGCGGGCGCGATGTACTTCACCACGGAGACGCGCTCGTATGCGATCGACGCGGCCACCTGCGCGCCCAAGTGGGTGGTCGAGCGCCCGGTCGAGCGCCCTTCTCCGCTCGGCGTTCACCGCGGCTTCGCGTACTGGAACGGCCGGCTGTTCCGCGGCACGACGGACGCGCACGTGCTCGCGCTCGACGCCGGCGACGGTCACACGCTCTGGGATCGGGAGGTCGACGCCAAAGCTCCGGGCGTGACGCTGCCGATGGCGCCGATCGCGGCCGACGGGCTCGTGTTCATCGGCAATGCGGGCGGCGACCAGACCGGCGTAACCGGTCACGTCTATGCGCTCGACGCGAACGACGGCCGCGTCGTCTGGCGCTTCGACACCGTGCCGGCCAGCGGCCCCGCGCGCGGCACCTGGCCAAACGCCGACCGCCTGCCGACCACCGGCGGCGCGTTTTGGACGTCGTTCACTTTGGACCGGCAGCGCGGCGTTCTGTACGTGCCCGCGGGCAATCCGGCCCCGGACTTCGACGCCGAGGCGCGCGGCGGCGACAACCTCTACACCAACTCGATCATCGCGCTCGACGCGGCCACGGGGCGAATGCTCGGCTACAACCAGATCGTGAAGCGCGACACGCACGACTGGGACGTGAACAGTCCGCCCGCGCTCGCGACGACCAAGGCGGGCCGCACGATCGTCGCGTCCGCCAACAAGGATGGCATGCTGTCCGTGCTCGACCGCTCGCGGATCGCGTCCGGCACGCCGGGCGCGTCCACCGAGGCCGAGCTCGCGAGCGCGTTGCCGATCGTCTATCAGGCGGCCACCACGACGCGCGAGAACGTGGACTTGCCGCTGTCGCGGACGGCCCCGGTGCGTTTCTGTCCCGGCATCCTCGGCGGCAACGAGTGGAACGGCGCGGCGTTCGATCCGGTGCGCAACACGCTTTACACGGGCTCGGTGGACTGGTGCGCGTCGGTGCAGCTCCAGGCGGCGCCGGTCGCGCCGCCCTTGGGCGAGATCTGGTTCGGCTCCGAGGGCCGCAGCATTCAAGAACCCGCCGACGAAGCGAAAGGCTGGGTCACGGCGTTCGACGCAGACACGGGCGACGTGCGCTGGAAGTTCGCCGCGCCGGCCCCGGTGCTCGCCGGCGTCACGCCGACTGCCGGCGGCGTGGTGTTCAGCGCGGATCTCAAGGGCCACCTGCGCGCGTTCGACGCGGACTCGGGCGCCGTGCTCTGGGATCTCGACTTGGGACAGGCCGTCGGCGGCGGGATCGTCACGTACTCGGCGGGCGGCCGCCAGCTCCTCGCCGTGGCGTCCGGCATGAAGTCCCCGATCTGGCCCGGCGCCGCGGACCAGAGCCGGATTCAAGTATTCGGCCTGGGCCGCAGCACGCCGTGAAGTCGCCGGGCGCGCGCGAACGCGCCGGCGCCCCGCTCGAGGACTCGGGATGCTGACCGACGTCGTGCTGGTGATCGGCGGGCTCGCGCTGCTCGTCGGCGGAGCGCAGAGCCTCGTGCGCGGAGCCTCGCGGCTGGCGCTCGCGTTCGGCATCGCACCCTTGGTCGTCGGCCTCACGATCGTCGCCTTCGGCACGAGCGCGCCCGAGCTCGCCGTGAGCGTACAGTCGTCGCTCGCCGGCAAGAGCGCGCTCGTGCTCGGCAACGTCGTCGGCAGCACCATCTACAACGTGCTGTTCATCCTGGGCCTGTGCGCGGTGATCACGCCGCTCGCGGTGGCGCCGCGGCTCATCCGCCTCGACGTCCCCGTGACGATCGTCTGCGCCGCGGCGCTGTACCTCGCCGCGCTCGACGGCCGTCTCGGGCGGCTCGACGGCGCGCTGTTGCTGGCCGCGTTTGCCGTCTACACGCTGCTCGTGGTCGTGCTCGCGCGGCGCGAGCAGCAGGCCGTGAAGCAGGAGTACGCGGGCGAGCTCGATCGCATCGTCAAGCCCGACCGGCGCCACGCGCTGCACGTCGTCTATCTCGTCGCGGGCATCGCACTCCTCGGGCTCGGCTCCAACCTGCTCGTCGAGGGGGCGGTCGCGATCGCTCAGTCCTTGGGCGTGTCCGAGGTGCTGATCGGCATGACCGTGGTCACGATCGGCACCACCGCTCCGGAGCTCTCGGCGTCCCTCGTGGCGGCGTGGAAGGGCGAGAAGGACATCGCGGTCGGAAACATCGTCGGCAGCAACATCTTCAACTTGTTGCCCGTGCTCGGCACGGGCGCCGTGGTCGCGCCCGACGGCATCGTCGTGGACGATGCGATGCGCGGCTTCGGGATTCCGGTCATGGTCGCGGTCTGCTTTTCTTGCCTGCCGATCTTCTTCGCGGGACAGGCCATCCGCCGCTGGGAAGGCGCGCTGTTTCTCGTCTACTTCGCAATCTACCTCACGTGGCTGATTCTCGACGGCTTGAGGGACCCGCGGATCCTCGGGCTGCAGAGGCTCGTCCTCTGGTTCGTCGGCCCGCTCACGGTGCTCACGCTCGCGGTGTCCGTGTACGGCGAGGTCCGTCGCAGGCGTTCGGCTAGCGCTCCGTGAGCTGGCGGCCGGATGTGAACGAATTGTAGACGCCGCGTGAGATCGCGGGACGAGACGCGCTATGCTCGTCGACCGACGGCAGCGGTCGTCGGACACGCAAGCGATCGAGGTATCGCACATCATGGACAAAACATTCGCCGGGGTTTGCATAGCTGTGGCGCTGACGGCGGGGATCTCCGCGCCAATCATTGCCCACGCTCAAGCCGCCAACCCGATCAAGGCCAGCGAGGTGCCGCAGCGCAAGAAAGTCGCGCCGCTGCCGCCGCGCGGCACGTACAAGCCCAAGAAAACGTCGTGGGGCGACCCGGACATCGGCGGCGCCTACAACAACAGCGACGAGACCGGCATCCCGTTCGAGCGGCCGCAGGAGTTCGCCGGCCGCACGCTCGACACCTTCACGCCGGACGAGATCGCCAGCATCCAGAAGCAGCGCCAGGAGCAGACGATCGAGCGCAACCCGACGCTCTCCGAGTTCCCCGGAGCCACGAGCCCGATGCACTGGTTCGAGAACTATTTCGCGGCGAACAGCCGCGCGTGGCTCGTCTCGGCGCCGGCCGACGGCAAAGTGCCGCCGCTCACCGCGGAGGCGCAGCAGCGCGCGGCGGCGCTCCGGGAGGCCCGCCAGGGCCACGGCCCGGCCGATTCGTACACCGACCGGAGCCTCTACGACCGCTGCATCACGCGCGGCGTGCCGGGCTCGATGATGCCCGCGATCTACGGCAACTCGTACCAGATCGGGCAGAGCCCCGATGCGATAACGATCACCTACGAAATGATTCACGACACCCGCGTGATCCCGCTCGACCGCGGAGCCCACCTGAGCCCCGCGATCCGCCAATACGTGGGCGACGCGCGCGGCCACTGGGAAGGCAATACGCTGATAGTCGAGACCACGAACTTCACCGACAAGACGCCGTACCGCGGCTCGAGCGAGCACCTGAAGCTCGTGGAGCGCTTCACGCCGCTCGGTCCCGACACTCTCGAGTGGTCGGTAACCTTCGACGACCCGCACACCTGGGCACAACCCTGGACGTTCGCGATGAACTTGACCCACGACGAGTCGCAGCCGCTGTTCGAGTACGCGTGCCACGAAGGCAATCTCGGCATGCGCAACATGCTCTCGGCGGCGCGCGCCGAGGAAGCGGCGGCCAAGGCCGGCTCGAGCCCCGCCGCCGCCCCCGGCACCACGAAGGGCGCCGCCAAATAGCGAGCTTCGATTGTCGCGCCGCGCGCTACCGCGCGGCGCGGCGCCCTATTGCACGGTCCGCCACTGGCCCGCTTGCGACCGGCACGCGAGTCCCTTCCGCGAGGACTCCTCGCCGTGGGCGAAGGCAGCGAGCGTGAATTCGCGGCACGCGGCTCCGTCGCGCGTGCGATCGGCGCCGGGAGTGAGCTGATAGCGGACTCGGGTCGCCTCGTTGGTCCACACCACGACCCGGCCGCCGCCGCCGAGCTCCAGCGCGTGACCCACGCAGTCGCGATCCCGCTCATCGAGCTCGGCGCCGATCTTGTGCCCGATCAGCGCGCCGGCCGCCACTCCGATGATCGTGGCCACTGCGCGATTCTCCTCGCCCACGCGATTGGCGATGGCGCCACCGACCACCCCGCCGACCACCGCGCCGATCGCGTCGCGATTGCAGCGCCCGGAAGTGATCTCGTAGTCGTTCTCCCACTCGGTGCCCGTTCGGCCGACGTAGTAGCCGTCGTGCTTCTTGCGCCAGCCGTGCGCCGGAGCGTGCGCGGGCGGATCGGCCGCGACGGACGCGGCCCACGCGCCGCCGAGCAGCACCGCGACGAGTTGAATGGTCTTTCGGGCAATCGCCATGTCGGTCCTCCGTTCGGAGCCTGGAAAAGTCCAATGAAACACGATCCAGTTGCCACAGCGTTGCATCGGGCAGCGCGTTTCGTGACGCAGTTCACACGGCGCACCCCTTTTTCCGCCCGGCGCCCCCATCCGGCGCGGCTTGCGTTTCGTCGCGGGAGGCCGTAGAGAAAGCGCATGGCAAAGGGAGATCGCACAGCAGCGGCAACGCCACCAGCGAAGCTCGGTAGGCGAGCGGCGGCCCTGAAGGGCCATCTCGACGCGCTACCGGGCGCGACGTCCCACCCATTGTCGACGCGCGGGGCGGCGCCGATCGCCCTGCTCTACAAGGTGATGGGCAAGATGTTCGCGATCCTGTCGGTCCGCGTTGAAGAGTACGTGATCGTCAAATGCGATCCGGACTTGGCGGAGATCCTGCGCGAGCAATACTCGGGTGTCGGCCATCGCTCTCATCTCGACCGCCGCTACTGGATCAGCGTGGCGCTCGACGCCGACGTGCCGGCTAAGGAGGTGAAGCGGCTCGTCGCGCACTCTTACGAGCTCGTTCGCGACAAGCTCACGCGCAAGCAGAAGGCGGACCTCGCAGCCCGGTCCTGAGCACAGCGTGGGCGCGGTCGGCGCCCTCGGTTAGGATATGCGCGGGTCCACAACTCGCTCAGCGTGAACCTGAACGCGAACGCACCCTCGCCGCAGGCGGACGACGACGGCGCGATCATTCGTACCCAGTAGGCGGGCGGGCACTGGACCTAAGTCCGATTTCGACCTCGATCGTCTGACCGAATAGTGAGACTCGACCACCGCGCACCGCCGGCGGCGAAGGAGAACGTCACGTGAGCAGAACGACGCTGGTTCGAATGCTGGCCCTGTGCGCGATCGCGCTCGCGCCGGTCACCTCCCTGTGGGCTCAAGGCACGCTCGAGCGCGTCGCCAAACGCGGCGAGCTCAGGATCGGCTACCGCACGGACGCGCGGCCGCTGTCGTTCGAGCGTGACGGGCAACCCGCGGGCTACTCCGTGGACATCTGTGGCCGGATCGCCGGCGCCGTCAGGGACCATCTCAAGCTCCCCGACATGAAAGTGAGCTACGTCCGCGTAACCTCCGATTCGCGCTTCGACGCCGTGGTCAACGGCGACGTCGACATCGAGTGCGGCGCGACGACCATCACGCTCGGGCGCCAGGAGCGCGTCGACTTCACGCTGATGACGTTCGTCACCGGCGGCACCATTCTCTCGCTGTCGAAGAGCCCCATCGGACCTTTGGACGCGCTCGCCGGCAAACGCGTCGCCGTGGTTCGCGGCACGACCACCGAGAGCGCCCTCACGGCGTTTCTCAAAGCGAAGCTCATCGACGCGCGCATCGTCCAGGTGGCCGACCGCGACACGGGGATGGCGCAGCTCGAGAAAGGCGAGGTGGACGCGTTCGCGTCCGATCAGATCGTGCTCATGGGCCAGGCCATGGACGCGCTCGACCGCAACAAGAACGCGAGCTTCTCGTTCGGCGACGAGTTGTTCTCGTATGAGCCCTACGCGCTCGTGGTGCGGCGCAACGACGCGGACTTCCGGCTCGTCGTGAACCGCGCGATCGCGCAGCTGTTCCGCAATGGTCAGCACGCGCAGCTGTTCCAGACCTGGGTGGGTAACGTCGGCGTGAAGCCCTCACCGATGCTGCTCGCGATGTACCAGGTCCAGACGCTGACGGAGTGACGCCGCCGAG
>DASQOL010000192.1:0-4815 GCA_035644475.1 Gammaproteobacteria bacterium | reverse complement strand
AGTGGCGGCGGATCCAATCTGGCGTCAACTGGCGCCGACTCCGAGTCGGAGCAACTGACACGGGATTAGCGATGCGGGCGCGTTAGATCAGGAGGCAATCGAGGATCCCGCTAAGGCACGCACCCCGAGCAAGCGCATCCGTCAGCGGTCGATTTCGCTGCACGAGGAGCCGTAGGCGAAGCAGCTGTAGCAGCGGTGGTGCTGCAACGTGATGCGCTTGCGCATGCTCTCCGCCAACGTGCCGCCGAGATCGTAGTCGGGGTCGTCGTCGACCAGCGTACAGGCGTAAACGCGCAGGCGGCCGTCCTTCTTCACGACCATCTTCGAGAACGCGCACATGAACGCGCGGCGCGTGGGCTCGGATTGATACGTCGTCATGCAGCGCTCGGTGATGGTGGGCACGGCGGGATGTGCCCCCGGAAGCAGGAAATCGGGAAATCCCACGAGCGTGGTGGTCCTCGGCAATCCGTGCTCCGCGAGCAAACCGGCGTAGGCTTCGGCAACGGCGGCGGCGTTCTCGCCTTTTTCGATCTGTCTTGCGATCGACACCTTGAAGCCGAGCGCGTGCAGTTTCGTGAGCGCCGCCCACGATTGCTCGAACGCGCCGGCGCCGCGACCCGCGTCGTGCCGATCGCGGTCCGGATAATCGATACTGACGCGAAACGCGACCGGTTGCGGTTGCGCGCATAGCGCGGCGATCTGCCGCAAGCGCTTCAGCAGCGGAGCCGTGCCGTTGGTCAGCACCAAGCACGGTCGAAATTGCGATGCGTAGCGCAGGATGTTGACGAAGTCTTTGACGATGAACGGCTCGCCGCCCGTGAACGAGAGCTGCTCGACGCCGAGCGCAACGGCTTCGTCGATGAAAGGCTTCGCGTCCGCGAGCGTGATGCGGCCGAGCCGCCCGTCGCCGGGCTTCGAGCCCTCGAGGCAGAACGGGCACGCTAGGTTGCACGCAGTGCCCGTGTGAAACCAGAGCTCGCGCAAAGCGTGCGGCTGGATGTATCCCCGCGGCTCGACGGCCGGTGCCGAAGGCAGTGACTCTGGATTCGCGCTCATTACTCGTGCTCCCGGTCCGAGGGTAGCAGCGCCCGATAGCTTGCGGCGAGCGCCTCGGGACGGCCGCCGAGCGCGAAGCGCAACGCCAGCCAGCGATTGTGCAGCGTCCGCTTGAGCCAGCCGTCTCGTTCCCAGCGGCGCGTGGCCACCCCGAGCACACGGGGCAGCACGCGAAACGTGCCGCGAGCGCGCAGTCTGCGCACGAGCCGCACTTCCTCGAACAGCGGCCGCTCGGCAAATCCGCCGAGCTCGAGATAGACGTCGCGGCGCGCGAAGATGCCCTGATCGCCATACACCATGCCGCCGCAGCGAATTCTGAGCGCGACCAGCTGTGCGAGCAGGCGCTTGTACCAGGTCGGCGGTCCCTGGAACGCAAACCGAAAGCAGCCGCTCTCGGCGCCGTCGCGAACGGCCGCGGCGACGACCTCGAGCGCGTCGTCCGGCAGCTGTGCGTCGGCGTGCACGAACCACAGCACGGCAGCCGTTGCCCGGCGCGCGCCGGCGTCGAGCTGCGCGCCGCGATTGGGCGCCGCTTCGAGGTACTCGCAGGCATGCGCGCCGCACACGGACGCAACTGCGGCGTCCACGCACCCCGAAACCACGATGACCTTCTCGGGCTGCTGCGGCGTAAGCTGCGCGAGCAGCGCGTCGAGCTCGGCTGCATCGCCCAGCACGGGGATCACGACTGCGATGCCGCTCACCGGGCTCATTTCGCGCGGTCCGACAGCGGCGGCTGCGACTCGGCTGCCAGGCGCTCACGCAAGATGCGCGTGGCGCGGCGCGTGATCAGCACCGCGAGCGCAACCGTCGCCGCGAAACCGAGCGCGAGCAACGAGTGCGCCGCCCAGGTCGGCGCGCGGCCCGTGCTCGTGAGCGTCGTAAGGCTGTTCGCGAACGAGCCCGTATAAACGTAGGCAACGATCGCCGGCAGCATGCCGATCCACGATGCCAGGAGGTAGTCCCGAAACCGCGCCGCCGTGACGCTCAACCCGTAGTTCAACAGGTTGTAAGGAATCAGCGGCGACAGCCTCGCCAACAGCATGATCACGAACCCGTCATGGCGCATCGCCGCGTCGAGTGCGCGAAAGTTCGGCCGCGCGGCGATGCGCTGCTCGACCCATTCGCGTGCAACGAATCGCCCCACGAGGAAGGCGGCGGCGGCGCCGAGCAAGCTGCCGGCCGACGTGAGCGCCACGCCGAGGGGCAAGCCGAAGAGATACCCCGACGCCAACGTCAGAATCGAGCCAGGTACCACGAGCACGGCCGCCAGCACGTAAACGGCAACGAACAGGGCGCCCGCGGCCAGTGGGTGGAGTTGCGCCCAGGCCGCCGCGCCGGCGATCCAGAACCCAACAGGCCAACCGGCGGCGACCGCGACGACCGCCGCCAGCAGCAGCACGGCGACTATCGCTCGCCGCACGGTCATCGCCCGAGATCCGGTTGCGTGGTGAGCCAGCGCACGAGCGCGCGGCGCGCCGGCCGCGGATCGCTGCGAAGCTCGGTGCGCAGCCCGACCAGATCGCCGAGCGTGTCGACGTCCTTCAGGCGCGAGAGCGTGACGGCGCTCGAGCCGGCGCCAACGCACGCCGCTCGCAGCGACTCGAACAACGCGTCGGAGCTCCAGGGCAGCTCCGCGAGCGGGGGCCAACGTCCCCGCACGCCCATCAGCACGACGCCGCCGTCGACGGCCGGGCCGAGCACCGTCTCGTGCTCGCGCAGCGCGGCCGCCGCGCGCTCGAGGTAGGCGGCGTCGAGGCTCGGGCAGTCGATGCCGATGTAGAGCTGCCGCTCGAAGCCGAGCCGGATCAGCTCCTCGTTGACGTGATTGATGCGCTCGCCGAGATTGCCGCCGCGCTGCACGACTACGGCGTCGGCCGGCGGCGCGTCGACGCGCTCGTCGGCTGCCGACGGCGCGACGCACTTTGGACCCGGCCAAGCCGTGAGGTCCTCGCAGGCGCAGTCGAGCAACCGCTGCGCGGCCTCCGTGGCGCGCTGCTCGCCGATGTGCTCCGCCAGGCGCCGTTTCGAGCGCGCGGCCGACTTCATCATCAGCACCACACAGCAGCCGGTGCCGCGGCCGCCCTGCGACGGCGTTTCCATGCCGGTCATGGTACACGTAGCGGTTTGTGCGGCCCGGACGCTGCGCGTTGCGCGACGGCAAGCGTATGATCGAGAGACCGACCCGCCCGAGCATGGGAGGCATTGCGATGCACCGCGACAGCAAACTCGACCTGTTTCATCGACCGGACGGCGTGAGCCGCCGCTCGTTCCTCGCCCGCGGCACGGCCGCCGCCGCTGCCGTCGCGCTCCCGGCAGCCGGATGGGCCGCCGTCGATTACAGCCAGTTCAAACGCGTGCCGACGCAGTACATCGCCGCGCTCGCGGAGCCGCACGCCACCTCCGGCGACAATGCCGAGACTTGGGGTCTGTGGCGACAGGATCCCGGGCCGCGCGGCGTGCGGCTCAAGAGCTACGCCAGCCTCGCGAACGGCGTCGCACCGGCCGGTTGGCATCTCGACAAGAACGCCTGGTGGCTCGAGGAGCACGGCCTGATCATGGAAACGCCCGAGTTTCCGATGGCCGCCGGCCGGTACGTGGTCACCGGCGACCGCGAGATCACGAGCGTGCTCACGGTCCAACCGGCGGGCGCGGACGGCAAGCAACGCTGGGAGCTCGCCGACGGCGCCACGCTCTACGACGTCACGCACCTGCGTTGTCGATCGGCGGTGTACACCCCGGCAAACGCGGGGGGCTCGTGCGCACCGACGGCGGCGCGCGAGAGCGACTTCCCCGTGTCTCCGGGCGCGGCCATGCCCCCGGTCGCGGGCTGCGCCAAGCAGGATTACCAAGTGCTGATCGTGATCGGCGTGCCCAAGAGCGCCTAGGCGCTAGCTCCCGATCCAAATGTGATGGCGCGGTCCCTTGCCCGCGCGATGCGGACGCACCACGTGCTCACGCACGTCGAAACCGCCCTGCCGCAACCTCTTGCTGAACGCCCGGTCCGGGCTCGCCGACCACACGGCCAGCACGCCGCGCGGACGCAGCGCCGCGCGCGTCGCTCGTAACCCTTCCGCGCCGTACAGCCAGTCGTTCTCGCGACGGACGAGAGCTTCGGGTCCGTTGTCTACGTCCATCAGGATCGCGTCGAAGCCGCCCGGCTCTCGTCGAATCACGTCGGCCACATCGCCCACGTACACGCGGCTGCGCGGATCGGCGAGCGGGTGGCCGGCCGGCGCGCCGATCAGCGTGCGATTCCAAGTGACGACTTCGGGTACGAGCTCGGCGACGACGATCTCGGCATGGGGGCCGACCGTCTGTAGCGCCGCGGCCAACGTGAATCCCATCCCGAGTCCGCCGATCAGGAGCCGCGGTTGCTCGTTGCCGCCCAGGTGCTCGCAGGCGATATCCGCGAGAGTTTTTTCGGACCCGTGCACACGGCTATTCATCAGGTCGCCCCGGCCGGGGATCTTGATCGAGTAGACCTCGCCCGCTTGGTACAGGTGCATCACCTTGTCGGTGTCGGGTATCGACGCGGTGCCGAGGAGGACGCGGGGAATCATCGCCGGATGCGGCTCCACGCTTTCCGCCGGGCGATCACCGCTCTCCGGCGATTGGAGCGGGAGATCAGGGCTTGCCGGGCTGCTGCGAGCAGGTGTCCTGCACGATCTCCACGTCCGGCGTGTAGAGCCAGGTTTTGGTCACGACCATGGGCTTGGTGAACGTCACGGGATCCGTGAGCGTGAGCGTGAGCTCGAGGCG
>DASQOL010000191.1:0-37906 GCA_035644475.1 Gammaproteobacteria bacterium | reverse complement strand
CCACATCACCGGTCGTGGCGATCCCTACTTACGTACTCTGCTCGTGATGGGCGCGCGTAGCGTTTTGCAGCGAGCGATCGGCAAAGACGACCCGCTGTCGCGATGGGCGCTCGCCGTGCGCGCTCGGCGCGGCTATCACCGCGCGTGTGTCGCAGTCGCCGCCAAGAACGCGCGCGTGCTCTGGGCGATGCTCAAACACGGCGCGTAATCCGACACAGGAGATCTTCAACAACTCTGCGATCCATCGCCAACACAGGTCAGACCGACGCTCGCTAACCCTGTTGAACTGCCCGAGCGGCAATCGCCGACTAACGATCGAGGAGCGAGCGTGCGGCTTACATCCGGGTCCGAGCTCTACTCACGAGCTCATCAAAGACCGATTAGAGACTTGCAGTCTGTCCTTCCTGGCGCACCGCAGAAAAGGAAAACGAAGATCGACGGTTGACTCGCGCGGGAAGTCCTTAGAGCCGCAGTTCAGCGGCGCCGCGCCCGCGATACCGTCCCGCCGTCCGCTGCAACTGCTTGTTAGACGGAGGCCTCTTTGTAAGCACGTAACACGGCATTCATTCGCGTTTGATAGCCGGCGCCAGACGCCCTGAACCACTCCAACACATCCGCGTCCACGCGCAGCGATATCGTCGCCTTAGGACGGACGACCTTTAGGCCGTTTCTTACGATGACCCGGACGACGTGTTTCGGATCGAGTTCCGGATGCTCGGCCGTGAGCTTTACCTTCGGACTCGGCCCGCGTCGGCGGGAGATACTCCGCGATGGTTTCGAAGAAGAACGCTGTTTCATGATGTGTTGCCCGACGAAAAGAGATGATGCGAATAGCTTCCTGCGACTCCGCATGCACAATTGAGACAGGTTGCGTTTGGCGTCGTCCCGCTCGAACCGCATCTACGGAGTGTATATACGCTGGCAGATTGCCGCAACGCTGGACGCCGCCGTCTAACGCCGCAGGAAAGCACGGCCATACGGAGCGGCGATAGACCCAAGCAGTATTTGTGTTGAGAAATCGCAGAGAATCAGCGCATTAGAAATTTGCGCAACGCAAGATGCTTGCTCGGTGCATAGAACAACTTGCTATTGAAAACTCACAGGCGTGAAGCGACGATTTCACGATGTCGAATCTCAATGTGCCAATTCCTACGGGCGGGGGTTCCGCCCAGCTGTCACGATCCTTTCCATCCTCACTCGGACCAACGGCCCCCCTCGTCGGCAATCTGAATAGGCGGCCAAAGTGAACGATCACGAGGCGCAAAAAGTTCGAGAGCCGACCATTGGCAGCTTGTTCGGCGAAGAGGAAATGGAGGCGATTCGCAACGCTCTGATCAATCGATCAGAGAATCTCAGCTGGGGCCACGAAGTGGCCGAATTCGAGCGAGAATTCGCGCAGTATTGCGGCGCGCAATACGCCGTCGCAGTGAGTTCCTGCTCGACCGGTTTGGATCTCTGCGCACACGTACTGCGTTTGGGCCGCGACGATGAAGTCATCGCTACGCCCCAAACCTTCTGGGCAACGATCAGCGCCCTCGTGGCCAAGGGCGTGCGTGTGCGTTTCGCGGACGTCGATCGCTCCACGTTGAACATAGATCCAAGCACTATCGAGCGTCTGGTCACGGAGCGCACCAAGGCGCTCTACGTCGTTCACTATGGCGGCAACCCATCGAATCTCGAAGCTCTTCGGGAGATCGCAAAGACCCACTCTCTCGTCCTTGTGGAGGACTGCGCTCATGCGCCCGGCGCGAGATTTAAGGGATCGCGGATCGGGTCCGGAGACCTTTGCTGCTTTTCGTTTCAGTCCTACAAGAACATGACGACCCTCGGAGAGGGGGGGATGGTTACAACCAACCAGCAGCGTTACGCGGAGGAGTTGCGCAGGCTGAGACACTTGGGAGTCGTGGGCGAGTTTACGCCCCGCGTGACGGGGCACATCGGGCCATACGCGAAGCCCGACCATGGATTCATGGATCACTCGTTCGGCAGTTGGGACTTCGACCTAGCTGAAATGTACGCGGTGGGCTCCAATTTCCGAATGCCCGCGATCTCAGCTGCAGTCGGAAGCGTCCAATTGAGAAAACTCGAGAGCAACATCGCTGCAAGAAGAAATGTTGCGAACCTGTACGGCGAAAGGTTGTCGCTGTTGCCCGAGATTCAACCCACTCCGATCGCTTCCGGGGATACGTCGTCGTGGCATCTGTACACCTGTCTCTTGGATCCGAACAGCGGTATTGATCGTAACAAGCTATTGGGAGACATCCGAAATTCTGGCACGGTCGAAATCGTCCTCCGCTACATGCCGCTACATCTCACCAACACGCTGCGCAAGTTAGGTCATGCTTTCGGGGAGTGCCCGGTCTGCGAGCGAGTCTGGTTCGAGAGTCAGATTAATTTGCCCATAGGGCCGGCGTTCGGCGAGCGAGAGGTTGACATCGTGGTGGACGCGCTGTCCGCGGCGATCCGGCATCGTAGATGCACTTGATGTCCCCGGCCGGGTCGGCACCGGATTAATCAGAGGGTTTGATCGAGGCTGCAATGAACTATCCAAGCCCGCAGTACTACGAGAATCGTCAACGTCGGGCACTTCGCTCCGCCCAGGCGGCGGTTCCCGTACTCGTCAAACTGTTCGAGCCGCAAAGCGTTCTGGATGTTGGATGCGGCACAGGTGAATGGCTGGCTGCATTGCGAGAAGGCGGCATCAATGATCTGTGCGGCATCGAGCACGCGCCAGCCTTCAGTGCCAATCTTGCGGTGCCGCGAGGACTGTTGACGACGCTCGACCTCTCCGATCCCTTTCGGCTTCAGCGAGAATTTGACCTCGTGCTATGTCTTGAGGTTGCCCAGTTTCTTCCTAGGGAATCGGCTTCGACTCTGGTCGAATCCCTTGTTCGTCACGCGAAGACAGTCATCTTCTCGGCTGCTGTGCCAGGGCAGGGAGGTGAGGGCAATTCTAATCCGCAATGGCCCTCCTATTGGGCAGAGCTGTTTTCGAGAGCGGGATATGTGGCCGAAGATAGTCTCAGACCGCTTCTATGGTTGAAAGCGGACATAGCATGGTGGTATCGGCAAAACATCATCGTGTACAGGGCAAGCAGTCAGCCGATGCGGGCGGGACGCGGTGGTGATACGAAGATCTGGCCTCTTCCTCTGATACATCCGGGATGGTTTGGGCATGAACCGTCATAGCAACGTGGACGGATATTTGCTGTCCTAGCGGATCTCGTGAACTTCTCGATTCGAGAAGCCTGGCTCAGAATGCTCCTTGATCCAGTAGCGTCGCCGCGAAGCGGCCCGCTCGAGCCGAGAGGGCCATGATCGTGAGCGTGGGGTTTTGCCAACCGCCGCACGGGAAGCAGGCGCCGTCGGTTACGAAGACGTTCGGGCAGGTCCAGGAGCGGTTGTCGGCGTCGAGCACAGACTCGCGAGGACTGGATCCCATGCGCGCGGTACCGAGGTCGTGCACGTTTAACCCGGGCGCGATTAGCGCGTCGGACATACAAGTGAGCCGTAGGCGGGCCACCGTGGCGGCATGCTCGATCGCGCGCCGCATCGCCGCGTACAGTCGCTGTTCGTGCGGTCCGTATGAGCACTCGATAACCGGAATGGGCACGCCCCATCGGTCTTTGGTTTCACCGAGCCGGACCCTGTTGTGCCAGTACGGCAACATCTCGCCCTGAGCGGCCATCGTCCCTACCGGCAGCCCGCCCGTGGTGAGGCGCTGCAGATTCACCCAAATCCCGAACGGTCGTACGCTGCCCCGGCAGCCTGGCACGGGCGGGACTATCAGGCCGCTTTGACGTGCCGACCACTCGTAACCGCTTGTCGGAGGATAGGCGTCGAGCACACCCGAGGCGGTGATCACCGGGTGATCCATGAGCCCGCGGCCCACCCACCCTGTGGAGTTCCCCAACCCGTCCGGGTGGCGCGGTCCCCGCGAGTTGAGCATGAGTCTCGCGGTCTCGACCGTGCCGCAGCAGAGGAAGACGACGCGTGCCTTGGCGAGGTGACGTGACTCGTCGGTCGTGTCGACGTACCGCACGCCGGTTGCCCAACCGGTCTCCGGGTCTGTCGTCACTTCGGTGACGACCGCGTTCGCACGCAGCTGGACTCGGCGAGTGCGTTCAGCGGCCGCCAGCGCCGTACCCTGCATGGTGAACTTGGGCCACCCGTCATCGCCAACTTCGGAGGGTATGAACCGAACCGGGATCGGATTGGTACCCGGCCGCCGATACGCCTTCTGGAAATCCTTCTCCGCTGGCGTCGCGTCATGCGGCGCGTACAGGAAACGGCTATCTGGAAGCTGTGGCAGCCCGTCGTTGCTGCCGCACAACCCCATCAGCTCTTCGACAGCGGTGTACGCCGGTGCCAGCGTATCGTAGCGCAGGGGCCAGGCGAGCGGGCGACCGTCGAGCGGGGCCGCATCGAGTTCGTACGGTGATAGTCGCAACGCGGTACCGCCCCAGGTGAGCGAGCGACCGCCCACCTGCATTCCGCGTATCCAGTAATACGGTTTGTCGTGCGGCGTTTGATATGGGCGATCCGCATCATCGATGAACAAGTGCGGGCCACGGCTGAGGTAGCCCGGATGCTCACGCTGTACATGCTGGCGGGCCTGCTTCCGCTCGCCGACTTCGCGATTGTCTCGGCCGGCGCCGTCGAGATTGCGGTCCGGTCCATTCTGGGTAGGCGTGTCGACCGTCGTCACCGGCGAACCAACGGGGTCCTGCCTGCCCGAAGACCTCTTGGGGATCTCGCTGGCCGTGCGGGCTGGGCCAGCCTCCAGCACTAGAGTGTGCACGCCCGCCTCTGCCAACTCCTTCGCGGCCCATGCTCCAGCGAAGCCGGAGCCTACGACGATGGCGTCGACTCCATCAACGTGCCTGCTGTTTAACGCGCGTGCCATCGTTCGCGCTGCCAAAGCATGAAGCTACTCCGTGAATCTCTCTCAGATGGGACGTTTGCACGGCTCCCTGCCCAGGGTAGGTTGAAGCGGCTGGAGAGAGCAACGCACGCGGTCGTTTATTCGGTCCCCAGAATCTTCGCGTTTCAACGGGAGCGCGGACCCGTGTTGACCGCACACGAATTTCCGGAACGGGGCGCTCGACGCTCCGCTTCACTTCGAGCGGCGGGCGGCGTTGGCAATGACCGTGAACTTTGGCATCGTGACGGCGACTGAACATTCGTTGGAGGTTTCGGATTGAGTGCTACTGTTGCCCCAGCTCCTCCTGCTGCTCCCGACACCGTCCTCGAACTCATTCACGCGTTTCGACGGTCGAAGACGATGTTTACGGCTGTCAGCCTGGGAATCTTCGAAGGGAAGCGGCCCTCAGGTGTAGGAGTGCCACAACTTCTCGACGCGTGCGTGTCACTCGGCCTATTGGAGAAACGTGGTCGCGAGTACTTCAATACGTCTGTCGCAGATACGTATCTGCGGCGTGCGAGCCCATGGAGCCTCACCGGCTATATCTGGTATTCCGACGTTGCGGTATTTCGTCTCTGGGCGAATCTGGAAAACGCGATTCTGTCAGGCAGCAACCAGTGGACGCAGACGTTCGGAGAGAGCGGACGCGCGATTCGCGAGTCTGTTGCGGTGAGCGAGGAGTTCATGCGAGGCATGCACGGCATCGGCATGACCACTTCTCCCGCTGTCGTTCAGGCATTCGACCTGTCGTCGTATCGATGCCTGCTCGATCTCGGCGGGGCGACCGGCCACTTCGCGGTCGCTGCAAGGCGGCGTTACCCTGCCTTGCGCGCGATCGTCTTCGATGTGCCGTCAGTCGTTCAAATGGCGGCAAAGGAAGCGCACGATGGCATCGAGTTCATCGCCGGCGACTTTTGCACTGATCCGCTGCCGCCGGCTGACCTCATCGCGCTTGGCAGGGTTCTCCATCACCGTTCCGAACAGCTTATCGTCGAGCTCCTCTCACGAGTGTACGAGAGGCTGCCTGCCGGTGGGGGCCTGCTCGTGATCGAACGGATCGTCGACGATGTGAGCGGCGGGTCGGTCGACGCGCACATGCACTCGCTCAACATGCTCGTTTGCACGGATGGCGGCCGTGAACGCACATTCGAGGAGTACGAGGCTTTGCTCGAGCAGGCCGGGTTCAGCGACATCCGGGTGTGTGTCACGAGTACGTCTCTAGACGTGGTGATGGCAACCAAGCCCACGTAGCGCCGGCCGTCGGTCGCGAACCTGCGATAGACCAGCCCCCGATCCGCTCAGACAACCGCGTCACGCCAAACCGTGTCGGCGGCGAGAACGCCGCTGTCCGACGATGCCGCGGCGTCGGACGCTGCGCGTGCAATCACTGAAATACGTGAATTCGGACTGGACGTAGCGGCATCGACAAGCGCGAGGAACTGGCGAACATATGTGCGCGCGGCGGGCTTGTCGAGCACATCAACGCCGTACATCAGCCAGCCTGCAATGGCCGTTGTCGATAATTGCCTGAGCAGCAGGTTCATGTCCCATCGCATGAGCTGATGGACACCGTAAGGTTCGAGGGGGACAGGTGTCGCACGGAACGAATGAGTCTCGTCGCTATCGGCGGGAAGGCGGTGCACGTTCATGCACAACGTCATCGGTGGGTCAGGATCGCCTCGTTCGCGGGCGATCTCCACCAGGGCACCGTACGGCGTCCCCTGGTTCGCATAAGCCTCTCTGACCGAGGTTGCAACCCGCGTGAGCAGCTCACCGAAGGTGGGATCGCCGTGGACAGACGAGCGAATGACCCCGTGGCAGGCGAAGAAGCCGATAAGGTCCGCCATGTTCATGTCTCGTCGTGCCGCGAGCGGGATCGCAATCAGCGTATCGTCTTGGCCGGACCATATGTGGACGGCGATCTGATAGATCGCCAAGAGCAACACGATGGGTGCCACGCGGGCACGCCAGCTCATGGTATGCACTGCGGCCGTTGCCGAATCGGAGAGTTGGATGGCGACGCTCGCACTCTTCCACGTCCGCTGTTCCCTTAGAGTCGGACCGCGATGGATCGTGGCCGCCGATGCTCTGGCGATGCGTGCCTCGTAATAGCGAATCAAGTCCGCTCTCGCATCGATGCCCAGCCATTGTCGTTGCCAATGGACGAAGTCGCTGTATTGGTTGGCGACCGGAGGCGGGGGCGGACCCGCGCCTGTTTCGTGCGCGTAGCACGCTTGAAGCTCCTGCTTCAGCACCCTTGCTATGGACGCTCCGTCGGAGACCAGGTGCGGTACGACGACGACGAACAGTTCCTCATCGTTAGAGATGCGAATGAGCGTAGCGCGGCACAAGAGGTCGCCGTCGTATGAAAAAGGTCGCATGACGGCGTCAACGGCGAGGCGCCGCGCGCACTCGATTGGATCAGCTGCATCCGACGCGTCGGCCAGGGCAACGACTGGCGCCACCCATGGAGTGACTCTCGTGCTGTGTCCGTCGAACGCAGTGCGCAGGGACTCGTGACGACGCACGACCGCGCCGAGAGCGCGCTCGAGAGCTCCGCGATCTACTGAGCGGACCGACAAATCCAGATGATTGTTGTCGCAATAGCCATGCGTCCG
The DNA here is from genome assembly GCA_035644475.1 of Gammaproteobacteria bacterium. Taxonomy (GTDB): domain Bacteria; phylum Pseudomonadota; class Gammaproteobacteria; order Steroidobacterales; family Rariloculaceae; genus FEN-1219. The sequence continues at coordinate 30,364 of DASQOL010000191.1, read as the reverse complement.
ACTGCGGCATCCGACGATCTGGGCCTGCTGCAACTCGAGGTAGGTTTCCTGTTGATATGAGAGGCGCCCATCGATGCGCCGCACACTTGGCGCAAGAAGCGGAGGCGGTGCGATTAGAACAGGCTCCATGTTCCCTACCTACACGAGTTGCGGTCCAGCGATGGGCGAGTCGTGTGTCAGACGACTCGAATGTGCAACGCGTCGACGATGAGGGCAACAGTAGCCGTATTCCGTGCTCCCCTGTCGCATTGCGCTCAGGTTTTCAGCCCGTTTTGAGTCGACACAGAATTAACGCTTTGATTTCTTCGATCTCGTCGGGACTCAAGTCCTTCCGCTCTAGAAACTGAGCAACAAAGGGCGCAACGCGTCCGCCAAACAGCGTGTCGATCAAGTTGCGGCTCTGCATGTAGACGTAGTTCTCGCGCCGGATTGCCAGTGGTCGGTAGACATAGCGCCCGTCAGGTGTGATCGCCAGGGCGTTCTTCTTGACGAGCCGCGCCAGAAAAGTACGGATCGTGTCGGCCGACCAGTCGCTATCGCTGTGCAACGCGGCAACGACGTCGTTCACGCTTAGCGGCTCCTGGGCGCGCCAGAATATCTCCACGACCGTGCTGTCAGGCTCGTTGATATTCATGACTTGATACCAGGCGGATGGATCTTCTCTGATTCTAGTGGGCGCCAGCCTTCGCATGTGCCACGCAAGTAGAGATGTGCAGCAGGTTTGCGCTGCGTCATTCGAAAAAACAAGGCACTACACATTTGCGGTTAGCAAAAATGATCCATCCTGACGTGCACGGGTCTCTGCCAGCGGAGGCCGTGTCAGCGTCTCGCGATATCGACGCCGCCCGCTTCACCTTCCGACATCCTCCGTCGGCGCTTCGGACTCAGATGGTAAGCTCGTTGAAATGCAGAATGGAGATCTGCACGAGCCGCCGCCTAGTCTGCTGCTGCGACAGTCTTCCACCTCGACGCTCGCGTGAGCGACGGGCACACTCGGCGGATGCTGGTCCAAGTCGAACGGCTCACGACACTGCGCGCAATCGACGCGGCCGCCTGGAACACACTCGCCGGCGACAGCCCGTTCCTCAAGCACGAGTTCCTGCACGCGCTCGAGCAGAGCGGCTGCGTCGGCGGCGCGACGACGTGGCAGCCGTGTTACATCGTGGCTCGCGACGAGCGGGGGCTCGCAGGCGCGTTGCCACTCTTTATTAAGTACGACTCGCTCGGCGAGTTCGTGTTCGATTGGAGCTGGGCCGACGCTTACGAGCGCGCGGGCCGCAATTACTATCCTAAGCTCGTGTGCGCCGTGCCGTTCACTCCCGCCACCGGCAGGCGCTTCCTGCTTCGGGACGCGGAGGACACAAACGTCGCGCAGAGCCTGCTCGACGCGGCTCGGGCCACGGCCGACGAGATCGGCGCCTCCTCGCTGCACGTGTTGTTTCCGTCCGAGTTCGATCGGCGACTCCTCGCGGGCTGCGACTTCCTGACGCGCAAGGATTGTCAGTTCCATTGGGCCAACGACGGCTACAAATCCTTCGACGACTTCTTGACGCGCTTCAGCTCCCACAAGCGCACCAAGACCAAACGCGAGCGACGGCGCGTCGCCGAGGCCGGGATCGTGTTCCAGCACCTACGGGGCAACGAGCTGACACCTGCCGACTGGGACGCCGTCTTCAAGTTCTATGCACGCACGTTCTGGTGGCGCTGCCGCGAGCCGTTATTTAACCGCGACTTCTTCGCTGCCATCGCTGCGACGATGCCCGACGACCTGTTGATCGTGCTCGCACGACACCAGAACGCGCCGATCGCCGCGGCAATCTGCTTCCGGAGCAGCACGACGCTCTACGTTCGCCACTGGGGCAGCGCCAGCGAATACCACAGCCTGCACTTCGAGACATGCTACTACCAAGGTATCGACTACTGCATCCGCGAAGGGCTGGAACGGTGCGATCCGGGAACGCAAGGCGAACACAAAGTCGAGCGCGGCTTCGTGCCGCAACCGACGTGGTCTTGCCATTGGCTGCGCGACCAAGATTTCCATCGAGCCGTCGGCTCGTTCCTCGCGCGGGGGACGCGCCACGTCGACGCGTACATGGACAAAATCGGCGAGCACGCTCCTTACCGGCAGAGCTCGCGTGACGACTCCGTCGTCGACGCGTGAATCGCGTGCGCTCGTTGTGCTGGCTATCGCGCTGGGACGGCTGCCGCGCGATCCCGGTGTTCTCGTGGTGCCGCGAGCTGGCCAACCTATCGGCCCTGATCGCGCGTGAGCCAGCCGACTGAGCTCAGTTGGGCTTGAGCCCTTCCGCCGGGCTCGCGCCGTTCGCAACTATTTCCGCGGGCGTATAGCGTGCTCGAGTCTGAATCGCGCTGCCCGCATTCTGAGCCTCTGCGACTAGAACCCGGGCGACATACTCGTTGATTCGACGCAGCCCGGGCAACGTGATCGCCTCCCGAGGCAGAACCAGGTGAACCGCCTTCGCCTGAAACCGCACTCTGAATAGAGGCCTGCCTCTGGGGTCCTTGACGACGACGTCGCGGGACCGAGACGGCGAAGGGCTGTGCGACCCGCGACCATTCACCAAAATGTCGAACACCGTCTGGGGCGAGCCGCGCCCTGGCACCGCGCTCAATGTTCGGGCTCGATTCATGACTCGGGTGCGGGTTTCCGGGTCCGCGCACAGCTTGGCCAGCGCAACCGCCCATTCCTCGCGTATGTCGTTCGGAGAGCTGAAAGCTCCGACGACCGCCGCCGGCAGCTCTGCGTAGCGCAAGAGACGGGACACCTGAGAGTCCGAAACGCCGAGGGCCTTCGCCATCTCAGTCTGATTCTTGAAGTAACCCGACGTGAGAAAACGCTGATAGCTGCGACCCCGCTCGTAAGCACTGATGTCGGCTCGCACTCTATTCTCGACGTCCATTTCGATCAGCGCCGATCGATTATCGATCTCGCGCAAATCTATCAGCAGGTCGATTCCAAGATGCTGAGCTGCGAATAGCCGTCTAGCTCCGTAAATCAACTCGTATTCGAAGTTGTCCCGCCCGCTTGGCGGTCTCGCCAGAACGGGTTGCTTTTGGCCGTGCTTCTGAATGCTGTCGATCAGCGTTCCGCACGACCTCACGTCGATGTTCTCGCTGAGCCGATCGTGCAGCTCCCACATTCCACACTTGAATGGGCTCACGGTACGAACAGCCACGCAAACCTCCTCGAGTTTGCAGCAGCTTGCACAGACTCAGAACAAGTAACAAGGCGCGCCCGCTTCGATCCGCTTCGCTGGCAATCGCGTTGCCCGGCGCACGTCGCGCGAATCGCTTACGAAAGCGTCATTCGTCGTGTCGTCGATCGATATCGCGCTCGATGTACCGCGTTTTGCGACGTGCAAGACACTTACGCCATTGTTTCTCAAGGGCGCGCGCGCAAGCGGAGCACGACGCGACATAAATTTCGTACATGCAACGACCTTGACGCGCTGAGTATCGCGACCTAGCTTCTCGCGACACGATCAAGCGCAATGCAACTGGGACACACCGCAGATGAGCACTGTCGCCCTCATCGTCGACGCCGTGGCAAGTCACATCTACTCGTCCATCGGCGTGGCGAGGCGACTCCAGCGTCGAGGGTTCGACGTCGAGTACTGGGGGATCGCGAGGAACGGCAGCGATACGTTGATCAAGTCCCAGGGATTTTGCTTTCATGCTCTCGACGGACTGTGGTCTCGATACGAGGAGGAGATTCGCCTCCCAACGGACCTGAACGTCTTCAACGTGTGGTTCAGAGGCCGCGCTCTTCTGTCTCTGGCACGGGCAAGACGTGCCCGAGCGCGGCGCCTTTGTCATGCGCTGGATCAGCTCGAGGTATCGCTCGACCGACGCCTAGCCGAATCGCGGCCTGCCTTCGCAATCGTCGACCCGTTCCTTGTCGCGTACTACCCGCTCTTGAAGCAACGCGGCATAACGACGGTGGTCCTGAGCACGAAACCCCTCCCCGTCAAGGACCCGGCAGTGCCGCCGTACGATTCCTCGTTGATGCCGCTAGACTCCGCCATTAGCCGAGCGTTCATCGCGGGCGCGTGGAGACTGAGGCAACTCCAAGACGTCCGCTATCGCACCGTGTGCGCCGCGGCTCGTCTCGCCCGTCTCCACACGTACGACGCGGTCTTGAGGGAGACGGCGCGTCGAACGAATTTTCCCCTGCGGCGCGAGATTGTTCGGCGCTGGGTTCAGCCGGATGTTCATTTCCGAGGCGTTCAAGAGTGGGCGCTGTGGACGCCGGAGACGGACTTGCCGCGCAAGCGACGGTTGCCCGCAAACATCCACTACATAGGTCCGAGCGTCGACCTCGAGCGGCGGCAACGCCAGGTGCCTTTTGCGTGCGAGCCGGACCAGCGGTTGATTTACGTGGCCGTGGGAACGGTTCGGTTCAGGTGGAAGGACAACGTGCCGTTCCTTCGAAAGGTGATCACGGCGTTTTCCGACGTTTCGGGCGTTCTCGTGGTCATTTCCACGGGCGACGAGCGAGCAACGAAAGTCCTGGGCACGCCTCCGGAGCACATCCGGCTATTCGACTTCCTTCCTCAGCTCGAGATACTGAAGGTGGCGAGCCTGGTGATCACGCACGCCGGTGCCGGGACGTACCGCGAGGCCATCGAAAAGTGCGTGCCCCTGCTGGCGTATCCGCGCAACCATGATCAGTGCGGCAACGCCGCTCGGATCGAGTATCACGGCCTCGGTCTTCGTGGACGACGCAAGACGGACACGCCGGAGCAAATCCGTTCCAAGGCGCTTCGAATACTCGACGATCCGCGATTCAGGGAGCGACTCGCTGCCCTGCGCGCCACGGTATCGCGCCGCGAGGAACCGCTTCTGAGTGACGCGTTGGCTGCCATCAAGGCCGAGCCGCAACCGGCGTCGATCGAGATACCGCGGCCCACCGGCCGCGTCGCTGCGGCATCGTAAGTGGCCGCGGCGGATATGGAGCCCGTGGTGCTCAGGTATTTTGAACAGCTCCGTCTGATCCCCAGCCGCCACCACCCGGCGTCTCGATGACGAAGCGATCGCCCGCGGCAAGCTCCACCGACGCCGTTGACGGCAACTCCTCGCGTCGCCCGTCCGCGCGCAGCACGTAGTTTTTCCCGAGCGCACCGGCCTCGCCGCCGTGCAGGCCGAACGGCGCGACGCGCCGGCGGTTCGAGAGGATCGCGGCCTCCATCGGCTCAAGGAATTCGATCTCGCGGATCACGCCGTCGCCGCCGCGCCGCCGTCCACGGCCTCCGGAGCCGCGGCGAATCTCGAAGCGCCGCACGCGCACCGGATAGCGCAGCTCGAGCACCTCGGGGTCGGTGAGCCGCGAGTTCGTCATGTGCGTGTGCACCGCGCTCGCGCCGTCGAAGTCGCGACCGGCGCCCGCCCCGCCGCAGATCGTCTCGTAGTACTGCACGCGCGAATCGCCGAACGTGAAGTTGTTCATCGTGCCCTGGGCGGCCGCGCACGCGTCGAGCGCCGCGAGCAGCGCGTCGGTGATCTGCTGCGACGTCTCGACGTTGCCAGCGACCACGGCCGCGGGATGCACCGGCGACAGCAGGCTCGGCCGCGGCACCACGATCGTGAGCGGCCTGAGACACCCGGCGTTCAGCGGAATGTTCTCCCGTACCAGCGTGCGGAAAACGTAGAGCACGGCCGCATGCACGATCGACTCCGGTGCGTTGCAGTTACCCGCGCTCATCGGCGACGAGCCCGTGAAGTCGATCGTCGCCGTGCGGCGCGCGCGGTCGATCGTGACCCGCACCGCGACGCGCTCGCCGCCGTCGAGCTCCACGGCGAACTCGCCGTCGCGCAAGCGCTCGATCGCCGCGCGCACGCTTGCCTCGGCGTTGTCGCGCACGTGGCGCATGTAGGTCTGCACGCCGCGCAGGCCGAAGCGCGCGATCAGCTGGTCGAGCTCGTCGATGCCGCGCGCGTTGGCCGCGAGCTGCGCCTTCAGGTCCGCGATGTTCTGGTCAGGGTTGCGCGCGGGGAACGCGCCGGCAGCGAGCAGCCGGCGCACGTCGGACTCGAGGAACCGGCCGTCCGCGACGATCCGCACGCCGTCGAGCAACACGCCTTCGTCGTCGATCGTGCGCGACAGCGGCGGCACCGAGCCCGGCGTCACGCCGCCGACGTCGGCGTGATGGGCGCGGCTCGCGACGACGTATTGGATACCGCCGTCCTTGCCGAACGACGGCGTCACGACGGTGATGTCGGGCAGGTGGGTGCCGCCATTGTACGGCGTGTTCAACATGTAGACGTCGCCGGGCGACAGCTCCTTCGAGCGCAGGATGCTGCGGACGCTGTCGCCCATCGAGCCCAGGTGCACCGGAATGTGCGGCGCGTTCGCGATGAGCTCACCGCCCGCGTCGAACAGCGCGCACGAGAAGTCGAGCCGCTCCTTGATGTTCACCGAGTGCGCCGTGTTCTCCAGCACCACGCCCATCTGCTCGGCCACGTGCATGAACAGGTTGTTGAACACCTCGAGCAGCACGGGGTCGGCGCGTGTGCCGACGGCCTCGGTGCGCGCCGCGCGCCGCGCGCGCGTGAGGATCAAGCAGTCGGCCGGGTCGACCGTGGCGCGCCAGCCGGGCTCGAGCACCGTGGTGGCGTTCGCTTCCGCGACGATCGCGGGGCCCTGAATCCGCGCGCCGCGGCGTAGTGCGTCGCGGTTGTAGATCGGCGCGTCGCGCCAGCCCTTGCCGAACCAGACGCGGCGCGTCGCCGCGGGCGCCGGTGCGGCTACAGGCGGTAGCGTCTGACCCCGGGGTCTGACCCTAGCGGTTGCGAGCGTCGGGCGGCGCGCGGCGGTCTCGAGTCGTGCGGCGGTGTTCGGCGGCTCGGCGATGATCGCGGGCGGCGCCGCCGCCGCGCTCGCCTCGAGCTCGAGCGACTCGACCACGAGGCGCGCACCGTCATCCGCGCGAAACCCGAAGTGCCGCGCGTGCGCCGCGTCGAACGCCGCGCGCAGGTCCGGCAACGCCGCGTCGGCTGTCCAGGCTAGGCCCAAGCTGGTGTCCGAGCCGTCCAGCTTGAGCAGCACGCGGCGCTCGAGGCTCACGGTCTCCTCCGCGCCGATCGCCTGCGCGCGCAGCGCGTGCTCCGCGTCGGCCGCGAGCGCGGCGAACGCGCCGGGCAGCGCCGCGAGCGCCGCCGCGTCGAGCGGCGCCTCCACGCTGCGCTGTCGCAGCACGCGCCGCTCGGCGACGCCCATGCCGTACGCCGACAACACGCCCGCGAGCGGATGGATCAGCACCGTGCGCACCCCGAGCGCGTCGGCGACCGCGCACGCGTGCTGACCGGCGGCGCCGCCGAAGCAGCAGAGCGCGAAGCGCGTAACGTCGTGGCCGCGCTGCACCGAGACTTGCTTGATCGCGTTCGCCATGCGCTCGACGGCGATCCGCAAGAAGCCCGTCGCGAGCTTCTCCGCCGCGCGCTGCTCGCCGGTCTCAGCCGCGACCGCGTCGGCTACGCGCGCGAATACGGCGGCCGTCGCGTCAGCATCGAGCGGCAGGTCGGCGTTCGGGCCGAACACGCGCGGGAAGAAGTCCGGCTGGATCCGGCCGAGCAGCACGTTCGCGTCCGTGACCGTGAGCGGGCCGCCGCGCCGATAGCACGCGGGTCCCGGGTACGCGCCGGCGGACTCGGGGCCCGCCTGCAGTCGGCCGTTCGCGAACTTCAAGATCGAGCCGCCGCCGGCGGCGACCGTGTGAATACGGAGCATCGGCGCGCTCACGCGCACCGCGGCGATCACGGCGTCGGACGTGCGCTCGAGCTCGCCGGCGTAGAGCGACACGTCGGTGGAGGTGCCGCCCATGTCGAAGCCGATCACCTCGTCGAAGCCGGCTTCGCGCGCCGCGCGCAGCATGCCGATCACGCCGCCGGCCGGGCCAGACAGCAGGCTGTCCTTGCCCTGGAAGTGGTGGGCCTCGGTGAGCCCGCCGTGGCTCTGCATGAACAAGAGCGGCGCGGCGCCGAGCTCGCGATCGAGCCCGCGGCGCACGCTCGTCACGTAGCGGCCGAGCACGGGCGAGAGATACGCGTCGACGAGGGTGGTGTCGCCGCGCAGCACGAGCTTCGGCAGCGGGCTCACGCGGTGCGACACCGAGATCTGCGCGAAGCCGAGCTCGCGGGCCACGCGCTCGGCGGCGGCCTCGTGCCGCGGAAAGCGGTAGCCGTGCAGCAGCACGATTGCGACGCTCCGGATGCCGCCTGCCCGCACGCCCTCGAGGTCGACGCGCAGCCGCGCCTCGTCGAGCGCTTCGACGACCTCGCCGTGCGCGGAGAGCCGTTCGCGCGCCTCGACCACCTGCGCGTACAGCATGTCGGGCAGAACGATGTCGAGCGCGAAGATGTCGGGCCGCTGCTGTCCGCCGATGCGGATCGCGTCCTTGAGCCCCGCCGTGATCACGAGCGCTGTCGGCTCGCCGCGCCGCTCGAGGAGCGCGTTGGTCGCTATCGTGGTGCCCATCTTGAGTGCACCAATCTCATGATTTACAGGGGCGCGCTCCCCGGGCGGCGCGGCCGCGAGCATCCGGCGCACGCCTTCGACGGATGCGTCGTCGTAACGGCCAGGGTCCTCCGACAGCAGCTTGAGCGTGCGGATACGGCCCGACGGATCGCGCGCGACGACGTCGGTGAACGTGCCGCCGCGGTCGATCCAGAATTCCCAGCGGCGGGAGCTCATTGCGGCGCGTTCACGCGGCGGTTCCCCCGGCGTAGACACAGCGCATGACGTACGTCGCACATTGCGGCAAGGCTCCACCCGGCACGGGGCAAACTGAGACCCGTATCTCAAGGCTTCCCAGCACGGCGGGATTAAGTTTAATGCCGGCGGCGTGTACCCCGAGGGTGCGCACCACCGAGCTTTCGCCCGAAAAGACCGAGAACCCAAAAAAAGACAGACGAGACGCCCACTCACAATGCTATCGCTCTTCAAACGCGCGCGCAGTTCCGGCAGCCGCATAGGCGTGTTCGTGACGTCGGACGGCGTGGCGGCGGCGCAAGTGGTGCGCGAGCGCGGCGCGCGACCGCGGCTCGAGCATTGCGTCTACGAAGCGCAAGGAACGCCGGACGCGCTCGCCCGCGCCGTCGACTCGCTGTCGAGGCGGCGCACACCGGCGGCGAGCGTGCTCGACTCGGGTGGCTACCGCCTGTCGCTCGTCGAGGCGCCCGAGGTGCCGGACGAGGAGCTGGCCGCGGCAGTCCGCTGGCGCATCAAGGATCTCATCGACTTCCACATCGACGACGCCGTGATCGACGTGTTCGAGATGCCGGCGCACGCGCGCGGCGGCCCGCGGCGGATGATGTACGCCGTCACCGCGAAAGCCGACGTCGTGAAGCAACAGGTGGAGCTCGTCGAGGGCGCGGGCCTTGCGCTCGACGTCATCGACATTCCGGAGCTGAGCCTGCGCAACGTCGCCGCACTGCTCGAGACCGAGGATCGCGGCACGGCGCTGCTGTATCTCGGCGACCGGCGCAGCACGCTGTTGCTCGTGCGTCAGGGCATCCTCTATCTCGCGCGCCACGTCGAGACGGGCGTGGCCACGCTCGCCGCGGCCGGCGAGCTCAAGCGCGATCTCGTCGCGGGCCTCGCGCTCGAGGTGCGCCGCTCGCTCGACTACTTCGAGAGTCACTACGAACAGACGGCGATCACGCAGCTCTACGCGAGCGGCCTCGACGCCGCCGACCGCGAGCATCTCGCGCAGGAGCTCGGCGCCGCCGTGCGCGACGTGGAGCTTGCGGCGCTGTTCGACACGAGCGCGCGGCTGTCGCCGGACGTCGAGCGCCGCTGCCTGCCCGCCATCGGCGCCGCGTTGCGCGCAGATGCCGCGGGCTGACGCCATGTACCAGCAGATCAACCTTTACCAGCCGAAATTCCGCAAGCAGCGGCTGATCTTCTCGGCGGTCGCGATGGCGCAGGCGGCCGGTATCGTCGCCGTCGCGCTGCTCGCGCTGTACGGCTACGGGCTCTTCAAGGTCGCGCGCCTCGAGGCCGAGGTCGCGCGGCTCGAAGGCCTCGAGCATACGTTCACCGCGCAGCTCGGCGGCATCGACCCGTCGCTCGCGGCGAGCACGCGGGCGGGCGTCGAGCAGGAGATCGCGACGTTGAACGCCACGCTCGAGGACCAGCGGCGCTTGATCGACGTCTTGCGCGACCAGCCGCTCGGCGGCAGCCAAGGCTTCTCGGGCTATCTCGCCGCGCTCGGCAGGCAGCACCGTCCCGACCTCTGGCTCACGCGCATCGCCGTGAACGGCGGCACGCGCGCGCTCGAGCTCGCGGGCCGCAGCGTCGGCGCCGAGGCCGTGCCCGAATACCTGCGCCGCTTGGGGTCCGAGAGCGCACTCGCCGGCCAGCGCTTCGACCGGCTCGAGATCGAGCGCGACGAGGCCGCGGGCGAGGTCGCCTTTCACGCGACGAGCCGCGCGGCCGCCGCGGACGAAGCGCTCGACGGCGCGGTCGCGAGGGTACAGCCGTGAAGGAGCGCCTCACGAAGCTCGCGGCGACGATCGATCGCTTGACCTTGCGCGAGCGGCTGTTCGTCTTCGTGGCGCTGCTGGTCGTGCTCGGCGGGCTTTGGGAAGCGGTGCTCGCGGCGCCGCTCGAGGCGCGCGAACGCGCCGCCGCGGCGAAGACCACCGCGCTCCAGTCGCGTCTCGAGGTGCTGAACCAGTCGATCGTTTCGACGGCCGAGGGCTTGAGCGAAGGCATGCCGAATCAGCTCGACCGGGTGCGCGCGCTGCGCGCGCGCGTGGCGGAGTCCGACGCCGCGGTCCGCGTCTATACCACCGACCTCGTCGACCCGGCGCAAATGCGCACGGTGCTCGAGGACCTGCTCCACCGGCAGACGAATCTCCGGCTCGTGAGCGCGGAGAACCTCCCGGTGCGGCCCCTCTTCGAAGGCGACGCCAAACCCCAAGAGGGTCAGACCCCTAGCTCTGACCCTAGGGTCAGACCCCAGGGACAGACGGCGTCGCCGGAGGTCGCGCCGTCCGGCGCGCCGAAGCTCTATCGGCACACGCTCGTGCTGCGGCTGCAAGGCAGCTACCTCGATTGCCTCGCCTACCTCGAGTCGATCGAGCGCTTGCCGTGGCATCTCTACTGGACGCGGCTCGAGCTCGACGCGGGCGAGTATCCGCGCAACGACATCGTGCTCGAGGTCCAGACGCTGAGCCTCGAGGAGGGCTGGATCGGTGTCTAGCGCCGCCCACATCGCGCTCTGCGTGCTGCTCGCCGCCGCCGCGGCGGCGTCGCCCGCGCGCGCCGACGAGCCGCGGCTGCGCGATCCGATGCAGCCCTTCAAGGCCGTGGCCGGCGCGGCGGGCCCGGGCGGCGCGGCGGCGCCGCGCTTTCGGTTGACGGCCGTGCTGATCTCGCCGACGCGCCGCGTCGCGATCGTGAACGGCGCGCCGCGCCAAGAGGGCGAGCGCGTCGCCGGCGCCACGCTCACGCGCATCGAGCCGCAGGCGGTGCACCTCGAGCAGGGCGCCGAGAGCTGGACGATTCATCTCGGGCACGCCGGCGACGGCGGCCCAAGCGAAGGAGCTTCCGCTAAATGAGGTACGACCACCTTCGCGGCGTGCGCGCCGCCGCTCTTACGCTGCTCGGCATCACGGCGCTTTGCGCCAGCTGCTCCACGCAGCGCGGAGTCGCGACGCGGGACAACATCGATGCGGCGATCGACGAAGCGCGCCAACCCCCGGCGCAGACGAGCGAGCCGTTCGCCGTGCAGCCGAAGACGGCGCCGGTTGCTCCGGCCGCGGAGGAGCGCTTCGACGTGAACGTCGCCGATAGCGACGCGCGCGAGTTCTTCATGAGCCTCGTCGCGGGCACCGCGCGCAATCTCGTCGTGCACCCCGAGGTCAAGGGCCGGATCACGCTCACGCTCAAGCAAGTGACCGTGCCCGAGGTGCTCGAGACGGTACGCGAGGTCTACGGCTACGACTACCGGCGCAGCGGTAGCGGCTACATCGTGATGCCTGCCGCGCTCCAGAGCCGCATCTTCGAGATCGACTATCTCAACTTGATCCGCGGCGGTATGTCGCGCACGCGCGTGAGCTCTGGTCAGGTGAGCCAAGTGGGCTCCGACAACTCGAACACACAGGTGAGCGACGGCGTCGTCACGAGCAGCGACAAGAGCCACGCGCAGAACGCGCAGACCACGGGCTCGGTGATCGACACGATCAACAACGCGGATTTCTGGGCCGACCTGCAAGGGACCCTCATGGCGATCTTGGGCCCCGGCGAGGGGCGCCAGGTGGTTGTCAACGCGCAGTCCGGCGTGGTGTTCGCGCGCGGCATGCCCGAAGAGCTCCGCGCGGTGGGCGAGTACCTCACGCAAATCCACGACTCGGCGCGCCGCCAGGTAGTGCTCGAGGCGAAGATCATCGAGGTCACGCTCTCCGACGGCTTCCAGGCCGGCGTCAACTGGGCCGCCGTGCAGCAGAAGGCGAACGGCGACACGTACACGGGCGGCAACCTCTCGGGCGGCGGCCAGATCGACCGTGCGCCGCCGCTCGGCGGCGCCCCGTTGATCATCGGCCCGGGAAATCCTACTACCGCGTTCCCTAGCTCGACGGTGGGCGCCGCGTTCGCGCTCGCGCTCGACATCGGCGACTTCAATGCGTTCGTCGAGCTGCTCGCGACGCAGGGCGACACGCGCGTGTTGTCGAGCCCGCGCGTCGCCACGCTGAACAATCAGAAGGCCGTGATCAAGGCCGGCACCGATGAGTTCTTCGTCACCGACGTTAGCAGCAACACGGTCACCGGCACCGCGGCCACCACGAGCCGCGACGTTACGCTCACCCCGTTCTTTTCCGGCATCGCGCTCGACGTGACGCCGCAGATCAGCTCGACGGGCGAGGTGATCCTGCACATCCATCCCACCGTGAGCGAAGTGACCGACCAGACCAAGCAGCTCACGATCTCCGGCCAAACCGACACGCTACCGCTCGCGGTGAGCGAGGTGCGCGAGTCGGACAGCATCGTGAAGGCGAAGAGCGGCCAGATCATCGCGATCGGCGGTCTCATGCGGAACTCGTCGCGCAAGGTCGAGTGGCAGGTGCCGGTGCTCGGCCGCGTGCCCGGCCTCAAGCGCCTGTTCGGCAGCAACCGCGAGACCGAGGTCAAGACCGAGCTCATCATCCTGCTGCGCCCGGTCGTGGTCGACGACGACGACGACTGGCCGAAGATCATCCAACCCGCAGCCGATCGCCTGCACGCGCTCGGCGCGGACGCGGGGCACTGAGACGACGGCCGTGGCCACTGAGACCAGGAAACGCGTTCGCCTAGGCGACCTGCTGCTCGAGAAGAAGCTGATCTCGGAGCAGCAGCTCAAGCAGGCGCTCGACGAGCAGCGCGTGAGCGGCCGCAAGCTCGGCCGCGTGCTCATCGACATCGGCGTGGTGTCGGAGGCCGACCTGCATACGTGCCTCGCGACCTACTTGAACATCCCGTTCGTCGACCTCGCGCACATGAGCTTCGAGCCGAAGGTCGTGACCAAGCTGCTCGAGAACCACGCGCGCCGCCATCGGGCGCTCGTGCTCAAGGAGGACCAGCGCGGCTATTTGGTCGCCATGGCCGATCCCACCGACCTGCACGCCTACGACGAGCTCGCGCGCCTGCTCGGCAAGCCGATCCGGCTCGCGCTCGCCAAAGAGGCCGTGCTGCTCAAGACGATCGACTCGATCTACCGGCGCACCGACGAGATCGTGTCGCTCGCCGAGGAGCTCGACGAGGAGCTCAGCGACGCCGGCGTCGACCTTCAGGCGCTGTCGGCGGAGGAGGGCTCGCCCGACGCGCCGGTGATCAAGCTGATCCAGTCGATGTTCCAGGACGCCGTGCAGGTCAACGCGAGCGACATCCACATCGAGCCCGACGAGCGCTGCCTGCGCATTCGCCAGCGTGTCGACGGGCTGCTCCAGGAGCAGGTGATCGAGGGCAACCGCGTGGGCCAGGCGCTGATCACGCGCTTGAAGCTCATGTGCGGCCTCGACATCGCGGAGAAGCGCAAGCCGCAAGACGGCCGCTTCAGCATCAAGGTCGAGGACAAGTCGCTCGACGTGCGCGTGTCGACCATGCCGATTTACCACGGCGAGGCGATCGTGCTGCGGCTGCTCGATCATTCCGCGAGCCAACTGACCTTCGACCAGCTCGGCATGCCCGCCGAGATCGCTACGCGCTTCAAGACACTGATCGAGCGCGAGTCGGGCATGGTGCTCGTGACCGGCCCCACGGGCAGCGGCAAGACCACCACGCTCTACGCGGCGCTCAATCACCTGAACTCTCCTGCCACCAAGATCATCACCGCCGAGGATCCGGTCGAGTACCGCCTGTCGCGCGTGAATCAGGTGCAGGTCAACGCGAAGATCGGCCTCACGTTCGCCGCGATCCTGCGCAACGCGCTGCGCCACGATCCCGACATCGTGCTCGTGGGCGAGATGCGCGACCAGGAGACGGTGGAGATGGGCCTACGCGCCGCGATGACCGGCCACCTCGTGTTCTCGACGCTGCACACCACCGACGCGGCGTCGGCCGTGAGCCGGCTGCTCGACATGGACGCGCAGGGCTATCTGATCGCGGCCGCGCTCGACTGCGTGCTCGCGCAGCGGCTCGTGCGCCGCGTGTGCGACAACTGCACGCAGCCGGCCGAGCTCGGCGTGCATCACGCCGCGTGGCTGAGCCGCTACCTCGGCGCGGAGCGGGTCCGCGCCGCGAAGCTCGTCGAGGGCGTCGGCTGCACGTACTGCAACATGACCGGCTACAAGGGCCGCGTCGGCGTCTACGAGCTCGTGGAGATCGACGCCGGCATGGCCGACGCGATCAGGCGCGCCGACCTCACGGAGTTCGAGCGGCGCGCGCGCGAGTCGCGCGGCTTCGTGTCGCTCGTCGAGCGCGCGATCCAGTTCGCGATCGACGGCGTCACGTCGGCGGACGAGGTGATGCGCTCGATGTCGGGCGTCGGGGCCGACGACGCACGCGACCTGCTCGACGACGTGCTCGGCAGCGCGCCGGCGGAAGGCGACGCCGACACGCCCGCCGCGGCCGCGGCGTCCTAGCCGATGCCCACGTTCCGCTACAGCGGCAGAACCGGGCGCGGCGAGGCCGTGTCGGGCTCGCTCGACGCGGAGTCCCCGGAAGCGCTCGCGAGCCACTTGTTCACGCGCGGCATCACGCCCATCGACATTCGCCCCGCCGCCGCGTCGCAGGACGCCCTCGCGGAGCTGTGGCGCAAGCTCGGCGGCGGCAAGCCCACGGCGGCCGACCTGATCCTGTTCTCGCGGCAGATGTACGCGATCAACAAGGCCGGACTGCCGCTCTTGCGCGGCATGCAGAGCCTCGCCGCGTCGACGCCGAACGTCGTGCTCCGCGGCGTGCTCGGCTCCGTGATCGACAGCCTGCAGGCGGGGCGCGAGCTGTCGTTCGCGCTCGCGAAGTTTCCCGACGTGTTCTCGAAGTTCTACGTGAGCGTGATCCGCGTGGGCGAGAGCTCGGGCACGCTCGATACCGCGTTCCTGCGGCTGTACGACTACCTGAGCATGGAGAAGCGCATCCGCGACAAGCTCAAGACGGCGCTGCGCTACCCTGCCACCGTGGTCGTGGCCATCGGCATTGCGATCTCGATCATCACGCTGTTCGTGCTGCCGCGCTTCGCACCGATCTTCGCCGCGCTGCCGCACGTACCGTTGCCCACGCGCATTCTGATCGGCGTGTCGCAATTCGCCTCGGCCTACTGGTATCTCGTGCTCAGCGGCGCGGCCGCGGCCGTGATGGCGTTTCAAGTGTGGATCCGTGACCCGGCCGGCCGCTATCTCTGGGACCGGCTCAAGCTCCGCGTGCCGGTGATCGGCGGCGTCATGCGCCGCGCGAGTCTCACGCAGATCGCGCGATCGTTCGCGCTCACGCTCGAGGCGGGCGTGCCGATCATCCAGGGCTTGAGCATGATCGCGCGCGCGGCGGGCAACGACTACATGACCGAGCGCGTGCTGACGCTCCGCGACGGCGTGGAGCGCGGCGAGAGCCTGTACCGCACGTCGCAGACGGCCGATCTCTTCACGCCGCTTGCGCTGCAGATGATCTCGATCGGCGAAGAGACGGGTGCGTTGAGCGAGATGCTGGCCGAGGTCGCCGACTTCTACGAGCGCGAGGTGGACCACGACCTCGAGAACTTGAGCAGCGCGCTCGAGCCGCTCCTGATCGTGGCGGTGGGCGTGATGGTGCTGATCTTGGCGCTCGGCGTGTTCCTGCCGCTCTGGGACCTGGCCTCGACGGCCGGCAAGGGCGGGCTCTGACGCACCCCATGGCCGTTTCTCTCCGTCCTGAGACGCGCATCACACCGGCGTTCCGCCCCGTTGTGGTGCCTATCACAGCGTATTTCGACGCGGTTAACTAAGGTATTCCCCGCAGGATCCGGTGAAACCCGGAACGGCGTTTCGAGAACGGATTCGAACAGAAAATTCTCGGGAGATTTCACCAATGAAGGCGGCGCGCCAAAGCGGTTTCACCCTGATCGAGCTCGTGGTGGTGATCACGATCTTGGGCATCCTCGCGGCGTTTGCGATACCGCGTTTCGCGGCGCTCGACGCACAGGCGCGCACAGCGGCGCGCGACGCGCTCGCGGGCAGCCTGCGCTCGGGCGCGGCGCTCGCGCATGCGATGTGGCTCGCGCAGAACCAGCCTCCCACCGTCCTCATGGAAGGCCAAACGATCACGATGGGCACGAGCGCTGCAACGCCGTTCGGCTATCCGAACGTCGGCACGATCGACCTCACGCTCGCTGACTACAGCGGCTTCACCCACATCGTGGCCTCGGCCCTGTTCTCGACGGCGTCGAAAGCGTCGTGCACGGTGACCTACGCGGCGCCGACGGCCGCGAACCTGCCGCCGACGATCACCGTGTCGGGCGCAGGCACCTGCTGATCGAGCTGACTCGCTTGCACGACTTGGTTTGAAGAGAGGCGCCCGCGGGCGCCTCTCGAGTTTAGAGATCCGACGATGTCCCGCCTTCAATCGACCCGTTCCGCCGCCGGCTTCACGATGATCGAGCTCGTTGTCGTCATCGTGATCGTCGGCATCCTCGCGGCCGTAGCGGCGCCGCGCTTCTTCGACGACCGCACCTTCCTCGAGCGCGGCTACTACGAGGAGCTTGCCGCGGCGCTCAAGTATGCGCAGAAGCTCGCGGTGGCGAGCGGCTGCGCCGTGCAGATGAGCGTCAGCGCGTCGGGCTATGCGGCGAACCAGCAGAACGCCGCGGGCGGCACCTGCGTCGCGGGCTCCACCAATTGGAGCACCAACGTGCGGCTTGCGGACGGCCAGCTCATGTCGGGCACCGCGCCCTTCGGCGTGACTGCGTCGCCGGTGACCTTCGTGTTCGACGCGCTCGGCAGCACCAATCTCGGGTCCGACTTCAGCATCGGCGTCGGCCCGGCGGCCTTCGTGACGCCGACGTATTCCCTGACCGTGAGGGCCGACAGCGGTTTCGTCCAGGCGCCGTGACATGGCGCCGCAGGCTCGCGTCGACCGCCGAGCGCAGCGTCTGTCCCTAGGGTCAGACCCCAGGGACAGAGTACGCCAACGCGGCGTCACGCTCATCGAGCTCGTGATCTCCATCGTGATCATCGCCATCGCGGCCAGCGCGATTCTCGGCCTGCTCGCGCGCACCACGGCGAGTAGCGCGGACGCGATGGTGCTCGCGCAGGCCGTGTCGGTCGCCGAAGCCTACGTCGAGGAGATCTCGCTCAAGCCGTTCGCTGATCCCGACGGTGTGACCGGCGAGAGCGCGCGCAGCGCATACGACGACGTGGGCGACTACAACGGCCTAGTCGACGTCGGTGCCCGCGACCAGTTCGGCGCCGCGATTCCCGCGCTCGCGGGCTACACCGTCGCAGTCACCGTGACACCGAGCACCGCGCTCCCGGGCGTGCCGAGCACGGCCGCCGATCTCGTCAGCGTGCGTGTCACGTTCACGCCGGGCGTGAACTTCACACTCAGCACCTACAAGACGCTGTAGCGATGCGCGCGACAGCACGAGCCGCCGGTTTCACGCTGATCGAGCTCGTGATCACACTCGTGCTCTCGTCGATCGTGGTCGGCTTCGTGTCGATGTTCATCAGCGGCCCGGTGCAGGGCTTCATGGACCAGGGGCGCCGTGTGCGCCTCGTCGACGCGGCCGACACGGCGCTCCGCCGTATCGCCCGCGACGTGCGGATCGCGCTGCCGAACAGCGTGCGCACGACGAGCTCGGGCGGAGTGGTGGCGCTCGAGCTGCTCGCCACCATCGACGGCGCGCGCTACCGCACGCAGCCGCCGGGCGGCGACCCCGAGATCCTGGACTTCGCGAATCCGGACGACTCGTTCGACGCCGTGGCGCCGTTCACGCAGGTCGCGAAGCCGTGGAGCTCCACGGCCTACTACCTCGCCATCTACAACGTGGGCGTGCCGGGCGCGGACGCCTACGAGCTCTCGAACGTCATCACGCCGCCCGGAACGCAGATCAACATCGCTGCCGGCGTGGGCGGCGCCGACCGAGTGACACTCGGCTCCCCACTCGGCTCTCCGTTCCGCTTCGCCTACGACTCGCCGACACACCGCGTCTACCTCGTCGAGGGGCCGGTGACCTATCTCTGCAATCCGCTCGCCCGCACGCTCACGCGCTACCGCGGCTATACGATCGACCCGAGTCAGTCCAATCGCGACAGCGACGCCGAGCTCATGGCCAACGGCGCGACGCGCAGCCTCATGGCCGACGAGATCGCGGGCTGCGCGATGGCGTACACGCCGGGGACGGCCGCGCGCGCCGGCCTCGTGACGCTGCAGTTCACCGTCGGCACCGGCGAGACGGTCTCGCTGCTGTCGCAGGTGCACGTGGACAACGTGCCATGAGCGCGCGACGCGGACAGCGCGGCTTCTCGCTCGTCGCGGCGATCTTCCTGCTCGTCGTTCTCGCCGCGCTCGGCGCCTTCGCCGTGCGCCTCACCGTGTTCCAGAGCCAGACGGTGACGTCCGCGCTCCGGGCCGCGCAGGCATATCAGGCGGCGCGCTCGGGCGCGGCGTGGGCCGCGTATCGGGCGGTGAACGACGGCGTGTGCCCGCCGGCAACGCTGGCGCTCACCGAAGGCGGCACCGCCGGCTTCAACGTTTCCGTGAGCTGCACGCAGCTCACCTACGTCGAGGGCACGGCCCCTCCGGCCAACGTGTTCGTGCTCAGTGTGCGCGCGACCGCGGGCGCGTTCGGCAGCGCGGACTACGTGTCGCGGCAGCTGCAAACGAAGGTCAATTAGCGACATGAAAAACAGGGACATGTTGCATTTTCCCTTGGTGTATTTTCTCTGTGCCGCCGCCGCAGCTTGCGCGCTCGTGCCCGCGCAAGGCTTCGCCGCGACGTACCGCTTCGACGAGACGCAGTGGAAGGGCGACGCGGGGGAGGTGGTCGACGACGCGACGAGCCTGAACGGCCGCGCGTTCGGCGGCGCGACGACGCTCAACGCCACGCCGGCAGTGCCGGGCGACCCCGGCAGCTGCCGTTACGGCACATTCGACGGCAACGACGACTACGTCGAGGTTGCCGACAACGCGGCGCTCGACCTGTCGACCGAGGTCACGGTGGCCGCGTGGATCCGCCTGCGCAGCGCGCCGCCGTCGGACCTCTACACGATCGCGTCGAAGGACACGAACTACGAATACCACGTCAACACCTCGCGCCAGGTGTATTGGTGGTGGAACGATTCCTCGAACAACACGCGCTCGCTCACCACGGCCGTCGCGATCAACTTGAACGAATGGCACCACGTGGCGATCACCTACAAGTCCGGGGCGCAGGCGATCTACATCGACGGCGCGCTGGCGGCGAGCGCGACCTACACGGGCACGCTTGCGAACAACGACTTGCCGTTCTACGTGGGCACCGACTGGAACTTCATTTCGCGCGCGTTCGACGGCGATATCGACGAGGTCCGCGTGCTCGCCACCGCGCTCACGCAGGCCCAGGTGCAGGCGCTCGTCGCGGAGACGCATCCGTGCGTGCAGTTCACGATCAATCATGACGGGTTCGGTATCCACTGCTTGGCCGAGACGGTGACGGTGAACGTCGTGGAGGCGCTTTCCGGCGCGCCGAAGCTGGACTACAGCGCGCAGGTGCGGCTCGATACGGGCACCGGCGCCGGCACGTGGGCGTTGGTCGCGGGCACGGGATCGTTCAGCGACGGCGCGGCGGACGACGGCGTTGCGACTTACACGTGGCCGCTCGGCCAGTCGCAGGCGGTGTTCTCACTCTATTACCCGACCGGTCCGCCGTCGGTGGATGTGGACGTGGTGCAGGTGGGCAACGCCGGCGTACACGACTCCGAGGCCGAGGGCCGGCTCGTGTTTTCGCCGAACGGCTTCACGGTGACCGCGACGGCGCTGCCCGACCCCCCGGGCGCGGCGACGTCGTTCGCGGCGAACCAAGTCGCGGGGACCGACTTCGCGCTGCACCTCGCCGCGTTCGGCCAGACGCCCGGCGATCCGGTGTGCGGGATCATCGAGAGCTACACGGGGCTCATCCCGAAGAGGCTCAAGTTTTGGACGACGTACTCGAATCCGGCGACGGGCGCGACCGCCGTCACGATCGACGGACTCGGCGCGGCCGCGAGCGAGGGCGCCGCGGCCCCGCAGGACGTTGTGTTCGCGAACGGCCAGGCCGTCGTCACGGCGAAGTACAAAGACGTCGGCCAGATCCGCGTATCGATGAAAGACGACACGCTGGTCGACGCCGCGCAGCTCCCGACCGGCATCCGCGGCGCCACCGCGAGCTTCGTCGTGCGGCCGTACGACTTTCTGTTGACGAATATCATGAACGGCTCCGGCACGACTGCGAACCCGCAAGCGAACGACGCGGCCGGCGGCGTGTTCGTCGCGGCCGGCGCGCCGTTTCGCGCGACCGTGACGGCGCGCGACGCCGAGGGCTCGACCACGCCGAGCTACGGCCGCGAGGCGATTCCCGAAACCGCGCGACTCGTGCCGCAGCTGCACGCGCCGGCGGGCGGCGCGGTGCCGGCGGTCGGGTCGACGGTCGGCTTCGGCGCGTTCGCTAGCGGCGTCGCCACGGGTACCGACTTCACGTGGCCGGAGGTCGGCATCGTTCGCCTCGTGCCGCGCGTCGGCGACGGCAACTATCTCGGCGCGGGCGACGTGGTCGTCGCCACGCCGAGCGAGCGCGTGGGCCGGTTCGTGCCGAGCCACTTCGTCGCCGCGCTCAACACGCCGCTGTTCGCAACCGCGTGCGGCGCCGGCGGGTTCACGTACGCGGGCCAGCCGTTCGGGTACACCACGCCGCCGCAAGTCACGGTCACGGCGAGCGCCGTGGGCGGCACGACCACGACCAACTACACGGGCGCGTTCTTCAAGCTCGCGACTTCGACGTTGCAGAACCGCGTGTACACGAGCCCCGGCGGCGCGCTCGACGCGAGCGGCTTGCCCACGGCCGCGATCGATCCCGTGGTCGCGCCGGCCGCGCCCGGGGTCGCGACGCTGACGTTCTCGAGCGGCACCGGCTTGGCGTTCGCGAAAGGCGCGCCGCAGGCGCCGTTCCCGGCGGGCGTTCGATTGTCGATCGACGTGCTCGACGCCGACGGCGTGGCCGCCGCGGGCGCGGCGCCCCTCGGCAATCCGGTGACGTTCGGCGCGTCGAGCGGGATCGATTTCAGCACCGGGCAGCAGATTCGTTACGGCCGCGTGCGCGTGGGGACGGCGATCGGCTCCGAGCTCATCGACTTGCCGGTGCGCGTCGTCGCCGAGCAGTACTCGGGCGCGGGCGCGGGCTTCGTCTCCAATCTGGCCGACGTGTGCACGACCGGCGTGTCGCTCGCGCTCTCGGGCTACACTGCCAACCTCGCCGCGGGCGAGACCTGCGCCCGGGACGCCGGCGCACCAGGTGCGAGCGGCATCGGCTGCGCCGCCGCCGCGCCGCCCCCGCTACGTTTCGCCGCGCCGCCCGCGGCCGGCGACTTCAACCTGCGGCTTGCGGCGCCGGGCGCCGGCAACAACGGCAGCGTGCTCGTGAACGCGACCGTGCCCGCCTGGCTGCGCTTCGACTGGAACGGTGCGGCGCCCGGCGACGAGAGTCCCGTCGGCCAGGCGACGTTCGGGATCTACAACGGCGAGTCGCGGCAGATCTACACGCGCGAGATCTACCAGTAACCGAAGCTCGCTGCGGCGTGACGCCGCTCGCCGGCTGGTTCCGTTCGCGATTGTGCACGCTCCAATGGATGGCGCGAGTGTGTTCATCGGCGTGCTTCTTCCGTTGGTGAGGATATGATGAGGCGGTCGCAACGGTCGCAGTAGCGGGAGCCTGCACCTCATGTGTGGCACTGGCGATGGACGCAATGGCATGCCTCCGGGAGCTCTACCGTAGGTGGCCGTACCGGATGGCATAACGGCGCGCGGCTTTGACGATGTCACGGGACGCCAGCTGTTCTCGCTGCACGTTGCTTCAACGGCAGAGCTGCCAACTCGCCTCGATCTTCAATCGAGTCACTTCGCGTGTTTGCTGGCGTGGGATGCGAGCCGTGCCCCGACTGATTCAGTGACTGCGCTCGTCGAGCGGCTGCTGCGGGCGGGTGCGTCCTACTTTGCGTGTTGGGGGCCGGACTGCGAGCGTGTCGAGGGCATCATCGATGAAATCGTGGCCTATCCGGGGAGCGATTTCGGCGTACCGGACGACTCAGTCATCATGACCACTTCCCATGACGCCGAGTCCCTCGAGGAAGCGTTGTGGTTTTTTCTAACGAGCGCATGGCCCGACGAGCATTACGTCGATTCCACACGTGCAGCGCTGGCTATTTCGATCGGATCGATCAGGTGGGCGCAGGAGATTTCGTTGGCGCTCGAGGACGTACGGAATTTCGTGCGGCGTGTTTCTACGGACGGCGTCGCGTAACCGGGCGACGACGGAGATAGCAGTGTCAGCTTCCGAGCGTGTTCAGCGCGTTCTTCGCCGAGAATCCTTCGACCAAGTCGCCGATCAATACGCGAGCGCGCGCCCGACCTATCCGGAGGCGCTGATCGCCGACCTTGTCGCTCTGGCCGGGCTGCGGAAGGCGCACCGCGTGCTCGAGATCGGCGCAGGCACGGGACAACTCACGGTCTCTTTGGCCCGGCAAGGCGTCCGGCTCATCGCAATCGAGCGTGGCGCTAATCTCGCGCGCTTGCTTGCGAAAAACGTCGCCCCGTTCCCTCAGGTGGCTACCGTTGTCGCCGATTTCGACGAATGGGACGCGCCGGGTGGTCGATTCGATGTCGTCGTCTCCGCTACTGCTTTTCATTGGCTCGATCCTTCCACGCGTGTGCTGAAATGCGCGCGATTTCTTCGCCCCGGAGGAGCGCTAGC
The DNA here is from genome assembly GCA_035644475.1 of Gammaproteobacteria bacterium. GTDB lineage: Bacteria > Pseudomonadota > Gammaproteobacteria > Steroidobacterales > Rariloculaceae > FEN-1219. Next base: position 6,977 of record DASQOL010000191.1, on the reverse strand, counting down.
GCTCGTGGACACACGCTGGGGTGCCGGCGCTCGTAGCGATCGGTTCGTCGAGGAGAGCCAAGCCTGCTACGCCCGATGGGATCCAGACCACGACCCGAGCTTCCGTCCCCTCGGACCGGACGATCCTCCGGAGTTCGGCGACGAGCTCGAAAGCTCCGGCCTTTTCGAAACGATTGTTCATCGCCGTCACGTTTGCCGGCGGGAGTACAGTGCGCGTGCCTATTGCGATTTGCTGGCGGCATTTTCGAACATACTGGCGCTCGATGCAGAGAGTCGACGCGGACTCTTGGCGTGCATCCGCGAGCTGATCGACGGTCGTTTCGGCGGAAACATTGTCTCCGTGGACGCTCACGATCTATGGCTCGCGCGAATTCCACACGAGGGAGCGAAGGGCGGCACATGAGTCGCGGAGCGCGTCTCCGTCGAACGCGGAGACCGCGCCGGGCAGCCGCATCGGGTTCCAGAACTAGGAGGTAGGGGGACGTATGCGCTGGTTGATGGCGCTCGCACTCGGGCTCGCAATCGCGACATGCGCTTGTTCCGGAGCTGAGAAACCCGAGGACGACATCGGTGTCCTGTTCGTTGGCAATAGCCTCACGTATGTCGGGAACCTCCCGGCTGTCCTTGATGCTCTAGCGAGCACGAATGGTCGGCACACGTCCAGCGAGATGATCGTTGCAGGAGGGGCCACGCTGACGGATCGAGTCAACGATGGAACGGTTGAGCGCGCGCTGTCCAAAGGCAACTACTCGTTCGTCTTCCTTCAGGAGCGAGGCGGGGACTTCATGTGCGGTTTCGGGCCGAAGGTATGCGAGGACTCCCGGCGATCTCTCGAATCGCTGGCGGCGATGGCGCGTCAGCACGGTGCGGTCCCGGTGTTGATAGGCACGTATCAGGGAGATCCGGGCGCGTCGGAGGAGATCGTGCAGGCGGAGTCGAAGGCGGCGCTCGCTTCTGGCGTGGACTACATTTCGGTTTCCGATCGACTGCAGCGCGGACGGTCGTCCGAGCCGGAGATGGAGTGGTTCGCCGCCGATGGAATGCACCCCGGACATGATCTGATCCTGATGGAGGCGCTACTCCTCTACGAGCACTTGTTCGACGGACCTCCGACCAACTCGGGGCTCGTCGTCGACGCCCCAATGTACTCGCCCTCGTCCGGACTCACGCCCGACCTCCGATCGGCGTCAGCCCCCGCTCCTAGAGAGGGAACACCCTTCGGCAAGCGATATGATTCTGACCGCGTCGCCCGGCTGATGAAGCTCTTGTGGTAAGACAGGAGATGGTCGACGCCTCGTCGTCGTGGGCGCTCGGTTGGCAGATCTTTCACTGAATGCGGCGTTGACTCCGGACATGCTTCGCCAGTGCCTACCATCCGATGCCGCGCAGATTTGCGACATCTACAACTACTACGTTCGCGAAACGGTGGTCACGTTCGAGGAGTCGCCCGTTCTCGAAGCGGAAATGGCGCGGCGCATCGCCGACATCACGCCACGCTTGCATGGCTCGTGTGGGAGCTGGATGGCGGGATTCTCGGGTACGCCTATGCCACGTCCTGGAAGGTGCGGGCAGCCTATCGACATGCCGCGGAGAGCAGTATCTACCTTGCGCAAGAGGCGACGGGCCGAGGTCTGGGGTCGCGGCTGTACACGGCTCTGATCGCAGAGCTTGGGCAAAGAGGTTTGCATTGCGTGATCGGCGGAGCAGCGCTTCCGAACCCAGTCAGTGTCGCGCTGCACGAGAAGCTTGGCTTCACCAAGGTCGGCGAGTTTCGCGAGGTGGGGTTCAAGTTTGGGCGCTGGATTGATGTGGCCTACTGGGAGCTCCTACTGTGAGCCCTTCCAAGTGGCCCCGAGTCGTTATCGTGCTCGACCAATGACGGCGACGGACGCGATGTATCAGGCTATCGCCGCGCAGTCGCAACTACCGGCGGACGTTGCTTCGCAACTGCGCGATGCCGGCTTCGTCGTGATTCCGGGTCCGGCCACGCCTGGAGGCATCGAGGGGTTGTCGGAGGCCTATGACTACGCCGTCGCGACTGCAGATGCCGCTGATGTGCGCGTTTCATCCTCGACGCGCGTCACGGACTTCGTGAATCGCGGGCCGGAGTTCGACGGGATCTATGTGTTTCCGCCGTTGCTCGCCGCGTGTTGTCTGATCATTGGTCGGCCATTCAAACTCAGCGGTACGCGCGCGAGAACACTGGAGCCGGGTGCGCCTGTCGAGGCGCTTCACGTGGACGTCAAGCCCGGAGCCGACGGGTGGCCGATCGTTGGGTTCATCATGATGGTTGACGTTTTTGACGCCGCGAACGGGGCGACTCGCTTCGTGCCTGGTTCGCACTCGACGCTTCGCGAGCCGGGCGAATTCATGAGCAATCCGACAAACGCCCACGAAGAGGAAGTCGTAGCCGGCGGTCCCGCCGGTTCTATCATCATTTTCGACGCGTCCGTGTGGCACAGCCACACAGCGAACCGTTCGGGGCAGCGTAGGCGTTCGATTCAAGGCCACTTCGTCCCGCGGGACGCTCGAGCGTCCGTAGACCACGCCGCGCGCATGCGCCCCGAGGTGCTCGGACGGATCGGGAACCTCGCGAAGTACGTCCTGGCAGTCGGATGACGGATGACTCGCAGTTGCACCGAACCCTCATAGGCGGAGCCGAGAAGCGGGATATCGCGCTCGTGGACTACGATCCGCGTTGGCCGGAGAAGTTTTCCCGGCACGCAGAGATCATCAGAAGGGCGTTGGGCGGAAGGGCGCTCTCGATTCAACACGCGGGGTCAACATCGGTGCCAGGGCTTGCGGCCAAACCGATAGTCGACGTCGTTGTCGTAGTCGAGGACTCGGGCAACGAGGACGTCTATCTTCCCGCGTTCGTGGCGGCGGGGTACGTTCTGCGCGTTCGGGAGCCCGACTGGCACCAGCATCGCATGTTTAGAACCCCGGAGTTGGATGTTCACATCCATCTTTTCTCGCGCGGTTGCGTAGAAGTCGAGCGACTGCTGGCGTTTCGCGACCGGCTAAGAAAATCCGCGGAAGATCGGTGCCTGTACGAGTCGGTCAAGCGAGAGTTGGCTCGACAGGATTGGCCCGACATGAATGCGTATGCGCGCGCGAAATCCGCGGTCGTCGAGGAAATTACAGCCAGGGCATTAGGAATGGCTGCGGCGGAAAGCATTCGATGACCGCCGCTGCCGCGAACTGGCTCAAGGCCGCATCATGGGATACGAACAACGACGCCGGTCGAGAGCTCGGCCGCGATGAATACGACCGCCCGGAGAAGCATATGAACGAATCGTGGATGCCAAACGGCTACCGTACTGTTACGCCCAACATCATCGTGGACAATGCTGAGGATGCCATCGCATTTTTCAGGCAGGGACTCGGCGCGATCGAGCAATATCGGCTCACCCTGTCGAATGGAAAGATTACGCACTGCGAGCTCAAGCTAGGCGACTCCGTCGTCAATGTCGGCGAATCCATGGAAGGATGGCCTGCCCACGGCTTGGTCGCACAAATCTACGTAGAGGATTCAGACGCATTGTTCGCACGCGCGGTTGCAGCCGGTGCAACCGTGGTGATGCCCATGACCGACATGTTCTTCGGCGTGCGCGAAGGGCGAGTTTCAGACCCCTTCGGGAACATCTGGACGATAGCCACGCTCAAGGAGCAGGTATCTCCTGCGGAGATGCAGCGTCGGCTAGTCGCCGCCGGGTATTGAGGATTCGTGTGATGCGGAAGGGGCGTGTGCTGCGGCAAGCGCTGACCTCCGACATCCAAGACATCCAGTGCGTGCGCCACTCGGTGCACGAGAACCGCCTCGTTTCGACGGTCATCACCGACGATCAAGTTCAGGAAGCGATCGAGAAGACCGGGCGGGGCTGGGTGATCGAGACCGAGGGCGAGGTGGTAGCGTTTGCGATCGGCAACGCGGCGAACGGCAACATCTGGGCACTGTTCGTGCACCCGGATCACGAGCGCCGCGGGCATGGACGCCTGCTTCACGACACTATGATCGATTGGCTCTGGTCGACGGGGCTGCATCGCCTGTGGCTCACCACGCAGCCGGGAACGCGCGCTCAAGGGTTCTACGAAGCGGCGGGATGGCGGCTCGTGAGTATCACGGAGAGCGCAGAGGTGCATTTCGAACGTTACCGAGCCGGAATGCCTACGCATGAGTGACGCCGCACCGAGCCGTGATCGACACGGCGGGCCGCTCGGTCGCAGAATCGCAGGCGGAGTTGCTGCGCCGTTTGGCCGAGACGTGGTCCGGGCCGGACCGTGGCAGCGTTGGTGAACGCGTCCTCGAGCGAGGACGGGAGGGCGTGATGAGCAAGGTTCGCGTGCTGTTTGCGGCCCTGTTGATGTCGGTCGCCGCCGGTTCGGCGCTGGCCGACGCGATCGATCTGTCGGACGCCCCCGCCGTCGAGCGCTTGCGCGCGGCCAATCCCGACCACTACGCGAAGATCCTGCAGATCCTCGCGGGCCTTCGCGAGCGGCCGAGCCGCGTCGACGATGGTTGGCTACAGACCGCGTTCGGCGCCCGTGACGTCGAGGTCGCGGCCTTGATCCTGCTCGCGAGCGATCCTCCGAAACAGTCGCTGCGCTTCACGCTCGACGACGTCGCCTATCGGTTGAACGTCGTGCGCGCGGATTTGCGCGACTCGATCGTCCGCTGACGAGCGCGCATTCGCGATGAGGCTGCCATTCCGCCAGTTGAACGTGTTTTCCGCCGACCCTGTGCTCGGCAACCCGCTTGCCGTCGTGCACGCGGCGGACGGCGTCACGGAAGCGCAGATGGCGGCGTTCGCGCGCTGGACGAACTTGTCGGAGACCACGTTTCTGCTCGCGCCCACGGAGGCCGAGGCGGACTATCGTGTGCGCATCTTCACGCCGAACGGCGAGCTGCCGTTCGCGGGTCATCCGACGCTCGGCTCGTGTCATGCGTGGCTCGCCGCGGGCGGCACGCCGCGCGCGCGCGGCGTCGTCGTGCAGGAGTGCGGCGTGGGGTTGGTCCGAATTCGCCGCGACGGCGCGCGCCTCGAGTTCGCGGCGCCGCCGTTGCGCCGCACCGGTCCGCTCGAGCCGGAAGTTCTGGCGCAGATCGTCGAGGGGTTGAGGTTGCGTGCATCGGATATCCAGCGGCATCAGTGGGTCGACAACGGGCCCGGTTGGTGCGCCGTGATGCTGCCCTCGGCAAGCCATGTGTTGGCGCTGCATCCCAAATGGTCGGTGCTCGATGACTTGAAGCTCGGAGTCGTCGGGCCGCACCCGGCGGATGCCGACGTCGCGTTCGAGGTTCGCGCGTTCGTGGGCGAAGGCTCGTACGAGGACCCGGTCACCGGCAGCTTGAACGCAAGTCTCGCGCAGTGGCTCATCGGCGCCGGGCTTGCGCCGCCCGCCTACGTCGCGGCGCAGGGTACCGCGCTCGGGCGGGCCGGCCGGGTCTACCTGCGGCGAGCCGACGGCGACGTCTGGGTCGGTGGCGACGTGGTTGGCTGTATAGAAGGTGTGATCGATCTTCAGCCGAACTAGGGTCAGACCCCAATTCGCGGGGGCGCCTTGCTACGAAGAGAACGGCGTCAGGCGAATTGGGGTCAGACCCTGGTCAGTCGTCAGCGCTCGGGCGGAACCGGTTCATCAGATCCTTCTGCACGGCCACGGGCGCGGTTGCGTAGTGGTCGAGCTCCATCGTGAAGAGGCCGGTGCCGCCGGTCAGCGATTTCAACGTGGCCTGATACTCGCCGAGCTCGGCGAGCGGAACTTGCGCGTGGATGCGCGAGCGCTGGCCCGACAGCGTGTCGGTGCCGGCGATCTTGCCGCGGATCGCCGCGAGATGGCCCGTGATGTCGCCGACGTGCGAGCTCGGCGCCGTCACCGCGAGCCGCGCGATCGGCTCGAGCATGATCGGTGTGGCTTGCGAGATCGCGTGCTTGAACGCGCGCGCGCCGGCCGTGACGAACGCGATCTCCTTCGAGTCGACCGGGTGATGCTTGCCGTCGTGTACGATCACGCGCACGTCCACGATCGGATAGCCCGCGATCGCGCCCTCGAGCAGCGTCTGGCGCACGCCTTTCTCGACGGCCGGGACGTACTGCGCGGGAATCGCGCCGCCGACCACCTCGCTGACGAACTCGAAGCCCGCACCCCGCGCCAGCGGCTCGACGCGTAGGAACACCTCGCCGAACTGCCCGGCGCCTCCCGTCTGCTTCTTGTGGCGGTGATGGCCCTCGGCAGCGCGGCTCACCGTCTCGCGATACGCGATCTTCGGCGGCCGCGCCGCGACGTCGAGCCCGTACTCGCTCTGCATGCGGTCGAGCACGAGCCGCAAGTGCAGCTCGCCCATGCCGCGGAGCACGGTTTCGTTCGCCTGCGAGTCGAACTCGATCCTCAAGCTCGGGTCCTCCACCGCGAGCTTGTGGAGCGCGTCGGAGAGCTTCTTCTCCTGACCGCGCTGCTTCAAGTCGATCGCGACGCCGTGCATCGGCGGCGGCAGCGGCACGGCGGGGCAGGAGAGCTCGTCCTCGTCGTGGCTCGAGTGCAAGACGTCGCCGTACTGGATGTCGTCGATCTTCGCCACCGCGCAGAAGTCGCCCGCGCTCGCGGCCGGCACCTCGCGCAGATCCTTGCCCTGAACGCTGTAGAGATGCGCGAGCTTCACGGCCTTGCGCTTGTCGCCGATGTACACCTGCGCGCCGGTGTGGACCTCGCCCTGGTGCACGCGTATGGCGGCGAGCCGGCCGACGTAGGGGTCCACATTGAGCTTGAACACGTGGCCGACGAAGTGGCCGTTGCCGTCGGCGCCGCCGATGTTGACCGCGTGACGGTCGTTGCCGGCGACGAACTCCGGCGGATTGGCCTCGAGCGGATTCGGCATGAGCTGCGTGAGCACGCGCAGCAGCTGGCGGAGCCCCGCGCCACTTTTGGCCGACACGAAGCACACCGGCACCAAGTGACCGCCGCGGAGCGCCCTCTCG
>DASQOL010000190.1:0-50214 GCA_035644475.1 Gammaproteobacteria bacterium | reverse complement strand
CCGTCGCCGAGAAGAAACAGCGCGCCCTCGAGGCGCAAACCGGTACGGTCGAGACGCTGTTCCGGACCTATGTCGCGGCGATCGACGCGAAGCGTCCCGACGCGGTGCTCTGGTATGCCGAACGGTTCATCTTTCCGCGGTTTGGCACGGAACCGTGGCGCGACGTCCGCCGGTCCGATGTGCGCGAGTGGCACGCGGGAATCGAGAGCGCGTACAACGCGAACCGCTCGCTGCAAGCGCTGCGCGCCGCGTTTTACTGGCGGCTCTGGTCGGAGGACGACGCGGCCGGCGACCAGAAGAAGCGCGACACGCGCAATCCCTGCGCCGGCATCGCGCTCCGGCCCGAGCGCCGGCGCACCGTGCGGCTCGAGCTCGCCGAGCTCCCCAAGCTCGAGCAGGCGATCGACGACGAGACGGCCGATCCCTACCTGCGCGCGTACTTTCGCTTCGTGCTCGCAGTGGGCAGCCGTAAAACCGAAGCGTTGACGCTCAAATGGGCGGACGTCGTTCTCGCCAGCGAGACGCCCGCGGTCGTCTTCCGGGACACGAAGACCGGCGACGATCGTTCGATCCCGCTGTCGCGATACATGGTCGCGCTGCTACGGCAGCTACCGAAGGTCGCCGGCAATCCGTACGTGTTCGTCGGTCGCCGCGAGCGCGAGCCTCTCAAGAGCCCAAACAAGGCCTGGCTCCGGATCCGCGAGCGCGCCGGGCTCTCGCGCGTCCGGATCCATGATTTACGCCGCACGTTCGGCAGTTGGCTCGGTGACGCTGGCTTCACGTCGAAGCAGATCGGGTCGGTGCTCGGACACAAAACCGATATCACGAGCCGCGTGTACATGCAGCTGGGATCGGACGCCCAGCGGCAGGCAGTCACGGCCGTCGAGAAGCTCATGAGCAGCGCCCGCAAGCCGCGGCGCAGCAAGGTGGCGGCGCTGCGGAGTCGCTCCAGACGATGACCGGCCGCAAACCGATTGCGAAGAAGCGCTCGGCGCGGGCGCAGACTACCAGTCGCCGGCGAAAAGGGCCGGCAAGGCTATCGACGGGCGAGAAGCTGTTGCGATTGCTGCTCGCGGATATCGCGAGCGGGCGCATCATCGCGACGCATGAGACTGCTGGTGCCCGGCTCAACGAGCTCGCCGCGGCCGCGCGCCGGATGCTCAACGGCGAGCACCCGCGCGAGGCCCTGCAGCTCGACGACGGCGGTCGCCGCAACGACTACCACCGAGACCGAGATATCGCGCTGCTCATCCATTCCGAACGGTCGCGTCGCCGCGCCTGGAAGTTGGTCGATCGTCACGTGAACGCCTGGATGGCGACAATGGTCAAAAGTACGCACGTCGATCCGCGCGACCGCGCGCGCTATGGCGTACGGTTGGCACTCCCGACTTTGAAGCAGATTTACAGCGAGCACCGAACACTCTGCGAAGCGTGGAATCTGCGGCTGCCGGACCTCGGGCAAGAGAGCAATAGCTGAACATCGACCGCCGATGTTCCGCTAACGCTCGTCGACCGCGTACCTATATATAGAGGGTCGACCCGGGATGTCCCCGGCGGAGACCTGCATGCCCCCCACGTCCCGTCCCCCGCGCCGTGAGCGCGCAGAGCGCAAGCAACGCGCCGCACGTGCTCAGACCGTATCGCCGATGCCGCGGCTCGCTGACATGGACGATGACCAGCTGCTGACGCGCTCGGCGTTCGGCTCGATCATCGGCCTGAACACCAAAACGATCGCAAACCGCGAGTCGGCCGGGCGCCCTATCGTGCGGCCGGTCTATGTCGGCGGAGTGCCGAGATATAGGGCCGGCGACGTTCGGCGCTTCGTTCGCGGTGAAACCCCAGACGCCGGTCTGCGCGCAGGTGACGATCTTCCGCCGCCGGCCGCGGCATGAGCCGAAAGCGTTCGCAGCGAGCCGAGCGGTTCGCTCGGCACGTCGGCTTGCGCAACGACATCGAGCTCACGCACGAGCATAACGGGCGCTGTGAATGGCGCGGGTGACGCTCTTCTCGAACAGGAAGTTCTTGAAGCTGTCGGCGCGCTTGCAGTCAGAGGCTCTCGCGCTAGGGCATCTCGAGTTCATGTGGCACGCGGCGAATGAGACCGGCAACCCGGTCTTGGGTGACGCGGATGATGTTGAAGCGACTTCACGCTGGCGCGGCCCGCGCGGCGAACTCGTAGCGGCGTTGCTCGACTGCGGCTCGAACGGCGGCGCCGGCTTTATCGCGCTGCGCCAAGACGGCCTTTACGAGATTCACGATTATTGGCACCACGCACCGGACTATGTGCGTAAACGGGCGAAACGAGAGGAATCGCGCCGCGAAAAGGGTGACGAGCTTCTAGCTGACCAGTCACTGACCGGTCAGAACGGGGGGCATGCTGCGTCGCGTGACCGGTCACTGACCGGTCAAACGGCGCATGACCGGTCACTGACCGGTCAAAATGGCGATTTTCAGGACAGCCAGTCCGGAGTTGGCCGCACTCCCGCACCCGCACCCGCACCCGCACGGGAAGATGAAGATTCCCCACGTGGCCGTGGGGCCCCAGTCGCAGACGCGACTACGGTGACGTCGGCAGAGCCGAAAAACGCCTTCGCCCTGAATGGCAGCGGCCACGAAAAGCAACGCAGCAGGGTCGATCTCGAGCTCGAGGAGCAGATTCTCGCTGCCTATCGCGAACTCCTGCCCGGCCTGCCGCAAGTTCGGGTCTGGGACGACCGGCGCCGCAAGAAGCTCGCCGCGCGGATCCGCGAGCGCGTGAAGGACGGCAAGTCGGCCGATGATGTCGCGTACTGGCGTGAGCTGTTTCGCCGCGTCGCGGAAAGCGACTTCCTGTGCGGCCGCAGCTCCGACTGGCGCTGCCACGGGCTCGAGTGGCTGATAGAACCCCGTCACTTCGTGAAGCTGATCGAGGGCGCGTACGACAACGCGTCCCGATCGAATGGTGGCGGCCGTGGCCGGTGAAGTCCGACGCATCCCCGCACCGCCGCACTCGCTCGAGGCCGAGCAATCCGTCCTCGGCGGCATGATGCTAGACCCAACCGCTTGGGCGCGTGCGGTGCCGCACGTCTCGCGTGGCGATTTCTTCCGCGCCGATCACCGGCTCGTGTTCGCGGCGATCGAGCGGCTGGTCGCGAACGGAGAACCGGCTGATGCGGTCCAGGTCATCGCTCTGCTCGAGCGCGGCGGCCGCCTCGAAGCCGTCGGCGGCCGCGAATATGTCGCGCAGCTCGTGGAGGACACTCCGAGCGCCGCCAACGTGGAGAACTACGCGAAGATCGTGCGGGATCGCGCGACGATGCGGCGCCTGCGCGAGGCCGCCCACACGATCATGGTGTCGGTCGATCAAGCCGGCGATCGTCCTGCTGCAGAGCTCGTCGCCGGCGCCGCGGAGACCTTGCTGCGGTTGCAGGAGGGCGCACGATCCGGGCGAGGCCTCGTCGCAAGCGCGCAGCTCGCGCGCGAGCTGACCGACGATCTCGCCCGCCGGCACGAAGGTGTGCGCGGTCTCGCCGTTGGCCTGCCCGACTTCGACGCGCTGTCGTTCGGGCTCGAGCCCGGCGACCTTATCGTGCTCGCCGGGCGTCCCGGCATGGGCAAGTCCGCGCTCATGGTCTCCATCGCGGCGCACGTGAGCCGCAATGTCGGTGTCGCGATTTTCTCCGCGGAGATGAGCTCGGGCCAGCTCATGCGTCGCTGCGTGGCGCTGCTCGGCGGGATCTCGCAAGGCGAGTTGCGCCATCCCGAGCGCTTGCAGGACAGCGACTGGAGCACGATTGCGGACGCGACCGGGAAGCTCGCAGAGCGGCGGCTCTGGATTGACGACACGCCGGCGCCGGCGTTCGCGCACGTGCGCGCGGAGACGCTCGCGCTGCGTACGCGCGCTCCCGGGCTCGGGCTCGTGATCGTCGACTACGTGCAGCTGCTACAGGGCAGCGGCAACAGTCGCTACGAGCAACTGCGCGACGTCGTCTACGGCCTCAAGGCTTTGGCGAAGCAGGCCAGCTTGCCGGTCATCGTGCTCGCTCAACTCAATCGCGGCGTCGAGTCGCGCAGCGACAACCGGCGGCCGCGCCTGTCGGACTTGCGCGACTCCGGCGCCATCGAGGAAGCCGCGGACATCGTCGGAATGCTCTACAGCGAGGCTTACTACAACGCGAAATTCCCCATGCCGTACGTGCTCGAGTGCGCGATCGAGAAGAACCGCAACGGGCCGCGCGGCGAGTGTCTATGGCACTTCACGGCGGAGAGCTCGCGCATCGGCACGCTCGATGAGGGCGCGCGGATTCAGTACCGCCGCGAACGCACAGCCGCCAAAGGAAACTATGAGTTCTGAACCGCGCGCCCTGCCGCGTGCAAACGTTTGCACCGCGCCGGCCGACGAGTCGTCGGCCGCCGGTCGGCGGCGTTATCGCGGCGCACGCGAGCTCGCGGCCGTAGTCGCGCTGGCCTCACGCGCCGAGCTCGAGCAGCTCGTGATCGAGCTCGCCGGTGACATGTTGACCGATCATGTGATTGCCGCGTACGTCCGGCTCGCCGTTCAAGACGTGCGCCGCACGCTCGCCGCGCGTCGCGCTCGAGGCGATCGCGGATGACGCGCGGCGTGGTTACGGTCCTTTGCCGACGCTTCGAGAACATCAACCCCCACCGCGCACAGGTGGCTGTCTTCGCATACGAGCGAGCTGCCGTCGACGCCGATCGGCTCATGTTGCCCCGGCAGGTGTCGCGCTATCTGCGCCTCGAAAAGGGCATCGACGCGAGCGCGAGCGTCATTCGAAACGGCGCGCTCGTTGGGCATTTGGTGTGCCACGTCCTCGAGCGCGGCTTCATGCTCGAGGACTACGTCGACGCGATCGAGCTGCTTTGCGCCGGCCGAATGCGGTTCTTGCAAGCCGACGTCGACGGCTCGGAGTGGCTCAACATCGAGCGCGAGCTGCGCGAGATCGATCCGGCCGAGCGCGCGCGCTTCGCCGTCGAGCGCGGCCATCTGCCGTCACGCATCGTCGAGCCCGCGGACTATCAAGCAGCTCTCAAGGTCGCGGTCGCCGCGGCGATCCGCGCGGCCGCACCGCGATTCTCGGCCGGCGGCACCCCGTGAAGGCGCCGCCGCGCAAGCGTCGGTACGACGACGAGCTCGCGGCGATCGAGCTCGCGGCGCTGCAACTCAACGAGCAGCTCGAGGGCGACGCCGGCGCGAAGTCTTCCGGCGGACGCCGCCGCATTCAGCGGGGCGCGCTCGTCGAGGACGGCGACGTTTGGCGATTGCGCTGGCGGGATCCACCGGCCGCGAACGGCAAGCGCGCGCGCCGCTCGCTCGTGATCGGCGACAAAACCGAGTACCGGACGCGTCGCCAAGCGCGCGAGGAAGCGAGCCGTCTCATGCTGTACCTCGCGCGCCCGTCCGTCGCGCCCGGGCGCAGCCCGACCTTCGAGCACGTGTGCAAGCTGTTCGCCGAGACCGAGCTCCCGCTCAAAAGCAAGGGCACCGCGCGTAACGTCGCCGGCGCGATCGCGAACCACTTCCTGCCGTACTTCGGCACGACCCAGCGCGTGCACGAGATTCTGCCGGCGTCATTGCAAGCCTTCATCGTCGCGCAGATCCAGGCCAGCGTACGCTTCAAGACGCGGCGCACGCGCTACAGCTACCTGCTGATGATCCTCTCGTGGGCGGCCTCGCAAGGATTCGCCGTGCACCTGCCGCGCCCGAACCAAATCAAGCTCGGGCGCTCAGGCGAAGCCGGCGAGCTCGTCGGCGACAAGGCCTACACGCCGGAGGAGGCCGAGCTGCTCCTTGCGCGCGCGTCGTTCCCGCATCGCGCCCTCTACGCGATCGTCCGGCACACGGGCGCTCGCGTCGGCGAGGCGCTCGCGCTCACCTGGGCCGACCTCGACCTCGCGGCCACCGCTCCCGATCCCGTCGTCCGCGTACGCGCATCGGTCATCGCGGCCGAGAACGCGATCGGCGCGACCAAAAGTCAGAGCGGCGTGCGCGACGTGCCGCTGCCCCCCGCACTGCGCGAGATCTTGCTCGAGTACCGCGCGTGGCTCGGTCGACGGCCGCCCGCCCTCGTGTTCCCCGGCCGCGACCACGCCGGGCGCCCGCTCACCGAGTCCGGCGTGCTTAAGCAGCTCACGAGCCTCGCGCGCGAGCACGGGTTGAAGAAATTCGGCCGAGCGTTCCACGGCTTCCGCCACCTGTACGCGCAGGAACTCTCGGCCGCCGGCGCGCCGCCCGAGATCATCAACGCGATTCTCGGCTGGCGCGACTTCCAAAGCGCTCAGCCGTATCTGCGCGCGCGCGCCGAGCAGGTCCGCAAGTTCGCCGCGGCCGCGGCCGCCGCGCGCGCGTTGCGCGATCGCGCTCCCGCGCAGCGAGTCTTCAAAAGCTCGAACGGTCCAATAACGCAGACTTCGGCCGCCGTCGTCGTGCTGCCGAGGCGCAAAAAGAAGCCGTAATGCTCCGCGCGCTCAGTCACTTACGCGATGTCGCGCGCGCGAGCGAGCAATCTCGTTTCGGCGAATGGACCTTTTTTGGACCGGAGCGCGCCTCGCAACCATCTGTCGCGGCGAGAAAAACGGTTGCGAGTCTTCAAAGCACCCCAACTTTCACAACTCGCACCGAATCCCACTCGCAGCCCACTTTCGCTCGTGAGCTGCCGCGTGATCGGCCTGTGTTTCGCCGCGCTCAGCCCACTCCGCGGAAGGCGCGTGACGGAGCTCGAGCAGGTGTAGGTGCATGACGACCGAGCTCGAGCAGACGCTCGAACGGCTGCGTGCCGACGGCTTCTATGTGAGCGCGTTTCTTGAAACAGACTCGCGCGGCGCCGCACACCTGCTCGGCTGGACGCGCGCGTATCTCGCGAACCGCCGCGCCGCTGGCGCGCCGCTGCCGCCCGGGCATCGCTTCGGCCGCAGCTGGCTGTATCGCGTCGCCGACGTGATCGAGTGGCGACGATCGCGCGAAGTCGCGTGAGTCGAGACATCACAATTCATCACTTCATGCGGTTTTTCGGGGTGTCGTTTGCGCGGGTGCGACGCCCGCCGCACGATCGGCGCCGCCATGATCGTCGTCGACCTTTCCACTCGCCGCCTCGCTCGATCGAAAGCGCGCGCGATTCACTGCAGGCAGGATCTCGCGGAGCGCGTGCGCGCACTGCTCGATGAGGCCTACCTGCTCGGGCTCGCCACCAAGGGCTTGCCCGAGCTGCTCGCCGAGCGCGGCGATGCGCGCGCGACCGACGCCGACGTCGAGGCGTTGTGCGATCGGTTCTATCGGGTTGCGCAATGACGAGCCGCTGCTTCACCGTCGAGATCCCGCCGCTCGCGGCGCACGCATTGCGTCAGTACAGCCGCCGTGTCGAACTCGACGTCGAGACGCTGCTGCTCGAGGCGCTGCGCGAGGCCTCGTGGTTTCGCGAGGCCGTGCAGTCGTCGTTTCCGCCCGAGGTCCTGGTGGCGCGCGTGGACGACGTGCCCTCATGAACGAGCCCGCGGTCGTTGACACGCCGAGCGAGCTTTCCCCCGCGATCCTCAAGCTCCGACGGCTCGAGCTCATCGCAACCGAGACCCGCGGCGCCGCTCACGAAGTCTCGCGGTTCGTGGACAACGCACGCGGGCGCCGGGCTGCGATCGCCCGCGAGAAAGGCGAGCTCGAGACGTTCCGAACGGGTGATCGCTCGGTGCGCGACCATACGCGGCGGCGGATCGACCGGCTCGCGGTGCGCCTCGCGTACGCCGATCACGAGATCCGTTGCGCCAACGAGCGGAAGGCCCAGCTCGAGGCCACGGCGAGTGAGGCCGCCGGCGCCGTCGACAACCTCGCGGAGTACTTGCGCAAGGAGCTCGCCGCGATGGGGTTGGCATGAGCAAGCCCAAGGGCAAGGTCGCCGGCGACGGCCTCGTCGCCGACGTGCAGCGATTACGCGCAAGCATCGCCAAACTCAAGGCGGAGCGTGCCGAGCTGTTGCAGGCGCCGGTCACCAAGGGAGAGGCGCTCGCACGGATCGACGCCCATCTCGACTATCTCGCGGGAGAGGCCGCGGTCAACGTCACGCCGTTCCTCACGCGCGGGCCGCCGCAGCCCCGTGATCTCATCCCGCCCGCGCAAACGCGGCTCGTCGACGGTATCGCGACGGTCGGCTTCGATTCCGTGCTGCGCTTTCTCGCGTGGCACAACCGGGAGGCGCTACGCGCGGCGCTCGTCGCCGGCGTCAATCGCTACTACGAAACGCGATCGGACGGCGTCGACGACGAGACGCTCGCCCAACGGCTCGCCGCGCTCGAGGCCGAGCTGCTCGAGCTCGAGACCGACGAGGAGCTCGCGATCATGGCGCTCGAGGCCGCGGGCGTGCGGACGGTGCTACGCCGTGCGGACGCAGATCCGCGTGCGCTCATAGCCACCTGCGATTGATTGGTTTTCGATAGCGGCGGCCCTGCTTCCGGCCGTCGTGATCCTCGCGTCAGGACCCTTTGGGAATGCACCCTGACGGCTCGTGTGCCGGGCGGGCGGTCAAGGAGCCGGCAGCGCCCCTCTACCTCGTGGGCGTTCGCCCGACCGGTTCCCTGTCGTCGGGCGCCGGTCGGGCGATCTTTACTGGGCCGGGCGCTCCACGCCGGCGATCACCTGGACGCCCGGCCGCCGCCCGTACTTCTTCGCGAGCTTCTTCTGCTCGATCACGGCCTGGGCGATCGCGCACGATCGGTGGAGTGCGAAGATCTGTATGCGTTCGATGAGTTGCCCGCCTTCCCGAGCCTCGATCAACGCGGTCAGAAATTCCGCAACGGGCTGGCTGCACCGAGAGCAGTTCATACCGTAAGCGTAGCGCGTGGCTGTTCACGCTGTGTAGTCGGGGGGCCCCTGGGGGTCGGAGGCCCGCTGAGGGTTATGCGGACCTCGGAGCCGGTCTAGATCCAGGGATTATTTTGCGGTTGTAGTTTGGTTCTGCGCAGAGAGGTAGGAATCGATGAGCGATGACACCGTGGCCGCAGCGACAATCGAAGGCGCTGCTCGTCTGCTCGATGAACTGATAGCGGCCCGCGCGCGGTCGGAAGGCGTTGCGTACAAATTGGATGCAGGGTTCTTCGCGGCGCATCTGCGCGCTGGCGTTCGATGCTTCTTTGGCGTCAAGGTCGAGATCAGCCCCGACACCGGGCGCCATTGACCGCGGAGCGGCCGTGAGCAAGTGCATCGTCTGTCGGGAACGTGAGGCCGAGGTGCCGGATCGCAACTCGACGAGTTTGCGCAAGCGCGTCTGTCGGCCGTGTCACGGCCGGCGTCTACTCGGGGACCTGCGCCGCATCGTCGCGCAAGGGTCGCGCGGCGGACCCGAGGCGCGCGGCCGCGGCAAGCTCTCGCGTCAGTAGCCGTCGACGTTGTTCATGAACTGCTCCGAGGGCTCGCCCGTCGCTGTCGATCCCGCCGAGTGGATCGAGATCGGCGACGTCGCCGTACGCACACGCAGCGTGACGAAGGCCGCGCAGATCGCGTGCAAGGCAGTGCGCACGGCGCGGCGCCGCGGCGTCGCGAGCGATATCGAGTGGATGCGTCTCCCGCTATTCCGCGAGCTCACGCGCAGCGCCGAGCGCCGCTAGCTCAGATTGTCGTCACCGAAGAGTCGCCGGTAGACCGTTGCGGTCGGGATCCGCTCGGCCGAGCGCCGACCGTGCGGCGAATGGACGAACTGCGCGAACGCGTGGCACGCGAGCTGACGATCGCGACACATCCGGACGAGCGTGCAGTCGTCGCAGGGCGACGGTCCGCTTAGGATCTCGTCGACCGCGCGAGGGCGAGTGACGTAGTGCGTCGGGTGGTCTCTCATGCTGTGAGCGAATCATGCCCGAGCCTGCCGGGCGCTGTACGAACTACGTCGTCGACGTCGATGCCGGCGGCGCGTTTAGATCGGCCGGGATGATCGGATACACGGCGGAAGTTTCGGCGGCAATAGCGAGTTCACCGCACCGGCGAAGCCGACGGTGAACATGTCGTTCAACATCCTCTTCGTGCCGGCCGGAGCCCGGCCGTGAACGGCACGTGCACCGCAGGGGGACGGCGACGATGCGCGCGGGACCATCATGAGCAGCGCCATGCGCGTCGATCGACGTCGCCGGCGGGTGCGAGTGCGCGGTCAATGGCGATCGTCGCGTATGGGGCATTTTAGGCCGTCGCGCGTCTCACGCTGTGCTTGATCCCGGCGGCGCAACCCCTGACGCGGAGCGTGCCGAGGGGTGGGTGTTGAGGTAAAGGTCGCAGTGAGATCGCGGCGCGTGGACGATTTTACGAAGCCGTTTTCCCGCCCGAGGCCCGAAACGGCCCGGTTTTGTGGGACTGTGTACGCGGGACGGCGCCTCGTCGAGGGCGCGTGCGCGTGGATTTATCGGCTACACTTGTGGGTGGCCGATTGGCGCCACCACGGAGGTCTCATGCCAAGCCCCGCTCGACGGCCGAAGCGCGCACCCGGCGCGCCGCACTACACGATCACGCTCGAATGGGACGATGAGGCGCGTGTCTGGTACGTCGCCGACTCCGACGTGCCCGGGCTCGCGACGGGAGCTGACACGCTCGACGAGCTCGTGCGCAAGCTGCAGGTCGTGATTCCCGAGCTGCTCGAGGCGAACGACGCGCTCCCCGAGCTCCCCGACCTTCACTTCGTCGTGCACGCCGACGCTCGCGCCGAGCACGCAGCCTAGATTGCCGAAGAGCTACACGCCCGAGATCAGGCGCGTGCTGCGCGAGGCGGGTTGCAAATTCGTGCGGCACGGGCGCGGCGACCACGATATTTGGCACAGTCCGCTCAACGACCGGCACTTCCTGGTCGACGGCAACATCAAGAGTCGCCACTGGGCGAACGAGACGCTCAAGCAGGCGGGCCTGCCGAAGCGATTCTGACGGCCCCGCACGGAAACTCGCGCCACAGCACGCCGTCGACGAGCGCGCCGCCTTTTCCATGCGGATCGAGCTCCGCGACGCGCCGCGCGCCGGTGTGCTGGGAGCGCTCGTCGGTGGATTCGCAGGCGATCGGGTTGTTCGTCGGCTTACCCCATTGCTTGAAGAACACCGCGACGTCGGCCGCAACGCACTGCTCGATGATCTCGCGCACCCACTCGACGCGCATCGGTCGCGCGCCTGGGCCAGATTCGCCGCCGATGATCACCCACTGAATGCCGCCGAGATCCAGCCCCCCGAGCGGGCCGAGTAGCGGCTCAAGCGACAGGAAACGGATGCCGGCGGGCACGGCACGCAGCACGTCTACGCGATGCACGACGTCGCCGCGCTCGACGGTTGCACCGAGCCAGACGTTGGCCGGTAGCTTGACGCCCGTCCGCGCGAGAAACGGGCCGACGTTTTCGGGCCGCTTCGTGAGCACCTGGTATTGATGCCGCGGCGTTGCGCGCATCACGTCGAGAGCATCGAGGCGCCACGCGTCCGGCGCCGCCGCGTGGAAGAAGTCGCTCATGCTGTTTACGAAGAACATCGACGGCGCCCGGACGCCGAGCGGCTTGCGCCACGTCGCCGGCGACGCTCGGTTGATCCGGCCGGTCCAGACCGAATTGCCATTCGCCATGCGCGTCGTGCCGGTGTATGCCAGCGTCGTGCCGAAGGCGTCGATGCGTGCGGCGAGGCGCATCGCATAGCAGTTGGTACACCCGGCCGAGTGAACCGAGCACCCCACGAAGGGATTCCAGGTGTGCTCGGTCCACTCGATTGCCGTCGATCGTCGGTGCTCACCCATCAGCGCACGAGCCGCGGTTGGCGGAACAGTCGGATGGTCGCTCGCAGGCTGAATTTCGCCCGCGTCGCTTCGGCAAGCAGAACTGCCGCGTCGTACGGCCGGTGGGCGATGAGCTCCACGAGCTCGTCGACGTGCGCGCGAATGGCTGGCGAATACTCCGGCTTTCGCGACTCGTGCTCGAGTGCTGCCGCAAAACGGCCGGCGTCGTCCCGCGCGCTCATGGCGTCTCCCCCACGGGCGGCTCCGTTGCCCGGGCCGCGGCCCACTTCGCGGCCCATGCGCCCGGGTTCTCGACGAGGAACACGGGATCGCGACACATGAGCGGTCCGCGGCCGCCACCCCACCCGACTTCGAACAGGCGCAGCTCGAGGTCGGTGCTCGCGCCTTGCTCGACACACTCGGCCGCGCTCGAGCAGTTGTAGATCGCGTCGCGGACGTCCTTGCGCAGTGGCTGGCTGGCTTCGATCGCGGCGCTGATCTTCCGGATCGCGCCTTCGTGTGAGCCGGCCTCCACGTAGACCGTGATCTCGCACGCGCCGGCGGCCGCCTGGACGTGCGCGCGGTACACGCGGCGGTAAACGAGCGCGCTCACGATGCACCCCGGCCGGCGCCGGCCTCGAGCGCATGGAGCAGCTCCTCGAGCTGTTCGAGCGTGAGCCCGCTCTCGGTTTGCAGCACGTAGGGCAGATCGTCGGGGCCAAGGATCTTGGTGACGACGTAGCCGAGCGCGATCGCCCGGTGCGCGGCGCAGCGCTCGCGGTGCGCCGTAGACTTCGAGACAGCCATTGGTGACCTCCAAAGCAGGTTGCGATGGTTAGGCCCGCGGCACGGTTGACGCCGTGCCGTGGGCCGCTCTGGCGGTGACTCAGTGGTGACTCTGCACTAGCCGGCAAAGGCTGCCGGCGCGTAAGTGCTTGAAAGATTGGCGCGCCCGGAGAGACTCGAACTCCCGACCCTCAGGTTCGAAGCCTGATGCTCTATCCAACTGAGCTACGGGCGCGGTGGATGTGTCGATAGTAGCCGACAGATTCGGGCCGCGGACAGCTAGCGCGG
This sequence comes from Gammaproteobacteria bacterium, assembly GCA_035644475.1. Taxonomy (GTDB): domain Bacteria; phylum Pseudomonadota; class Gammaproteobacteria; order Steroidobacterales; family Rariloculaceae; genus FEN-1219. The sequence goes on along the minus strand of DASQOL010000190.1, from coordinate 37,435 downwards.
CTTCGACGTGCTGGGGCCCGAACCATTCGGTGCTTGCGGCGTCGGCGGCGGTGGGCCTCCCACCGGTCGACCCTCCCCAGGCGGGCCATTTGGGGGCTTCGTGAGTCCTTTGGTCAATCCCTCGGTCAACGGCTTTGTGCTCATGTAGGGCCTGCCACTCGGAGTCTGTTTTCGGGAATAGTCTCGATCACCAATCCGCCGATGGCCCTTACAAGATAGACCGTCGGCACTGCGTAGAGCCTAGCGGAATCGCTATAACGATACGACCACGTCGTAGAGCACTAGCTCATGCGAGTGGTCGTTTTCAGAGTACGCGATAACTTGCCCTTCGTAGGTCAAGTCATTGGCTTTGTCGCGCACCCATACCCACCTGGTTTCCTCCGCGTTCAGAAAGTACGTGTACAGGTTTTCGTCGCCGTACTTCGAGGTGACCCTGAGCCAGTTCCCCACACGCGTGATCCACTTGTGTTGGAGGCAAGCGGACACAAGAAAGGCCAACGGAAACGCGAGCACCACGGCGATGACGACTTCCCACGGACGAACACTGGCCGTTCCGTTCTGAATCAGACTCCAAATCGACAGATGTCGCCACACAAGTGTCGACGAGTACGCATACTCGAGAAGGCTGGCAGCGTGGCAGCGTAGGCGAGAATTTGCAGCACCGAGTACGTCAGGACGCCCAACAGGAACGAGTAGAGTGCGAATTTGAAGGAGTCCCACTTGCTGTGGACCGTGAGCTTATCCGCCACGGTCGCCGCGAGAATGCCTGGGAAAAGCACAACGATAACCACGACGGCGAGTTGATTCATGTTTTTCAGTCCTGATCGCGAGTTTCTCGGGAAACTCTGAGCGAGTCGCCGCTGGCGGGATACGGTCCTGCCAGGCAAGCGGCAGGTCGCCGCGACGCGCACCTAGCGCGCTAGACTCTCAGGCCGATCAGCGTCATTGCAACGGGCATTTCAGCCCTCAGGACTACGTTTCCGTCCAAGACTCACGGCTTCAGCCCGTGGGGCCGCGCCCGAAGTTCACCATCTCCGTGCCGTCCGAGAGCGTGGCGCGCATCAGCGTGCCGCCGGGCTCGCCGCTCTTGAGCGGCGCGATCACGGCTTTGACGTGGTCGCCGGGGTTGAACGTGTGCTTGGTCCAGCCGCGGCGGCCCAGGAAGTTCGGGCTCATGCCCTCGAGGCCCCACTTGGTGGCTTTGCCGTCCGCGCCCTTCACGTCGATCCACAGGAAGGTGTGCGGATTGGTCCACTGGAACTCGACGACGTCGCCCTCGATCTCCTTCTGCGTGGTCATGTCGAACACGCTGAACGAGTGGTGCGCGCGGGCAGGGCCCGTGGCGATCGCGAGCGCGAGGCCCGCGGCGACGACGGCGCCGATACGCGCGAGCGCCAGCGCGCTCGGCTTACGACGGTTGCGGGAAGTGAGTGCTCTCATGGCGCGTCCTCGTATACGTATTCGTTTCGATGACCGACGGCGCTACTCTTCGCCGTGCTTGAGATTGATGCCGGCTTTGCCGTCCTCGGTCGTGTAGTTGCGGTTGTTCTGCTGGCACACGTACTCGGAGAGCGTCCAGTCGCGGTGGCGGCCGTAGAGACGCGTGGACGTCCACGGTTTCGCGAGCGCTTCCTTGTCGTCGATCGTGGTTTCGATCTGCAAGCGATCACCCTCCGTGAGACGCATGCGCTCGACGATGTGCATCTTGTCGCTGTGCTTCATCGCGAAGTTGCCGAGGCCCGTGTCGGTGGTGAAACCGACCGTGTCGACGACGAGCGTGTCGCCTTCCCAATGGCCGATCGAGTGACCGTTGAACGTGAGGTCGGGATCTTCCGGGTGCTTGCGGCCGTCGGTGAAGATCTGCCGCCACTGGCTGTATGCCTCGATGACGATCGTGATCTTGCCCGGCGTGAACAGGATCTCGAGCGGGTACGGCTGCGTCATGACCGACGGCATGCCGTTCGGCACGCAGTTCGCGGCCGGGCCGTCTTGGATCTCGCCGCTCTGCTGCTTCGCGCGGTAGTCGGCGGCCTTGGCCGCGTACGGCGGCGTGAGCTCGGGCTGCGTGGGCCGGGCGCCGCCACCGCCGCCGCCCGCGGGCTCCCAGAGGCCCGCCCAATCGGGCAGTTTGGCGATCGATTCGTAAGTGTCGCCCTGGGGTGACTTCGCCTGGGGTGATTTCGCCGGGGGTGTCTGCGCCTGCGCGCCCGACGCCACCGCGCACGCCGCGATGACTGCGAAACTGGCCGACCGATCGAACCGCATGACGTCTCCCCCCGTTGGCGAGCCGCAATCTTACCGCGCGGGGCAGTGGACAGAAAACGGCCGCGAAACGCATCGTATACACTAGCGCGAGCCCCCACTCCGAAGATTTCTCGCCACCTTTATGCTCCGCAGAGACGACCACGAGCTCTCGCGATCATGGTTGGACGGCGCGCTCGCCCGGTTCGCCGCCGACAACGACGATCTCGTGCTCACGACGCGGGCGCTGCTCGGCCGCGTCGTGCCCGACGCGCCGCGGCACGCCCGGATGCTGAACACGCTGTCGATGCTCGAGCACTTGGGCAGCCACAAGATCATGGCGACGCAGCACGCGCCCGACATCGACCAGCCGACGCTCAAGCACGTCGCCGAGGAGGCGGGTCACGCCTATTTCATGAAGCGCCAGGCGGAAAAGACCGCGGAGCGTCCCCTCGAGTACGTCGCCGCCGACCTGCTGGCGCCCGCCGCCGCACGCATGTACTTCCAGCGGCTCGAGGCGGTGCTCGCCCGCGTGCTCGGTCGGCAAGGCAGCGCGCGCGCCGTGTACCTCTACATGTCGCTCATCGTCGAATTCCGCGCGCTGTGGTTCTACGGCCTCTACCAGCAGACGTTGCAGCGCGCGCGCCACGCGCTGTCGTTGAAGCGCGTGCTCGGCGAGGAGCAGAACCACCTGCACGACATGGCAACCCGCCTCGAGATGGCCGGCGAGCTCAGCGACGCGCGCGTGTCCGAGTTCTGTACGCGTGAGCGGGCGCTGTACTGCCGCCTCCTCACCGCGCTCTCTGAAAAATAGGGACATGTTTGATTTTCGGCGACCCGGCTCAGAGTCCTTGCGGGCGTCGACGAAAATCAAACATGTCCCTATTTTTCAGAAGCGGAAGGTGTAGCTGATCTTGGCGACGAGGTCGGCCGTGGCCGAGTGGAAGGAGTTGTCGCGGTCGAAGTCTTCGAGGTTGTGGTTGATCACGAAGAACAGCTCCTTGCCGGCCTCCGGGATCCAGTTCAGGCGCATGTTCACGCCCATGATCTCGCTCACGTTGTCGTATTGAATCAGGTTGGTCCACGACAGTCGTGACGAGAACACCACGTCGAACCCGGCGGTCAGAATCCGCGTCGTGAAGCTGCCCTGCGGCAGCTCGACGTCGTTGATGTTGAAGCCCAAGCTCGTGCGATAGCGCGACGACGGCGCCCACACGACGTTACCGAACAACCGCGCGCGCGTGCCGTCGTAGAAATCGCCGTCGGTGTAAGCGATGTTGCCCGACACGGCGCGGTAGCCCGCGAACCTGCCCTCGACACCGTAGTCGTTGAACGAGTACTCGCCGACCGGGATCACGATGCCCGGCGAGATCGGAAACGGCACGTCGAGCACTTCCTTCGCGAAGTTCGCGCGCAAGAACAGCACGTCGCCGGTGCGGTTGGTCATCTGCGCGGGCGTGAACCCGACCTGCTGCGACTCGAGGCCGCCGCCGAGCTTCTCGATGCGCTGGCCATCGAGGCCGAAGTAGATCGACTGCCAATAGCCGTTCGTCGGCCGGTACGTGTAGGCGACGTGACCCATGCAGTCGCGCACGTCGCGGCGGCTCAAGAAGCCAAGCGCCGGGTTGAAGTTGCGCTGCACCTCGCGCACGGCGAGGCCGCCGCGGAACTTCGCGTTGCTCGGCACCGAGACGCCGATGCCGGCCGCGGCGTCGTCACCCTCGAGCCCCGGCGTGTCGGAGCGCTGGTACCACGCGCCCGCTTCGATGAGCCGGCCGCCCGGTAGCCGCGAGTTGCGATAGAGATAGTCGACGCCCGCGAGCGAGTTGTCGCGATTGGTGAGCGGGTCGCCGGTCGTGAGCACGGTGCCGATCGTCGACTCGTCGCCGATGCCGGCCTTCGCGCGCACCACCGACAGCGTCGTCGCGTCGGCGGTCGCGCTGTCGTCTTGGCGGATCGACAACGCGCCGAGCTCGAACCGCCCGATGCGGCCGCTGACCTTGCCGCCGTAGTTCAAATCCACGGGCTCGCCCAACGCGCCGAGACCGATGCGCCGCGAAAAGAACGGCCGCGCGTTGTTCCGCTCGGCGCTGCTCAACGCACCGTTGCCGTCGCTCGCGCCGATGCGGCCGAACTCGAAGATGTCGGACTCGCGCAGGAAGAAGTCGCGTTTCTCCGGGAAGAACAAGCCGAAGCGAGTGAGATTCACCTGCCGGTCGTCGACCTCGGTGGCCGAGAAGTCGGTGTTGATCGTGAGCGACGCGTTCAGGGAGGGCGTGATCTTGTAGAACACGTCGAGCGACGGCTCGAAGTCTGTGTCCGACGTGTCGGGCGCGGTGCCGCGCAGCACGCGCGCGTTGGTCGCGCTCGCGGACGGCACGATGTCGAGACCGATGCCTTGATCGAGGTCGTGCAGCCCGCTCATCTGCCCCGCCGTGCTCGGATCCCAGCGCCGGTTGCGCGACGCCCACGCGATGTCCTCGTGGCGCGTCTGGATCGTGCGCGAGAAGTTCAAGCCCCAGGTGTCGGTGTTCGGGTCGAACGAGATCGACTTGAACGGGATGGCGTACTCGGCGATCCAGCCGCCCTCGAAGCGGCTCGTCTCGGCATAGAAGATCGAGTCCCAATCGCTGTAGTACTCCGACACGTTGCGATAGAGACCGTCGAAGCGCACCGAGTTCGGGTTGATGCCGAAGAAGTAACCGGCGCGGCGCGAGTTGAAGGGATCGATCGTCACGAAGAGCGTGTCGTCACCCGTGATGCTCGCGTTCTGCCGCAGCACGTGCGCGCTGATCTCGTCCTGCGGCTGATAGAGCCTGGCGGCGACGTAGAGCGCGTCGTCGTCGTAGAGCAGCAGGATTTCCGTGCGCTCCGACGCGGGCGAGTACTCGAGCGGATTTACCTGGTGGAAGTCGTCGAGCACGGCCGCCGTGGCCCAGACGGCGTCATCGAGCTTGCCGTCGATGACCGGCGGCGTCGCGGCGCGCACGATCTGCACGCGCTTGTCGCCGGCCGCGGCGGCGATGCTCGGCGCCGGTCCGGCGATCGGCGGCGACGCTTGCCCGAACGCCGGCGCGATGCACGCGCAGCACGCGAGCGCGAGCAGCAGCCGCCCCGGCCGCACGCAATCGAGCATGGATCCCCGCCGACGTCCCCCGAACGAAGCGCGCACGATACCGGAAAGTCCGCACCGGAGGCGGGAGCTGTTGGGTCTGACCCCATTTCGACGAATGCGCTCACTTCGTAGTGACGCGCTCATCCGAAATGGGGTCTGACCCTAATTCGACGCGCCGCCTATTTGATAAGACCCTCGGCCTTCATCGCCGCCTGCACCGCGGGGCGCGCGGCCACGCGCTGGTGGAACGCGCCGACGTTCTTGAGCGCCGAGAGATCGAGCCCCACGTGGCTCGCCCATCCCACCATCACGAACAGGTACGCGTCCGCGACCGTGAACTTGTCGCCGAGGAGATACTGCTTGCCGGCGAGCCACTTCTCGACGAGATCGAAGCGCTTACGCAGCGTCGCAAGCTGATATTCCTTGGCTTCGGGCGTGATGTTCGGATTGAACAGCGGCCCGTAGCTCTTGTGGATCTCGGAGTTGATGTAACCGAGCAGCTCCTGCAGGCGATAACGCTCGAGCGTGCCGTTGGCCGGCGCGAGCCCGGACGCGGGCTTCTTGTCGGCGAGGTATTGCTGGATCACCGGGCCCTCGGTGAGCAGCTGGCCGTCGTCCAGCTCGAGCGCGGGCACGTAGCCCTTGGGATTCACCGACGCGAAGTCCTTGCCGCTCTCGGTCGTCTTCGTCTTCCAGTCCACCTTGTCGAGCTTGAGGTCGATGCCGGCCTCGCGCGCCACGATGTGCGGCGCGAGCGAGCATGCGCCAGGCGCGTAGTAGAGCTTCATGAGTCATCTCCTTCGGAAAAAGAGGGACATGTTACGTTTTGCGGCGGGGAAAAGTGACATGGCCTAGTGGCGTTCACGACGGCCGGGCGGCCGACGATGGTGCTCGACGACGAGTGCCGCGTCGTAAGCGACCCGCACCGGGACGAGCCGCTCGCGCTCGCCGAGGTCCGCAAAACGCTCTCGTGACGCCGTGGGTTCTCGGCCCCCCGGCGCACGGCCGGCAGGGGCGCCCGGTTGAGCAAGCGCCATCCCCCGCGGTTTGTCGATGATCGGCCGGTCGGCGCCGCGCCGGCGCTACAGCTTGCGAACAGCGCGCTCCGCTCGAGTCGCGGGCTCGCGAATCTCATGAGCCGCGGGGTCACTCCTCCCGGCCGGACTCGCAAAAGCACGGCGTTCTATTTATTATCCGCCAGTAAATAATAGTCAGGATACTAGTACACGAAGTACGGCACTCATCCGAAGATCGTGTCTTTTCCGCAACTAGCTCGAAATCCGGGGGGATTCTATGAAAGTCACACCGCCGCGCCTTAGTGCGCTGGCCGCAGCAATTTGCGCCGCGTTTACGCAAACCGCTTGGTCACAGGCAGCGCTCGAAGAGATCGTCGTCACGGCGACGCGGCGCGAAACGAACGTTCAAGACTTGCCGATGGCCGTCACGGCCATCAGCGCCGCGTCGCTCGAGACGCAGAACATCGAGAACGTGATGGACCTGACCGGCATCGTGCCGAACGTGCTGCTCTATGGCGGCGGCGGCGGCATCTCCGGCAGCGTAATAACCTTCCGCGGCATTCCGAACGTGGGCACCTACGTGGACGGCGTCTGGCAGGTGTCCAACGCCGGCTTGCTGCAGCGGCAATTCGTCGAGCTCGATCATGTCGAGGTTTTGCGCGGCCCGCAGGGCACGCTGATCGGCCGCGACTCGACCGGCGGCTCCATCCAGATCTTCACCAAGGCGCCGGCCAAAGAGTTCGGCGTGGTGGCCGCGCTCGGCCTGGGCAGCTTCGACCGCCGTGATGCCAGCGTCTCCGTCGACATCCCGCTGGCGAAGAACTTTTTCTCGAAGTGGACGCTCGCGGACTACCAGAAAGACGGATATGTCAGAAGCGTCGTGACCGGCGACAAGACCGGCGACCTCAAGAACCAGGTCGTGCGCGGCGACTTTCTCTGGACGCCGACCGACCGGGCGCGGTTGCGCTTGATCTTCTCGAGCAACGAGACGGAAGCGCTGACGGCTCGCGTGCAGACCTTCATCAACCCGCAAGTGGCCTACGACATGGGCTGGCAGGTCGGTATCGCCGAAGCGCACGACATTGCGAGCCTGGCTGCCGGCGGTGTCGGCTTCAACTGCAAGAGCACGGTCGCGGGCTGCCCGGGCGGACAACTCGACAAGTACGAATCCCGCATGCACAACGTGCCGCGCGACCTGCAGGATCTCGATCAGACCACGTTCCAGTTCGACTACGCCATCACGGACAAGATGGCGTTCAAGTACATCTACGGCTCCACCGAGATGAACACGCAGGCGCATACCGATTACGCCGGCGCGGAATTCAACTTCTTCATGAACTACGACGTGAACCGGCTCGAGCTCGACAGTCACGAGCTTCAGCTCACGGGCGGCGGCGATCGCATCAACTGGCTCGCGGGCGCCTATTCCTGGGATCAGACGAACAGCAACCGCGGCCTCGAGTGGTCGCACGCCGATTGGAAGCACGCGGCACCTGCCGGCCCGCGGCAGATCCTCGACTTTGCGAGCGTGCTCGCCTCGCCCACCTGCAACACGACGGCGCAGCAACGGGGCCGCAATTTCAACGGCGTCCGGCGAGCCGATGGCACGATCGTCGGGCCGGCGGACGGCAACAACGGCCTTGGGGCGGTCCAGGACAGCTGGATCCTGCCGTGCTCGCAAGCCCATCCCCTCGTGCCTTTCGGTCTGTACGTGCCGGCCATCAATTTCTCGATCTTCAACAGCACGGACGGGTTCAACGGCTCGGATCGGAGCTCGCTCGCGGAGCAGAACGGCTTCGCCTACTTCGGTGAGGTCAAGTTCCAGATCACCGACAAGTGGGACGTCACGGTGGGCTATCGCCACCACGACCAGGACAACGAGAACTGGGATCGGGATCTGGCCGCCGGCAAAGCCTCGGGCCTTACCGAGCTTCGGCCGATCACGATCGGCACGCGGTTCGCCAGCGTAGACAGAGCCCTGAACGCGCCCATCATCCCGTCCTCGCTGACGAAAAACAGTTTCGACAAGGACACGTACCGCTTGGCCACGAGCTACAAGTTCAACAACGACGTCATGGTCTACTTGAACTACAGCGAAGGCTTCAATTCGGGCGGCATCGCTACGCACGTAGACTCGCTCGGGCGCGTCGTCACGCAGTACGATCCGGAAACCATCGAGAACCTCGAAGTCGGGCTACGGGCCGACTTCCTCGGCGGCCGGCTGCGCAGCAACATCACGGTGTTCGACACCGATTGGCTCGACATTCAGGCGGTGCGCTCGGTCATCGATCGAGGCACGCTGCAGCCGATCACGGAAGTCACCACGGACAACGCCGCCGACGGCAGCGCCAAGGGCATCGAGGTCGAGCTCACGTATCTTGCGACGGAACGCCTGATACTCGGCCTCAATCTCGGCACGGCGGACACGAAGTACTTCAACATCAAGCCGGGCGCGCAGATCACCGAGAACACGGAGTTCGGCGGCTCGCCCGATCGCACGACGGACGCGTACGTTCAGTACGGCTGGAATTTCAGCGGCGGCGCGATGTTGTCGGCTCGGTTCGCTGCGAACTACTGGGGCCGCTACTGGCGCTCGAGCATCCCGAGCTTCCGCGAGGATGCCTATGGCGGCAACACGAAGTCGGGCGACTTCTGGACGACGAGCGCGCGCGTGGTCTACATACCGGCCAACGCGAACTACGAGCTGTCGTTGTGGGGGAACAACCTCAACAACGCCTACAACATCAATTCCGGGTTCATGGACAGCATCTGGCAATTCGACTTTGCGGGCGTCGACGCGCCGCGCGAAGCCGGCATCAGTCTGAAGATGCACTTCTAGCCGAGTTGGTGCGATCCGGCAGCGAGCGGGGGCCTTTGGGCCCCCGTTTTCTTTTGCGGAGCCGCCTCGCGGCGCCCTGCTAGAATCGCGCGCACATTCGAGATCCGGGGCGAGATCCGGGAGGGATACCGTGACGCCGGAGCAGACTCCGCGAGTGGGACCGAGCTCCATGAAGCCGCGGCGCGTGTTGTTCGCGAGCTTGATCGGCACGACGATCGAGTTCTTCGACTTCTACATCTACGGCACGGCCGCCGTGCTCGTGTTCCCGCGGCTGTTCTTTCCGAGCAGCGATCCCACGTCGGCCACGCTGCAATCGTTCGCCACGTTTGCGCTCGCGTTCTTCGCGCGGCCGATCGGGTCGGCGGTATTCGGGCACTTCGGCGACCGCGTCGGCCGCAAGGCCACGCTCGTGGCGGCGCTGCTGACGATGGGCCTGTCCACGGTGGCCATCGGCGTGCTGCCGACATACGCCTCGATCGGCGTGCTCGCTCCGTTGCTGCTTGCGCTGTGCCGCTTCGGCCAAGGGGTAGGCCTCGGCGGCGAATGGGGCGGCGCCGTGCTGCTCGCCACCGAGAACGCGCCGGCCGGCAAGCGCGCTTGGTATGGCATGTTCCCGCAGCTCGGCGCGCCGCTCGGCTTCATTCTGTCTACCGGCATCTACGTGATCCTCGACGGCACGCTCACCGACGAGCAGCTGTTCGCGGGCGGCTGGCGCATCCCGTTCCTCGCGAGCGCGGCGCTGGTGTTCGTGGGCCTCTACGTGCGATTGAGGATCACCGAGACGCCGGAGTTCCGGCGCGCGCTCGAGAATCGCGAGCGCGTTCGCGTGCCGCTCGCGAGCGTGGTCAGCGACCACGCGCGGACGCTGTTGCTCGCGACCCTCGCGGCCGTCACGACGTTCGTCGTGTTCTATTTGATGACCGTGTTCACGCTGTCGTGGGGAACCACGCGCCTGGGCTTCGGCCGCCGGGAATTCTTGCTGCTGCAGATCGTGGGTGTGCTGTTCTTCGCCGCGACGGTACCGCTATCCGCAGCGCTCGCCGAGAAGCACGGCCGCCGGGCGCTGCTGATCGCGTCGAGCGTCGCCGTGATCGCGTTCGGCTTCGCGTTCGGTCCGTTGTTCGCGGGCGGCGCGCTGCAGGTGGGCGTGTTCCTCGCGCTCGGGCTCGCGCTCATGGGCTTCACGTACGGCCCGCTCGGCACGGCACTCTCCGAGCTGTTTCCGACGGCGGTGCGCTACACCGGCGCATCGGTAGCGTTCAATCTCGCGGGAATCTTGGGCGGCTCGCTGGCGCCGTACATCGCGACCTCGCTCGCGCAGAAATACGGAATCGCGTACGTCGGCTACTACTTGTCCGCCGCAGCCGCTATCACGCTTGCTGCGTTGCTGCTGCTCGGAACGTCCGCCCCTGCGCCGACGGCGGATGTGGCACGCATGGTGTCTGACACCGAAGGTGTCTGACGAAAATAGGGACATGTTGCATTTTCGGCGACCCGGCGCAGGCTCGGGGCGCGCGTCGTCGAAAATGCAACATGTCCCTATTTTCAGTAGCCGAGGCGCACGATTCCCTGCTTCAGGCCTTCGACGGTGCCGGCGTTCAGCCACTCGAGGGACGCGCGGAACAGCAGCAGATGATTGCGCTCCCACATCGCGTTGTGCGACGAGCAGCCGAGATCCACGAGCACCTTGTCCGCGGCGCCGAGATCCTCGTACATCTCGTGGACGCGCTCCGGCGACACCTGCTTGTCGTGCGCGCCCGTGACCATGAGCGTCGGAGTGCGCATACCCTTCACGGCCGCCGTCGTCCAACCGAACACCGTCGTGTTCGGCGCGCGGCGCACGCCCTGCCCCCAAGTGGCGCCGACGGGATCGGACGCGAGCATTGCGCCCCACACGGCGTCGCTCGCGGCGGGCTCGTATTGCTCGGGGCAACCGACCTGCCGGTCCCAGTTGGCGGTGAACTCCGCGTGCGACTGAGTGTTGAACGCGGCTCCGGCCGCCGGATTCGGCGTCGGCGCTTGCGCGGCCGCGGCGCGGTTGTAGGCCGGCGCGAGCACGAGGAGCTTGTCGACCTTGTCCGCGTGCTGCGCCGCGTAGCCGCCGGCGCGCGGGCCGCCGAGCGACCAGCCGACGAGGCTCACGCGCGCGACGCCGCGGAGCTTGCGCAGGTGCTCGACCACCGCGTCGATATCGTCCCAGTCGGACGCGACCGTGGTGAGCTGCTGCGCGTAGCTCGCCTTGCAAGCCGCCGCGCCGAGTGCGCGCTGTTGCTCCTCCGTGAGGTTGCAGACGTCGTTCATCGCGCTCGGCCGCGTCGATCGTCCGTAGCCGGTCATGTCCATCGAGAACACGTCGTAGCCTGCGGCTGCGAGGTACGCCATCCAGCTGTAGCCGCCGTACGGCACGTCGAATGCCACTTCCGCCGGCGTGCCCGCACCGTGCACGAACAGCACGACGCGCGGCGCGGCGCCACCGCGCAGCACCGTCGCGGGCTTCACGCGCTCGCGCACGTAGACCTGCGTCTTCTGCCCCGCGATCGCGGGCACCGCGGAGTCGTTGACGACGTAGTGATCGATCGTGAGTATCGACCGCGCGTCCTCACCCGCGCGCGGCTGCGCCAAGGCGGGCGACGACCTCAGTGCGTAGAGCGCGAGCGCGCAGCCGGCCGCGGCGAGCGCGCGGCGAGTTTTTGGATTCACGCGTTGTCCCCCTGTGCCCGAAACCACGTCGCGGTCATCGTCGCAGGTTTGCGCGGCGCCGCCTAGCGGCGCGCGGCGCGTCAGCTCACCTTCCGCCCGGCGGCTTCCACGAGCCGCGCGAGCGCCGTGTCGTTGTCCGTGCCGCGCGCGTCGAGCGCGGCGATCACACCGGCGCGGTCGGCAGCGGAGCGGTTCTGGGAGAGCTTGAGCTTCCCTTGCACCTCGCCGATCCGGATGTCGATGCCGACGATGCCTTGCAGCCGCTTCGGGTCGAAGTCCGGCAGCCACGGCTTCGCGCTGCCGCTCTCGTAACGCGCGGCGAGCTGCTTGACGTGACGTTCCTTCGCTTCGACATCGTCGACCACGCGGGCCGCGCCGTAGACGTGCACCGCCGTGTAGTTCCAGGTCGGCACGCCGGCCTCCGCGTACCAGGTGGGCGACACGTAGCCGTGCGGCCCCTGGAACATCACGAGCACCTCGGGAGCGGCGGCGACGTGCGTCCACTGCGGGTTGGCGCGCGCGACGTGGGCGTGCAGCGTCTGCAGGCCGCGCTCGTAAAGAAAAGGAATGTGGGTCGCGAACGGCCGTCCGCCCGCGACGGTGACGAGAGTGCCGAACGCATGCTCGTCGATGAACGCGGCGAGCGCGTCGGCGTCGCTCTCGAGGAAGTGCTTGGGCGTGTACATGGTCACCTACATGCGGCCGAGCTCGCGCTGCGCGAGCAGCTTCACGGCCTCGACGATCCTACGGGGGCGCGAAACCGCTTGCGGCGCGTGTCGCGCGATCATACTCTGCGCGCCGGGGGTGCCTATGAAAAAGCTAGCCGTTGCCATTCTCGCGATCGTCGCGGTCGCGTTGCTGGCGCTGCCGGAAGTGTTCGGGCGTCTCACGGAAGCGCAGGTCAAAGCGCGCGTTGCCGTCATCAACAATGCAGCGTGGTCGGCGGAGGTCACGTCGTACGAACGCGGCTGGTTCCGCAGCCACGCCGTGATCGACCTCGGGTTGAACCCTGCCTATGCCGCCGCGCTCGCCGGGCCCAACGTCCCGCGCGACGCGCTCGGGGGTCATCTGCCGGTCGCGATCGACGTCGCCCACGGACCGATCGCCGCCCTGGACGGCGTGTACTTCGGCTGGTCGAAGATCGTGGCGCGCTCCGACCGCGCGTCGCCGCGAATTGCGGCGCTCGAGCAGCAGCTCGGCATACCGCATCTCTTCGAATTTCGGAGTCGCACGTCGTTCCTCGGCGAAACGTCCTTCGAAGCGGAGGTGCCGATGTTCGGCCTGCCGATCGAGACCGCGTCGGGGTCCGTAAACTTCTCGGGCTTGTCCGCCGCGGGCACGATACGCGGCAATCATGTGAAGTCCGACGGCCGTGTCGATTCCATCGAGCTCTCGATGCCCGACGGCGAAGTGGCGCTGCGCGGACTGCGCGCGACGATCGACGCCGAGATCCGGTCGAGCGCGCTCGTGCTGGGAACGAGCGGCATGGAGATCGACAGCGTGTCGGCCACCTCGCTGCCCGCCGTGTTCGACGCGGAGAAGCTCAAGTTTGCGTGGAAGAGCACGCTCGATGCCTCGGGCGGGCGGCTCGACATGAACATGAGCTACGACATGGCGTCGCTGACGGTCGCGGACGTGAAGCTCACGGACGCCTCCATCGGCTTCGCATTTCGCAACGTCGACGTCGACGCGTTCGCGGCGTATCGCGACGCGGCTCGAGAATACGCCCGGTCTCGGGACCCGACTTCGATGCTGTCCGCTGCCACGCGCTTGATCGCGGCCGGGCTGACCGTGGTGGTCGAGCCGGTACGGGTGCTCGCGGACGGGGAGTTGTTCGAGGCGCGGCTCGAGCTCACGCCGAACGAGCGCGCGGCGGCCGGCGCGGCGTCCTTCGCCGAGTGGGCGGGAGCCCTCGACGGCGGCGCACAGATCGATATCTCGCGGCGATTGGCGGAGCGGATCGCGCAGCAGGCGCTGCGGATGCAGTTGGCCAACGACCCGTCGATCCCGGCGGAACAGCTCGACGCCACCGTGCAGGCGCAGTCGGGCGCGGTGCTGCTGATGCTCGCCGGACAGGGAATCCTCGAAGCGAACGGCACCGGCTATCGCGCGAAGGTCGACCTCGCCAACGGCCAGCTGCTGCTGAACGGCCGGCCGATGCCGCTGCCGTAGCGCGGCTCGAGCGCCGGGCGGCGCCTACTTCTGACTTTCCTCGGCCGGCGGACTCGCGGCCGGGGCCGCAGCGTCGCTCTGCGTGTCTTTGCCCGCGGCGGCGGGGTCCCCGGCCGGCGGCAGCTCCGTCGCCTTGCTCTCGATCGCGTCGCGCGGCGCGCCGGTCTTGCGCACGAGATCTTCGACTTCTTCCTGCGTGATGGGCACGAAGTTGCCGAGCGCGCAGGTGAACCCGGGCTCGAGGCGCGCGCCCCACTGCTCGAGAACGGTGATCGTGTCGACGTCGCAGAGCCGGTTGCCGCGCACCTTGTACATGATGCGATTTTGCCGCTGCAGGCCGGGGCACTTACGCGGCAGGTAGTTGCGATACACCTTCTTGCCGCGCATGAAGAACAGGATCGTGCTGTCGTCGACGGCTTGAGTGCGGTCGATGCTCGTCGTGATGATGCAATCGGCGGGCGTGCGATCGAAGGCTTCGCCGTCCTGGGCGGGGACTCGAGGCGCCGCGAGCAGCGCGACCGACCCCAACCCGAGCGCAATCAGCGGCAGGCGCTTTGCACGAGCCATGACGGTCACCTCTACTCGTCGCCTCTTTTCCCCTCCTTTTATATCTCAGCCGGGCACCCACCAGAAGAGGGCCCGGGGGCTTACGGCGCTCGGCGCGCACCGCTGCGGCGCAGCGGCAAGTGTGAACGTCCTCACGGTGGTTTCGTCGACCCCCGCCTAGAGTGCGGTATTCAGATCGGGTTCAGGCTCCGTAGCGGATGAAGCAAAAGAAGCTCTTGGCCGTCACGCCGCAGGCGCCCCCGCCCGAGCCCGCCCCGGCCGAGCACATCTACATCGCGACGGACGATTCGAATCCGGATCCGCAGATCGCCGCGGTCACCGTCCGCAGCCGCGTGCAATTGCGCAACACGCTGCGGCGCACGAGCACCGAGCTCACGATCTACGAAGAGGGCTTCCTTAAGGTCGTGCCGGCCGTCGGCGGCAAGCGCGGCGACGCGTTTCGGCTCGACTTGCACTTCCTCGATCCGGTACCGACGATCAAGCGCGTGGTCGCCAAGCGCACGTTCTACACGGCGTTCGCGGGCGTGGCGGCGATGGGGTTGGCAGCGCTGATGGCGCAAGTCGACTTCCTCCGGCTGTTCGCGAGCGCGACGTTCTTCGGCTTCGCCGCCGTCGCGGCGGGCGCGCTGCTGCTCGGCGTGTGCCGCAGCTACGAGAAGATCGAGTTCGTTACGCTCCACGGGCGGGCGCAAGTGCTCGGGCTCGTGGCGAGCCTGGGGTCGATGAAGAGGTTCCACGCGTTCGTGCCGCAGCTTTGCCGCGCTATCGAAGAGTCGGCCGAACGGATCGACCGGGACCCGTCGGCGTATTTGCGCGCGGAGATGCGCGAGCACTATCGGCTGCGGCGGGACGGCGTGCTCGGGGACGAGGAGTGCGCCGAGAGCACCGGCCGGATACTTTCGCAGTTCGATATCCAGCTCTGACGGCGCGCACGCTCCGGCGGAGTCGCAACTGACTTTGGCCATTGGCGTCCGAGTGGCTGCGGCCGTCCCTCGAACGAGAGACGTGACGCCTCCGCCGCGGCACGCGACTTCGCCGGCCTGCGGCCGGTTCCCTCGCCACGGCGCGTTCGCCGGGGCCCCCCTTTGATATCCAAAGGGGCGGTCGCTTAGCTGTCTCGCACGTCCAAACGGCGTGCCGCCGCGTTTTGGGTGCTCGCCTTCGGCTCGCACCCCGGGCGCTGCGCGCCCGCGGCTCCTGCGGCTCTCGGCGCTGTGGCTCGGCTCGTCGCTACCGCCGCGGCGGAGGCGTCACGCCTCTCGTTCGAGGGACGGCCGCAGCTGTTGCGCGCATCGCGGGACAAAGTCAGACGCGTCGCGCGGCTCTCTTCACGGCCGCGCGCACGGGCGGCGCCGGTTATCATTCTCGGTTGTGGGTAGTGACGACTCTTCGCTCGTTCCGGACGACGCCGTGCTCGAGGCATTTGGGCTCGCGGTCGAGCCGTTGCGGCGGGCGTCGTCGGGGCTGATCAATCCGACGTGGTATGTGTGCTCGACGGGCGGGGTGCCGCTGGTGTTACAGCGGCTGAATCCGATTTTTCCGGCCGCGATCAACGAGGATATCGCGGCGGTCACGGAGCATCTGTCGGCCAAGGGCGTGGTGACGCCGCGGCTCGTGCCGGCGCGCTCGGGCGCGTTGTGGGTGGAGCACGGCGGCGCGGTGTGGCGCGTGCTCACGTTCATCGACGGCGAGAATCGCGACGCCGTGGACTCGCCCGCGCTGGCGGGCGCGGCCGGCGCCGTGCTCGCCGAGTTCCACCGCGCGCTCGACGACCTCGCACACACGTTTCGCAACGCGCGGCTCGGCGTGCACGACACGGCGCGGCATCTGCGCACCTTGCGCGCGGCGCTCGACGAGCATCGCGAGCATCGCGAGATCGGGGTGGTGCGACCGTTGGCCGAGCGCGTGCTCGCTGTCGCCGAGCGGCTGCCGCCGCTGCCCGCGACGCGGGACCGCATCGTGCACGGCGACCCCAAGATCTCGAACGTGATGTTCGCGCGCGGTGGCGAGCGCGCGCTCTGCCTCATCGACCTCGACACGCTCGCGCGGATGCCGGTAGCGCTCGAGCTCGGCGACGCGCTGCGCTCGTGGTGCAATCCAGCCACCGAGGACGCGACCAACGCGCGCTTCGAGCGCACGCTGTTCGACGCGGCGGTCACTGGCTATGCCCGCGCCGCCGACGGGTTCTTGACGCGCGCCGAGTGGAGCGCGATCCCGGCCGGCACGCTGACCATCACCGTGGAGCTCGCGGCCCGCTTCTGCACCGACGCGCTGCGCGAGCGCTACTTCCGCTGGGACGCGCGCCGCTACGCGAGCGCGAGCGCGCACAACCAGTCCCGCACGCGCGGCCAGCTCCAGGTCGCGGACCGCATCGCCGCGGACCTCGACGCGCTGCACGCCCTCACCGCCGGCGCATTCGAAAAATAGGGACATGTTGGATTTTTCGTCGGCGCGCCCCGACGAGCCGGTGCCGGTCGGCCGAAAAATCCAACATGTCCCTATTTTTCCTGCGACGCGGGTACGGGGGCCGTGACACTGTCGTGACAAAGCGGCCCGGGCCGCGGCGCAGGCTCTGCGGGCTATGTTGGAGCGGTTGGGCCTGATCGGCGTGTCGTGGCGGCAGGGCGGCAGCGCAGCGCTCGCCGAGTTCGCGTTGGCGCCCGAGACCGCCGCCGAACGGCTGCGCGAGCTTGCGCGGCGCCTCGGGCTGCCCGAGCTCGCGTATCTCGCGACGTGCAATCGCGTGGAGCTCGTGTTCGCGCGCGGCGCAGAGACGCCGGGGCTCGACCTGCGGCGCGAGGCGTTCGCGTTCCTCACCGGCCGGGCCGCCGCGAACGGCGAGGCCGAGCGCCGGCTGCGCGCGTGGCAGGGCGAAGGCGCGGCCGAGCACTTGTTCCTGATCGCCGCCGGGCTCGACTCGGCCTGCGTCGGCGAGACCGAGATCGTGGGCCAGGTGCGGGCCGCGCAGGAGCGCGCTCTCGAGCTCGGTCTCTGCGGCCCGAGCTTGGGGCTGGTGTTCGAGGAGGCACTCAGGATCGCCGCCCGCGTGCGGGGCGAGACCAAGCTCGGCGAGGGGCGCGTGTCGCTCGCCGAGATCGCCGTGCAGGAGCTGCGCGCAAGGATCGCTCGCACACCGGGCCGCATCGCGCTCATCGGCGTGTCGCCGATGACCGAGCGGGCGGCGCTGTCGCTCGCGCAGGCGGGCCTCGAATTCACCGTCGTCAACCGCAGCGTCGACAAGGCCGCGGAGCTCGCGGCGCGCTTCGGCGCTGCGCACCAGTCGCTCGACGCGTTTCGGCGCGAGCCCGTGGCCGTCGAAGCGTTATTGACGGCGACCGGCGCCGAGCACGCCGTGCTCACCGAGAGCGCGCTCGAACGGCTCGCCGCGAAGACGCCGTCGGGCGAGCCGCCGCTCGTCGTCGACATGTCCGTGCCGCCCGACGTGGAGCCGGCCGCGTGCGCGAAACTCGCGATTCCGCGAATCGGAATGGACGAGATCAACCGCCGCGCCGAAGAGACCCGCGCGGCGCGCCTGCTCGAGGCGGGCCCCGCGCGCGAGCAAGTCGACGACGCGCTCGAGCACCTGCAAGACCGGTTCACCGAGCGCTACTACGGCCCGCTGTTCGGCGCGTTGCAGCGGCGCTATCGCAGGACGGCGCAGGAAGGCGTGCAGCGCCTCCTCAAGAAGGAGCTCAAGTCGCTCGGCGCCGACGAGCGCGCCGCGATCGAGACCTGGACCGACGTGCTCGCACGCCGTTTCGCGCACATCCCGTGCCTCGGGCTCCGAGGCCTGCTGCACGACGGTCCCGACGGCTCGATCGACGCATTCTTGGGCGGGCTCGAGCCGGAGCTCGCGCGCGAGCTGCGTGACGCGCTGCGCGGCGCCGCCGCACCGGCGCCGCCGGAGGACAACGCCGTCGCAGCAGCGCCGGCTCAGGCCGGCGTAGCGAGCGCGCTGGAGGCTACACCCACGCGCGGCGAGGCGCGCCGATGACCGCGCGCAAGACGTTGCGGCTCGGCACGCGCGGCTCGGAGCTCGCGCGCACGCAGTCCGGCACTATCGCGGCGCGGCTCGAGCAACTCGGCTTCGCGGTCGAGCTCACGATCATCCGCACGGCCGGCGACCGCGAGGCGTCCGCGCCGTTCAGCGCAATCGGCCCGCAAGGCGTCTTCGTGCGCGAAATCGAGCAGGCGCTCGTCGAGAAGCGCATCGAGCTCGCGGTACATTCGTTCAAGGACCTCCCAACCAAGTCGCCGCCGGAGCTTGTCGTCGGCGCGGTGCCCGAGCGCGTCGACCCGGCCGATCTCCTGCTGGTACGCAACTCCGCCCTCGCGGGCCGCGAGGCGGGGTTGCTGCCGCTCGCCGCCGACGCGTGCGTCGGCACCGCGTCGGCGCGGCGGCGAGTGTGGCTCAAGCACTTCCGCCCGGACCTCGAGGTGCAGCCGCTGCGCGGCAACGTGCCGACGCGGCTGCGCAAGCTCCAGGAAGGCTCCTTCGACGCAATCCTGCTCGCGGCCGCGGGCGTCGAGCGCCTGCACGCGCAGGCGCGGATCGACTTGGGCGCGATCACCATGCTGCGGCTCGATCCGCAGGAGTTCGTGCCGGCGCCGGCGCAGGGCGCGCTCGCGGTGCAGTGCCGCCGCGACGACCGCACGGTGCTCGAAGCGCTGCGCGCGTTGGACCACGCACCGAGCCGGATCGCCGTCACGGCGGAGCGCGACGCGCTCGCGCGTGCCGAGGGGGGTTGCGACATCGCGTTCGGCTCATATTGCCGTGTTCAAGAGGGCTCCGTCGCGCACGACGATCGGGGCCTCTACGAGCTGCTCGCCATGCACGAGCGCGGCAGCCGCGTGCGGGCGGTGCGCGTGCGCGGCGCCGACCCGGCGACGCTCGGGGCAGCCGCCTGGGCCAAGCTCGACGCAGAGCTCGGAGACGGTTCGTGACGCCGGCAGCCACAGCGCTCGCGGGCCGCCGCGTGCTGATCACGCGCGGCGAGGACGACAGCGCCGAGTGGGCCGAGCGCATCGCCCGCTACGGCGCCGAGCCGGTGCTGCTGCCCTGCATCCGCTGCGAGCTGATCGACGGCCCGGAGCTGCGCGCGACGGTCGTGGCCGCGCTCGCCGACGCCGACTGGCTCGTGTTCACGTCGCGGCGCGGCGTGGAGGCGTTCGCATCGTTGCGCGAGGGGCCAAGGCCCGCACTTGCGCAGCGGACCAAGGTCGCCGTCGTCGGCGCGGCGACCGCGGAGGCGGCTCGCGCGCACCTCGGCCGCGCGGACTTGGTCGGGGCCGGCACGGCCGCCGAGCTGGGCGCCCTGCTCGCCGCAACGCTCGAAGCCGAGAGCGACGAGACCGCGCGCTCGCTCGGCGCCAACAGCGCGATGTGCATGGCGCCGTTGCCGTCGCACGTCGTGCTCGCGGTGGCGGCCAACGCGGGGCCCGCGCTCGAGCGCGCGCTCATCGGCGCCCATGCACGCTGCACACGGCTCGACGTCTACCGCACGATTCCGGCCGCGCCGGCCGCGCGCAAGCGAGCGCTCTCGGCGCTCGGCGCGGATAATGTAATGCTGGCGAGCCCGTCGGCGGTGAGCGGCTTCGTGGGGCAGGTCGACGTGGATGCGCCGGTGTCGATCTACACGATCGGTCCGTCGACGACGGCCGCGGCGCGCGCCGAAGGCCTCGCAGTGACTGCCGAGGCGCGCGAGCCGAGCTTGGAAGGATTGGTGGAGGCAATGCAGTGGCCGATTCGAAGATGAGCAACCCGCCGGAAAAGGTGTCAGACACCGCTGGTGTCGGACACCAAATAACCACGCCCGGCCGCACGCGGCTGCGCCGCCTGCGGCGCACGAAGACGCTGCGCAACCTGGTCGCGGAGACGACCGTGGGCGCGCAGCACCTGATCATGCCGCACTTCGTGGTGCCCGAGCGGCGCGCGAATCAGCCGATCTCCGCGATGCCGGGCATCGCGCAGATGGGCCTCGAGGACTTGACGAAGCAGGTGGGCGCCGACCTCGAGCTCGGCATCCGCGCGGTGCTCTTGTTCGGTCATCCCGAGCACGGCGGCAAGACGCCGGACGGCCGCGCGGCGGCCGCCGCGAACGGCGCCGTGCAGCAGTCGTGCGAGCGACTGAAGCGCGAGTTCGGCGACGCGCTCGTGGTGATGACCGACGTCTGTCTGTGTGCCTACACCGACCACGGCCACTGCGGCGTGCTCGACGAGCGCGGCCGCGTGGTGAACGACGAGTCGCTCGGGCCCCTCGTCGAGATGGCTTTGAGCCACGCGCGCGCCGGCGCCGACGTGGTCGCGCCGTCCGACATGATGGACGGCCGCGTGGCCGCGATCCGCGACGCGCTCGACGCGTCGGGGTTCGAGGACACGAGCCTCATGTCGTACGCGGTGAAGTTCGCCTCGGCCTACTACGGCCCGTTCCGCGAGGCCGCCGACTCGCGGCCGTCGAGCGGCGACCGCCACAGCTATCAGATGGACTGCCGCAACCCGCGCGAGGCCGTGCGCGAGGCGCTGCTCGACGTCGAGGAAGGCGCCGACTGGCTCATGGTGAAGCCCGCGCTGCCCTACCTCGACGTGATCCGCGACGTCCGCGAGGCGACCTCGCTGCCGCTGTCGGCGTACAACGTGTCGGGCGAGTACTCCGCGGTGAAGGCGGCCGCGGCGAACGGCTGGCTCGATGAGCCCGCCGTGGTGCGCGAGAATCTGCTCGCGATCCGCCGCGCGGGCGCGGACCAGATCATCACCTATCATGCCCGCGACGCGTTGAAAGGGGGCTGGCTGTGACACCGTCGAAGGGCGGCGCGGGCGGCGCGGGCAAGCTTGCCGCGTCGAAGACGTCCGCCGCCAAGGCGAAGCGCCAGCAGAGCGACGCGTGGTTCGAGCGCGCGAAGAAGGTCACGCCCGGCGGGGTGAACTCGCCCGTGCGCGCGTTCGGCGGCGTCGGCGGCACGCCGCTCGTGATCCGCTCGGCGAGCGCCGCCATCGTCGTCGACGTCGACGGCCGCGAATACCTCGACTTCGTGGGCTCGTGGGGCCCGCTGATCTTGGGGCACTCGCACCCGAAGATAGTCGCGGCCGTCGAGGCGGCGTGCCGGCGCGGCACGTCGTACGGCGCGCCGTGCGCGCCCGAGATCGAGCTCGCCGAGGAAGTCGTCGCGGCGTATCCCGGTATCGAGCAAGTCCGATTCGTGTCGTCCGGCACGGAGGCCGTGATGAGCGCGGTGCGGCTCGCGCGCGGCGTCACCGGGCGCGACCTCGTCGTGAAGTTCTCCGGTTGCTACCACGGCCATGTCGACTATCTCTTGGTGGCGGCGGGCTCGGGGCTCGCGACCTTCGGCCAACCGTCGTCGAAGGGCGTGCCCGCGGAGCTCGCGGCGCTCACGCGCGTGCTGCCGCTCGACGACGAGGCCGCGGCCGAGCGCCTGTTCGCGAAAGAGGGCGAGCGCATCGCGGCCGTGATCATCGAGCCCGTGCCCGCCAACAACGGCCTGCTGCTGCAGCGGCCGGTGTTCTTGAAAACGCTGCGCTCGCTCTGCACCAAGCACGGCGCGCTCCTCATCTTCGACGAGGTGATCACGGGCTTCAGGCTCGGCGCGGGCGGCGCGGCCGCGCACTTGGGGCTCACGCCGGATCTCGCGACCTTCGGCAAAGTCATCGGCGGCGGCATGCCGGTGGGCGCGTTCGCCGGGCCGCGCGAGATCATGCGTGAGCTCTCCCCCGAGGGCGGCGTCTACCAGGCGGGAACCCTGTCCGGTAACCCGGTCGCGATGACCGCGGGGCTTACGACGCTGCGCGTGCTGCAGAAAGAGGACGGCTGGAAGCGGCTGGAGACGCTCGGCGCGTATCTCGAGCAGGCCGTGACCGGCGCGCTCGAGGACGCGCCCGTCAAAACCAAGCTCTGCCGCCTGGGCTCGATGTTCTGGATCGCGTGGCTCGCGGACACGGCGCCCCGCTCAGCCGAAGCGCTGGACCAGAAAGCCTCCGGCGCCTACGCGCGCGTCTTCCACAGCCTGCTCAACCAGGGCGTCGCGCTCGCGCCGTCGGCGTTCGAGATCGCGTTCCTGTCGCTCGCGCACACGCGCCGCGACATCGATCGGCTCGCGCTCGCGCTGCGCAACGCCGTCGCGACGCTCGACGCGCCCGGTGCGCCCACTGGTGTCCCCACTGGTGTCGAACCGTAGCCGCCCGCGCGCGGAGCCAACCGATGACGCTTAAGCGTGACCCGAGCAAGGCGCTGCAGATCGGCTTTCTCGTGCTGCTCCTCGTCTCCACGGTGCAGGTCGGCTATTGGATGTACGACCACGTGCAGTCGGCGTGGGCCGTCGAGCGGCGGCTCGCGACGGAGTATCGCAACGACGCGGCGGCCGTCGCCGAGCTCGCCCAAAGCGACCCGACGCGCGACACCGCGCGCGTCTCGACGCTGCTCCCGCACCTCGCGATCGACGGGGCGCGCGTCGAGGTGCGCCCCGCCGCGCTCGACGAGCTCGCCGATCAGCGTGCCGGCCGCGTCAACCAGTTCCTGTGGGAGGGCGGCTTCTTCCTCGCCGTGCTGTTCGGGGGCATGGCAGTGCTCACACGCACGATCCGTCACGACGCGGAGCTGCGTCGCCGCCAGCAGAACTTCCTCGCGGCCGTATCGCACGAGTTCAAGAGTCCGCTCGCGAGCATCCAGCTCGCGTCCGAGACGCTCGTGCTGCGCTCCAAAGAGCCGGACACGCAGCGGCTCGGACGCAGGATCGTGGAGGACGTCGAGCGCCTGCTGCGCATGGTGGACAACCTGCTCGACACGACGCGGCTGGAGGAAGGCCGGCAGCGGCTCGTGCCCATGCCCACGTCGTTGCGCGGCGCGGCCGACGCCGCGGCGGCCGAGGTCGCCGAGCGCGCGCGGCTCTCCGGCGTCGCGTTGACGCTCGACGTACCTCAAGATCTCACCTTCACCGTCGACCCGGCGGCGCTCGCGACCGTGCTCCGCAACCTGCTCGACAACGCGCTGAAAGCCTGCGTCGCGGGCAGCGGACACTCGATCACGGTGCGGGGCCGGCGCGCCGGCGGCGCCGTGGAGCTCGCGGTCGCCGACGACGGCCTCGGGTTCCCGCCGGAAGAAGGCGCGATGATCTTCGAGAAGTTTCATCGGCTCGGCGACGAGCTGCGGCGCTCGATGCCGGGCACGGGACTCGGCCTCTACATCGTGAAGCGGCTGGTCGAGCTCGCCGGCGGCGCCGTCCGCGCGCACAGCGACGGGCCGGGCCGCGGCGCAACGGTCGAGGTTCGTTGGCCCCAGGAAAGATCGTCGGAGCGCGCGGGATGAAGGACACGCCGCGCGTCCTCATAGTCGACGACGAGGAGCATCTCGCCGCCGGCATCCGCGAGAACCTCGAGGCCGAAGGCTATCGCACCGAGGTCGCGCACGACGGCCTCGCCGGGCTCGCGCGCGTGCGCGACCAACGCTTCGACCTGGTCGTGCTCGACGTCATGATGCCGAACATGGACGGCATCGAGCTCTGCGAGCAGATGCGCCGCGACGGCCTGCAGACGCCGGTGCTGTTCCTCACCGTGAAGGGCGACGTGGCCGACCGCGTGCGCGGCTTCGAGGCCGGCGGCGACGACTATCTCGCCAAACCGTTCCACTTGAAAGAGCTGCTGCTGCGCGTCGCGGCGATCCTGCGCCGGAGCTCGTGGTACCAGGCGAGCGGCGCGCCGCTCGTGTTCGGCGGCAACCGCGTCGACTTCCAGACATACGAGGCGCGCGCTTGGGACGGCGGCGAGCACGCGCTCACTCACAAGGAGGCGATGATCTTGAAGGTGTTGTCGGAGCGCGCGGGCACGATCGTCACGCGCGAGGAGATCTTGGACCGCGTGTGGGGTTACGAGGTGTTCCCGTCGACGCGCACGATCGACAACTTCATCGTGCGCCTGCGCAAGCGCTTCGAGCGCAACCCGGAGGCGCCGGTGCATTTCCACACCGTGCGCGGCGTGGGCTATCGATTCACGCCCGAGCCGCACGACGGCGGCGGCGCAAGCGAGTGACCGCAATGACGCAAGCTGCGCCGAAGCTCTTGCTGCAAGCGCTGCGCCGCGAGGCGGTGCCGCGCCGGCCGCTCTGGATCATGCGCCAGGCGGGCCGCTATCTGCCCGAGTACCGCGCGTTCCGCGAGAAGGTGAGCTTCAAGGAGCTCGCGGGCGACCCCGACCACGCCGCCGAGGTCACGCTGATGCCGCTCAAGCGGTTCCCGCTCGACGCGGCCATTGTCTTCGCGGACATCATGAGCCCCATGCCGGCACTCGGCGTCGAGTTCGACTTCGACCCGGGCCCCGTGGTCGCGAATCCGATCCGCGACGGCGCCGGCCTCGAGCGGCTCCGCGATCCCGACCCGGCGGAGATCGCGCCCGAGGTCATCCGCGCGCTCGAGCTCACGCGCGCAGCACTGCCCGCGGGCACCGCGCTGCTCGGCTTCTGCGGCGCGCCGTGGACGCTCGCGGCGTATCTCGTCGAGGGCAAGGGCACCAAGGACTTCCCCACGCTGCGAGCGTTCGCCGCCGCCGAGCCCGCGCTACTCGACCGGCTGCTCGCGCGGCTCACGAATCTGCAGATCGACTACGTGCGCGCGCAGGCCAAGGCCGGCGCCGACGCGATCCAGGTCTTCGACTCGTGGGCGGGGCTCCTCTCGCGCGGGAGCTGGGAGAGGCTGATCCGGCCGCACTTGCAGACGCTGCTCGAGGCCATGGGGCGGTCGAAGATCCCGCGGATCCTGTTTCTGCAGAACGCGCCGCACTTGGTCGACGCCTACGCGAGCCTGCCGGCCGAGGTGCTCGGCGTCGACTGGCGCGTCGAGCTCGCGGACCTGCAGCGCCGCTATCCCGACCGCGCGGTGCAGGGCAACCTCGAGCCTGCGATCCTCACGGCCGGGCCGGCCGCGACCCGCGCCGCGGCGCGCGAGCTGCTTGCGTCCACCGCGCCGCGGGGGCATATCGTCAACTTGGGTCACGGCATCCTGCCGCAGACTCCGCTCGCGAGCGTCGAGGCGCTCGTCGAGGTCGTGCACTCGGAGAAGCTATGAGCGAAACAACCACCCGTCCCGGAGCGCCGCCCGAAGTCGCGCCGCTCGACCTCGCCGAGAAGGGCCGCCGCAACGGCCAGGAGATCTCGCTCGACCGGCGGCTATTCATGAAGTTCACGGCGTTCGGCCGCTGCTTCGACCCGCACGCGGCGGTGAAGGCGCTCGCGGAGGACGGCGCGGTGGGCGCGCTCTACGTCGACGCGAACGACCCGCAAGGCATCGGCGTGATGATCGCGGCCGAGGATCCCGAGTACTTCGTGACGAATCTGCGCGCGCTGTTCAGCCACCGGCCGTTCGCGGACTACGTACACAAGCACGAGTTCGACATGCTCGGCCGCAGCTATTCGATCGGCTACGAGCCCGACCTCGAAGACACGCTGCTCGAGCGGCCGCGCCGGCGCCTGCTCGACCCGAACAGCAAGTGGGCCGTCTGGTACCCGCTGCAGCGAGCGAAGCGATTCCAAGCGCTGCCGCCCGAGCACCAGAAGAAGATTCTCGCGGAGCACGGCACGCTCGCGCACCGCTACGGCGCCGGCGGTCATGCAGCCGACGTGCGGCTCGCCTGTCACGGCCTCGACAAGAACGACAACGACTTCATCATCGGCCTGCTCGGCCCGAAGCTGCATCCGCTCTCCGCGATCGTGCAGGAGATGCGTAAAACCGAGCAGACCTCGCAGTACTTGGACAGCCTCGGCCCGTTCTTCGTCGGCAAAACCGCCTGGCAAGGTGGAAAATAGGGACATGTTTGATTTTCGGCGGCGCGATCGGACGACGCACGAGCTTCAACGAAAATCCAACATGTCCCTATTTTTCACGAGCCGCACCGCGGAAAATCCAACATGTCCCTAATTTCCGGGTACGACGCGCTGCTGATTGTGTCGTTCGGCGGGCCTGAGGGGCCGGCGGACGTCTCGCCGTTCCTCGACAACGTGTTTCGCGGGCTGCGCGTGTCGCCGGAGACGAAGGCGCACGTCGCGAAGCGCTACGAGACGTTCGGCGGCGTGAGCCCGATCAACGCTCAGACACGCGCGTTCATCAAAGCGCTGCAGCACGAGCTCGACGCACACGGCCCCGCGCTGCCGATCTACTGGGGCAACCGCAACTGGCACCCGTTGCTCACCGGCACGATCACGCAGATGGCGAACGCCGGCGTGCGCCGCGCGCTCGCCTACGTCACGAGCACGTTCAGCTCCTACAGCGGCTGCCGCAAATATCGCGAGGACCTCTACGAAGCCGTGCAGGCCGTGCCGAGTGCTCCGCGGATCGACAAGCTGCGCGTGGGCTACAACCATCCGGGATTCATCGAGGCGATGACCGACCGCGTGGCGGCGGCGCTCGACTCGCTGCCGAAGCAGGAGCGCGCCGGCGCGGCGATCTTGTTCACGGCACACAGCCTGCCCGAGTCGATGGCGCGCAACTCGCGCTACGAGGTGCAGCTCGCGGCGAGCTGCCGGCTCGTCGGCGACGCGCTCGAGCATCAGCGCTGGCGGCTCGTCTATCAGAGCAACAACGCGTCGTACGGCCGCGAGCCCTGGCTCGGGCCGGACATCGGCACGGCGCTGCGCGAAACGCGGGCCGAAGGCGTGACCTCGATCGTGATCGCCCCGATCGGCTTCGTCTGCGACCACATGGAGGTGGTGCTCGACCTCGACGTCGAGGCCGCCGTGATCGCCCGCGGCATCGGCTTGAACATGGTGCGCGCGGCAACCGTCGGCACGCACCCGGCTTACGTCGCGATGGTGCGCGAGCTCGTCGTCGAGCGCCTCACGCCCGACGCGCCGCGCCGTGCGCTCGGCTCGCTCGGTCCGAGCCACGACCGCTGCGCGCCGGATTGCTGCCTCTCGGGCCGGCCGGGTCCCGCGAAGCAGTCGCTCGGCGGCGTCGACGATCCCTTTTCGATCGACCAGTAGCGACTCGAACCGCATGTCCCACGACGTCATCGTGATCGGCGCGGGTCTCGCGGGCCTGCACGCGGCGCTCACGCTCGAGGCGGCGGGCCTCCGTGTCTGCGTGCTCGAGGCACAGGCCCGCGTCGGCGGGCGGATCCATTCGATGCGCCAGCGGGGCAGCACCGCCGAGGCGGGCGGAACCTACATCGGCGGCGGCTACACGCGCGTGATCGCGGCGGCCGAACGGCACGGCGTGCCGCTCGTCGACGTGACGCCGGTGCTCGAGTTCTTCCGCGAGCAGGACCTGGCGCTGGGCTCGGAGATCATCCGCCAACGCGACTGGCCCACACATCCGAGGAATCCGTTCCCCGGCCCCGACAAGCAGCACCTGCCGTGGAGCTATCACCGCGTGCTCACGATGCGCGACAACCCGCTGCGCTCGCCCGAGGAATGGCTCGAACCGAAGCACGCGCGGCTCGACGTCTCGCTACGCGCGTGGCTGAGAAGTCTCGGCTTGAGCGACGCCGCCATCGCGCTCGCCTATGGATTGAACCCGAGCTTCGGCCGCGACGCGGACGACGTGTCCGCCCTGCTGTTGCTGTTTCGCGGCGCGTTCTCGCGGAGCCAGCGCGCGCACGCCGCCAACGATTCGATCGGCCTCACGGCACGCGACGGCGTGCAGCGCATTCCCGAGGCGATGGCCGGCGCGCTGCGCGGCGACCTGCTGCTCGAGCACGAGGTCGCGGCGATCTCGTCGACGTCGGCGTCAAAGGCTGCAACGTCGACGGGCCTCGAGGTGCGCTGCGTCGGCGGCGCCCGGTTCGCCGCGGCGCACGTTGTCGCCGCCGTGCCGCCGGGCGTGCTCCGCCGGATCGCGATCGATCCTAAGCTACCCGCGGACCAGGCGGCCGCCGTCGCCGAGATCCCGTCGCAGCCGCTCACCCAGGTCTATCTCGCGCCGAGCACCCCGTTCTGGGAGGCCGACGGTTTCGCGCCGAGCCTGTTCACGGACTCGCGCGCCGGGATGGTCGCCGCGGCGCGGCATCGCGAGCGCCCGGGCGAGGTGACGAGCCTCACGGCCTGGATCACGGGCGACCAGGCGGCGGCGCTCGACCGGCTGGCGCCCGAAGACGCGGGCCGCGCCGTCATCGAGACAATCGAGCGGATCCGCCCCGCCGCCGCCGGACAGCTCGAGCTCCTGGGCCTGCACTCGTGGGGCGCCGACCGGTTCGCGGCCGGCGCCTGGGCGTACTTCCGGCCGGGCGACGTGACGCGGTTCGCAGGCATAATCGGCCGCGCGCACGGCCGCCTGCACTTCTGCGGCGAGCATCTCGCGACCGCGAATCGCGGCATGGAAGGGGCGATGGAATCGGCCGAGCGCGCGGCGGCCGAGGTGCTCGCGAGCGGTTGAAAGCACGCGAAAATCTTATGCGCTTTCGCTATAGCGGCATAAGAACTTAACCGTTCAAGTTCACTAGTCCGGCGCTTACCTTAGATCCCTCAATTCCAAGAACCGCCCGGTCCTCTTCCCGGGCTCTTCGGCGGCTCGAGTGACTCAGCACATGAACGCACGTTTGGATTTGGTCGAACAAGAGTCTCCGGTGACCGCCACCGACTCGTCGTTCGACGCGTTCGACGCCAAGGCCTACGACGAAGAAGCGAGCCGCAGCCATGCGCTCGAGCACTGCAACCGCAAGTTTGCCGCGCTCAAGGCCGATCAGCGCGTCGAGTGGGCGCTCGAGAACCTGCCCGGCAATCACGTCCTGACCTCGAGCTTCGGCGCGCAGGCGGCCGTATCGTTGCATCTGGTCGCGCAGATCAACCCGCAGATTCCGGTGCTGCTCGTCGACACGGGCTACTTGTTCCCGGAGACCTATCGGTTCATCGACGACCTCGTCGCACGGCTCAAGATCAACCTCAAGGTCTATCGCGCCGAGATCTCGCCGGCTTGGCAAGAAGCGCGCTACGGCCAGCGTTGGAATCAGGGCCTCGACGGCCTCAACGCCTACAACCAAGAGAACAAAGTGGAGCCGATGCGCCGCGCGCTGCGCGAGCTCGGCGTCAACACCTGGTTCGCGGGCCTGCGCCGCAACCAGACCGAGAGCCGCGCGAAGATCCCGTATCTCGAGTGGGCCGGCGGCCGCTGGAAGGTCCACCCGATCGCGGACTGGACGGATCGCGACGTACACCGCTATCTCACCAAGCACTCGCTGCCCTATCACCCGCTCTGGGAGAAGGGCTATCTCTCGATCGGCGACCACCACAGCACGAAGCCGATCCAAGAGGTCACGACGGTCGAGCAGACGCGCTTCTTCGGCTTGAAACGCGAGTGCGGTATTCACGAGATCGACCTCGCCGACCTGTAACGCCCGGCCGACTCCGCCGCTACCCTCCACCGCGGATTCGAGCGGCACGGAAGAACCGACAATGCCCTGGCCCGAACCCGTAACGCTGCGCGGCACGCACGCGACGCTCGAACCGTTGTCGCACGCGCGGCTCGACGAGCTCAGCGAAGCCGTGAAGGACGGCGAGCTCTGGAAGCTCTGGTACACGCAGATCGCGCCGCCGGAGCGGATGGCGGCCGAGATCGACCGCCGCTTGGGGCTGCAAGCCAAGGGCTCGATGCTGCCGTTCGCCGTGCTCGACGGCGCGGGCCGCTGCTGCGGCATGACGACCTACATGAACATCGACGCCGAGAATCGCCGCGTCGAGATCGGCGCAACTTGGTACGCGAAGCGCGTGCAGCGCACCGCGTTGAACACCGAGTGCAAGCTCATGTTGATGCGCCACGCGTTCGACACGCTCGGTTGCATCGCGGTCGAGTACCGCACGGGCTTCTTCAACCAGCAGAGCCGGCGCGCGATCGAGAGGCTCGGCGCCAAGCTCGACGGCATCTTGCGCAGCCACGCGCGCCACTCGAACGGCGCGCTGCGCGACACCTGCGTCTACTCGATCGTCGCGAGCGAATGGCCCGCGGTGCGCTCGCACCTCGAGCTCCAGCTCGAACGAAAATAGGGACAGGTTACTTTTTCGACGAGAGCGTCGAGCTCGCGAAAATTAGGGACATGTTGCCTTTTCGATGGGACCGTCGGAGCGCGCCGTCGAAAAGGCAACATGTCCCTATTTTCCGCTTACTTCGGGGCTTCCTGCTCGCAGCCGGCCTTGAGGGGTAGAGCGATCTCCTTCACGAGCACGTCGACGTCGTCCTGCGACTGCGCGCGCGCGGCGTCGCGGATCAGCCGCGTCGCGTAGTGCGGCGCGAACAGATGGATGAAGTCGACCATGTAGCCGCGCAGCACCATGTCCCGCGGAAAGCCGATCCAGGTCGTGACGCGCGGGAACAGATCCTTGGCGTCGATCGCCGTCAAGTCCTCGCGGTCGGTGCACTCGAACGCCATCGAGGCGATCACACCGACGCCCATGCCCATGCGCACGTAAGTCTTGATGATGTCGGCGTCGCGCGCCGTGAACACGACCCGCGGCTCGAGCCCCTGGTCGCGGAACGCGCGCTTGAACGACGACTCGCTGGTGCCGCTGAACACGTAGGTCACCAGCGGATAGTCCGCGAGCGATGACATGTCGAGCGGCTTGTCCTGCTTCGCGAGCGGATGCTGCTTCGGCACGAGCACGATCCGGTGCCAGTGGTAGATCGGGAGCAGCGTGAGGTGCGAGAACAGGTCCTGCGACCCCGTGGCGATCGCGAAGTCGACCTTGTTGGTGCTCACGAGCTCCGCGATCTGCTCGGACGTGCCTTGGTGCAGCTCGAGATCGACGCGCGGATAGCGCTCGCGGAACGCGCGGATCACCTCGGGCAGCACGTAGCGCGCCTGCGTGTGCGTGGTCGCGATCGACAACGTGCCGTCGAGCTCGGCAGTGAGGTCGCTCGCGAGGCTGGTGATGTTGCCGACCTCGCGCAGGATCTTGCGCGCCCGGGCGATCACCTCGCGGCCGGCCGGCGTGATCGCCGCCAGGCTCTTGCCCTTGCGCGTGAACAGCTGGACGCCGAGCTCGGCCTCGAGCTGCTTCAGCTGCTTGCTGATGCCGGGCTGGCTCGTGAACAGGCGCTCGGCCGCCGACGTGATGTTCAGGCCGCTGTCGGCGATGCCAACGAGATACTTGAGCTGTTTTAACGTCACCGGGGGCTTCGGGCCTCGAACGGGGATGAAAAAGCCGCGTCCTCGGTCGAGTCGGCGGCTGCTTCGAGCTATATAACCATTGGTTAGATCGGGGTGTCAACCGGCCGGGGGCGCGGCTTCCAGGCCCGTTTTCGAAGGGCCGCGGGCGGCGCCGGCGCCGCGTCCGATGAGTCCCGGCGAAAGTTATAGCAGCCCGCTATAACCGCAGAACGACATCGTGTTGTTTCGGTTCGGAGCGGCGCGGTATCGTGCCGCGAGACAGCCGAAAACCGCATGCGCCACCTCCCCCTATTCACGGATTTGAAGCACAAGCGCTGCCTCGTGGTCGGCGGCGGCGCGCTTGCGGAGCGGCGCGTCACGCTGCTGCGCGAGGCGGGCGCCGACGTCACGGTGATCGCGCCGGCGCTCGAGAGCCAGACGCTCGGAGCGCTCGCGGCCCGTGACGAGATCGAGCACCTCGCGGCGCGCTACGAGTCGCAGCCGCTCGAGGCCTACTGGCTCGTGGTCGCGGCCACCGACGACCGCGCCGTCAACACGCACGTGGCCGCGGCCGCCGCCGCCGCCATGCGGTTCTGCAACGTCGTCGACGATCCGAGCCTGTGCTCGTTCGTGATGCCGGCGATCGTCGACCGCTCGCCGGTGACGATCGCGATCGGCAGCAGCGGCCGGTCGCCGACGCTCGCGCGCTGGGTCAAGGGACTGATCGAGACGCTGCTGCCCGCACGGCTCGGCGCGCTCGCCGAGCTCGCCGGAAGCTGGCGGGAGCGCGTGCGCACGGCCGTGCCCGACGTCGCGGAGCGGCGGCAATTCTGGGAGCGGGTGATCCAAGGCGAGGTCGCCGAGCACGCGTTCGCGGGCCGCGACGCGGCGGCCGACGACGCGCTCGGCAAGGCGCTCGCCGGCTGGCGATCCGATACCGGGGGGCACACGGCGGACACGGCCGGCACGCGCCGCGGCGAGGCGTACCTCGTGGGCGCCGGCCCCGGCAGCCCCGACTTGATCACGATTCGGGGCCGGCAGCTGCTCGCGGGCGCCGACGTGGTGCTCTACGACCGGCTGGTCGCGCCCGAGCTCCTGAGCTACGCGCGGCGCGACGCGGAGCTAATCTCGGTCGGCAAGACGCCGCGGCGGCCGTCGATCACGCAAAAGCAGCTGAACCGGCTGCTCGTTCGCCTCGTGCAGTCGGGCAAGCGGGTGTGCCGTCTGAAGGGCGGGGACCCGCTGGTCTTCGGCCGCGGCGGCGAGGAGCTCGAGGCGCTCGCGGCCGCCGGGCTGCGCTTCCAAGTGGTGCCCGGAGTGTCGGCGGCGGAAGGCTGCGCCGCGTACGCGGGCATCCCTCTGACCTTGCGCGGCGTGGCGCAGGCCGTGCTGCTCACCACCGGTCACACGCAGGACGAGCGCGGCGCCGTGCTCACCGAGTTCAGGCCCGGGCAGACGCTCGCGCTCTACATGGGCGTGGCGCAGTACGCCGAGATCGCGGCCGGGCTGATCGCGCACGGCCACGATCCCGACACGCCGGTGGCCGTGGTCGAGAGCGGCACCACCGCGCGGCAGCGCGTCGTGCGCACCGCGTTGCGGTCGCTGGGCGACGCGCAGGCCGCGCTCGCCATCCGTCCGCCCGCGCTGCTGATCGTCGGCGAGACCACGCGCTTCGCGGAGCGCTACGGCTGGTTCGAGCCGAGCAAGGTCGAAGTGTTCGGCGCCGAGTCGGCCGAGACGCGCGCTCGTGTAAGCTACTGAACCGATCAGGCCCTTTGACGATCAAAGACGCCGATCGAAGCGAAAGAGCGGTTCAAGCGAACCAAAGGCGGGCTCCATGATCTACGAGAGCATCCTCGACACCGTCGGCAACACTCCGGTCGTGAAGCTGCACCGGATTGCGCCGAAGCACGCCACGATCTACGTCAAGATCGAGGCATTCAACCCGATGAGCTCGGTCAAGGACCGGCTCGCGCTCGCGATCATCCTCGACGCCGAGCGCCGCGGCACCATCAAGCCCGGGCAGACCGTGGTCGAGGCCACGTCGGGCAACACCGGCATCGCGCTCGCGATGGTCTGCGCGGCCAAGGGCTATCCGTTCGTGGCCACGATGGCCGAGACGTTCTCCGTGGAGCGCCGCAAGATCATGCGCGCGCTCGGCGCCAAGGTGATCCTCACGCCCGCGGCCGAGCGCGGCACGGGCATGGTCCGGCTCGCCGCGGCGCTCGCCGAGAAGCACGGCTGGTTCCTCGCGCGCCAGTTCCAGAATCCCGCGAACCCCGCGTTCCACCGCCAGACCACGGGCCCCGAGATCTTGAAGGACTTCGCGGCACGCCGGCTCGACTATTGGGTCACCGGCTGGGGTACCGGCGGCACCCTCACCGGCGCCGGCGAGATGCTCAAGCTCGCGCGCCCCGAGGTGAAGATCATCGCCACCGAGCCTGCGGGCGCGTCGCTGCTCGGCGGCAAGGAGTGGGCGCCGCACAAGATCCAGGGCTGGACGCCGGACTTTCTGCCCGACGTGCTGAACCCGAAGGTCTTCGACCAGCTGCTGCCCGTGACGGACGAGGAAGGCAAGCAGATGGCGCGCCGCCTCGCACGCGAGGAAGGCATCTTCGTCGGCATCTCGGCCGGCGCGACCCTCGCGGCGGCCGTGAAGGCGGCCGAGCGGGCGGAGCCGGGCTCCGTGCTGCTCGCGATGCTGCCGGACACCGGCGAGCGCTACCTCGGCACCTATCTCTTCGACGATTTGAACGCCGGCTCCGACGACGACTGGCTCGCGAGCCTCGACAAGAAGTAGCGCGCCGCGGCGAGCGCAGAGCTCTCGTGGTCCGGTCACGATCGATCGTCGGCACCACCCTGGCCTTGTCTGCGGTCGTGCTGCTGATCGCGGGCGCCGTGTCGTACCGGTCGATGCAGGCGCTCTCCGCGGCGTCGACGGCGCTCGTGCAAAGTAAGGATACGGCGCTCGCGCTCGAGCAGAGCCTCTCCGTGATCCGCGACGCCGAGACCGGCCAGCGCGGGTTCCTGCTCACGCAACGCGCGGAATATCTCGAGCCGTACCAAGACGCGCTGAGGCAGCTCGGGCAACGCCTCGCGCGGCTCCAGGAGCTTTATTCGGGCGACGACCTGGCGCAGGACTCGCTGCGCGCGCTCCGAGCGCTCGCCGATGCGAAAACGGCCGAGCTCGCCCGCACGATCGAGCTCGCGCGCGCCGGCTCGAGCGACGCCGCGCTCGCGATCGTCGAGGGCGGCGAGGGCAAGCGTTCGATGGACGCCATCCGCGCCATGATCGAGACGATGGAGCTCGCCGAGGATCGCGACATCGAGCAGCAGCGGCGCACGGAGGCCGCCGCGCGGCGATCCGCGAGCCGCAGCATCCTCACGTTGACCGGCCTCGCCATCCTGATCTTGGGCGTGCTCGTCTACGTCACGCGGCGCGCGGGCAACCGCATCCGCGCGAGCGAGCAGCGGCTCGCCACGACCTTGCGCAGCATCGGCGACGCGGTCATTGCCACCGACGGCGCAGGCCGCGTAAGCCTCATGAATCCCATCGCCGAGTCGCTGACCGGCTGGCGCGCCGACGCGGCCGCGGGCAAGCATCTCGACGAAGTGTTTCGCATCTTGAACGAGAACACACGCGCCAACATCGAGAGCCCCGTCGCCAGGGTCTTGCGCGAAGGCGCGATCGTCGGTCTCGCGAATCACACGGTGCTGATCCGCCGCGACGGCGTCGAAACACCGATCGAGGACAGCGGCGCGCCGATCGTCGATCCGCGCAGCCAGGACATCGTCCTGGGCGTCGTGCTCGTCTTCCGCGACGCCACGGCCGCGCGCGCCGCCGAGCGAGCGCTGCGCGAGGCGGACCGGCGCAAGGACGAGTTCCTCGCAGTGCTCGCGCACGAGCTCCGCAACCCGCTCGCGCCGATCCGCCAGGCGGCCGCCATCGCACGCACCGCCGGCGCCACCGAGGCGCAGCTCCGCCGGAGCCACGAGGTCATCGACCGGCAGGTCGGGCACATGGCGCGGCTGCTCGACGACCTGCTCGACGTCGCACGGATCACGCGCGGCACGCTCGAGGTGCGCATGTCGCGCGTGGACCTCGCCGCGGTGGTGGACACCGCCATCGAGATGGCGCGGCCGCTGATCGACGCGCGCCGGCATTCGCTCGAGATCGCGCTCCCGCAGGAGCCCATTGGGCTCGACGCAGATCCTCTGCGGCTCGCCCAGGTGTTCGGCAATCTGCTGACGAACGCGGCCAAATATACGGAGCCCGGCGGCCGGATCGGGCTCGCCGCGCAACGCGACGGCGACGCCGTGCTCGTGCGGATCGTCGACAACGGCGTGGGCCTCACGCCGGAATCGCTCACCCGGCTGTTCCAGATGTTCGTGCAAATCGAGCCGCCGCTCGAGCGGACGGAGGGCGGCCTAGGCATAGGGCTCGCGCTCGCGAAGGGGCTCGTCGAGCTGCACGGCGGGACCATCGAGGCGCGCAGCGCGGGGCTCGGCCATGGCAGCGAGTTCATCGTGAAATTGCCGCTCGCGCCGGCCGGCGGGGTCGCGCGCGGCGCGTCCGGCGCACCCACCGCGGCGCGGGCGCGCGCCGGCGCGGGCCTGGCGATCGTCGTGGCGGACGACAACCGCGACGCCGCCACGAGCCTCGCCGCGCTGCTCGAGCTCGACGGTCACCGCGTCGAAGTCGTGCACGACGGCGCGGAGGCGTTGCAGGCGCTCGAGCGCGTGCGCCCCCACCTCGCGCTGCTCGACATCGGCATGCCGAAGGTCAACGGCTACGACGTCGCGCGAGCAGTGCGCGCGGCCGAGTGGGGCCGCGGCGTGGCACTCGTGGCGATCACGGGCTGGGGTCAGGACGACGATCGCGATCGCGCGCTCGGCGCGGGCTTCGACGACCATTGGGTCAAGCCGATAGATCCGGCCGCGGCGCTGGCGTTCTGCGACAAGCTCGCGGCGGCGCACCGCGGTGCGCCCGCGCCGCGTTGACCGCCGTCGAACGGCTGCCTTGCCCGAAATCGCGCGTCACCCCGACGAGCCCCAGACGCGCGCCAGGTTCGCGAGATCGGCGATCGTGGTCACCAGCTCGCCCGGCTCCACGGGCTTCGCGACGTGCGCTTGATAGCCGGCGCGGAACGCGAGCATCCGATCCTCGGCGCGCGCGTACGCCGTGAGCGCGATGGCGGGAATTCCGCCCGCCGCGCTCGCGTCCATCTGCCGAACTCTGCGCAGAAGCTCGTAGCCGTCGACGTCGGGCAGCCCGATGTCGCTGATCAGGAAATTCACGCGCGCCGTCGGCAGTAGCGCGAGCGCCTCGACCGCGGAGGTGGCAACCACGACCTCGGCGCCGCGAGCGATGAGCATCCGCGCGAGGAAGTCGAGCGTGTCCTTCTCGTCCTCCACGACCAGGATTCGCATGCCCTGGAGCGCGTCTGGTTCGGTCACCGGGGTCGTCGCGCCCCTCGTCGCGCTCTCCACGAGCGCCGAGCCCGTCGGCAACGTCAGCGTGAACCGCGCGCCCTTACCATCGCCATCGCTCTCTGCCCGGATGGCGCCGCCGTGCAGGTCGACGAGGTGCTTCACGATCGCGAGGCCGAGCCCCAGGCCACCGAAACGCCGCGTGATCGAGGGATTGCCCTGCTGAAACCGCTCGAAAATGCGTGGCAGAAACTCCGGCCGGATGCCGACGCCGCTATCGGTCA